>JBKPSP010000069.1:0-44679 GCA_046735175.1 Acidobacteriota bacterium
AAAAAGGCTTGCGCTTCGCCATCCGCGAAGGCGGCCACACCGTAGGCTCAGGCGCCATTGCCGAGATTATTCAGTAATGCGAAGTCAGAGGTTAGAAGTAAGAATGCAGAAGTAAGACGGTTTTCAATTCTGCACTCTGAAATCTGATTTCTGAATTAGAAATTGCGGCTTGCAACTTGCCGCCAGCTCTTTCCTTCCGGTAGGCCGGAAGGGGTAAGGAAACAGAAACGTGATAGGAAACGAGAAAATTCGCATCCGACTGAAGGCATACGATTACCGCGTGCTCGATCAGTCCACGACGGAAATCGTCAGCACGGCGAAGCGCACCGGCGCTCAGATTGCCGGGCCGATTCCATTGCCGACGATGAAGAACAAATACACCGTTCTCCGTTCGCCGCACGTGGACAAGAAGTCGCGCGAGCAGTTCGAGATTCGCACGCACAAGCGTCTGCTGGACATTCTCGATCCGACGCCGCAGACCGTGGATGCACTGATGAAGCTTGATCTTCCGGCTGGAGTTGATGTCGAGATCAAGGCGTTTGGGAAGGAACATAAATAGCTATCAGCCTTCAGCTATCAGCTCTCAGTCTTCTGAGAGGCTGAAAGCTGACAGCTGAAAGCTGAGAGCAAATATGGCAAAGGTAGCAGGAATTCTGGGCAAAAAAGTCGGCATGACGCAACTGTTCGACTCAAAAGGCGACGTGCGTCCGGCGACGGTGCTGCAGGCGGGACCCTGCGTGGTCACGCAGCCGAAGAGCCAGGCGAAAGACGGATACGACTCCGCCCAGATCGGGTTGGTTGAATTCGTGAAAGAATCGCGTCTCACCCAGCCGATGCGCGGACATCTGGCGAAGAACAACTTGCCGCCGGTGAAGTTTATTAAGGAAGTCCCGATCGAAGCCGACGGTGACGCCAACGTAAAGGCTGGCGATCGGGTCCTCGTCGAAATCTTCGACGGCGAAAAGTTTGTCGACATCATCGGCGTCAGCAAAGGCAAAGGCTTTCAGGGTGTGGTGAAGCGCCATCATTTTGGCGGCGGCCCCAAGTCGCACGGATCCATGTTCCAGATCACCGGTTCAATCGGTTCGTCTGCGTTCCCCTCGCGCGTGTTCAAAGGCATGCGCATGTCGGGACACATGGGCAACGACCGCGTGACTGTTCGCAACCTGCGCGTGCTCGGCGTGGACAAAGACGACAACTTGCTGGTGGTCGAGGGCAGCGTGCCCGGCCCGAACGGCGGATATCTGGTGATCACGAAAGCGAAGCATCCGCCGCGCGAGCGCCGCGGATTTGCCGGCGCGGCAACGGTTGATCCGTTGAAGGCGGCCAAGAGGGCAGCGAAGAAGGGTTAGTGTAGCGCGGGCGCCCTCGCCCGCGGTGCTGAGAACAAACATGGCAACGATTGACATTCACGATTTAAGCGGCAAGAAAGTCGGCACGCTGGAACTGGCCGACGAAGTCTTTGGCGCGATCCACGAAGACCTGTTGTGGGAAGCGGTGAAGCACTACCGCGCCGGGCAGCGCGCCGGGACCCATGCCACCAAAAACAAGAAGCTGGTTTCAGGCGCAGGCAAAAAGCTGTGGAAGCAGAAGGGCACCGGACGTGCCCGTGTCGGCTCCATCCGCTCGCCGCTGTGGCGTCACGGCGGGACCGTGCATGGGCCGCAACCGCATTCCCACGCCTATAGCTTTCCCCGCAAGAAACTGCTTGGCGCGTTGCGCTCCGCGCTGGCCGCCAAATTTTCTGATGGCAAGCTGATCGTGGTGAATGCGTTCAAAGTCGACGAGCCGAAAACCAAGCTGTTTCGGGAGGCGCTCGACAATTTGAATGTCGACAAGACCGCGCTGCTGGTCGAAGTCGCGAACCACGGCAATCGCAACCTGGATCTCGGATCGCGCAATCTTGCCGGCATAGAACTGGTGGCGAGCAATGAAGTGCATCCGTTCCATCTGTTGCGCTACGACCGCGCCATCTTCTCGCAGCCGGCCATCGAGAAGCTGCAGTTGTCGCTGAAGAATTCCGTTTCGCGGCGTCAGAAGCAGGCGGTCGAGGGCGAAGGCAAGCAGCCGAAGAAGTCGGCACGCAGCCCGCGCACGCGTTCGAAGAAAGCGGCGGAGGTCGCCTGATGAAATCGGCATACCAGATCATCCGCAAGCCGGTGATTACCGAGAAGGGCCTCGGCATCAAGGAAAACCAGAACACCCTGGTGTTCCAGGTTGCGCCGAAGGCCACGAAGACCGAAGTGAAAGAAGCCGTTCAGTCGATCTTCAAAGTGAAAGTGGATTCGGTGCGCACTGCGAATTATCCCGGCAAAGAGCGCCGTCGTGGAAAGTTTGCCGGTTATCGCGCGGATTGGAAAAAAGCGTACGTGAAGCTGAAGTCCGGCGAGAAGATGCCGGAGTACGCGCAGAATTTGTAGGAAGCCATCAGCTATCAGCTATCAGCCGTCAGAAAACCGCGGCTCGTTTGGCTGAAAGCTGAGAGCTGACAGCTGAGAGCTTTTATGGCAATCAAGACTTACAGACCAACAACCCAGACGTTGCGTTACCGCACGACGCTTTCGAGCGCGGACTTGACAACCGACCGTCCGTACAAGCCGCTGACTGAGCGGAAATACAAGACCGGCGGGCGGCGCAACTCGGGCGACAAAACCATGCGCTTCATTGGCGGCGGCCACAAGCGCAAGCTGCGGGCGATCGACTTCAAGCGCGACAAGACCGGAATCCCGGCGACGGTGGTTTCGATCGAGTACGATCCCAACCGCTCGGCGCGCATTGCCCTGCTTGCATACGCCGACGGCGAGAAGCGCTACATCCTGCAGCCGGATGGTTTGAAGCAGGGAGCGAAAATCGTAAGCGGTCCCGACGCGGACATCCTGGTTGGAAACGCGCTGCCGCTGAAGAATATTCCGCCCGGCACTGTGATTCACAATTTGGAGCTGAAACCTGGCAAGGGCGCGCAGATGGTACGCTCCGCCGGCGGACAGGCGCAACTTGTTGCGAAAGAAGGCGAGTACGCGCTGGTGAAGCTGCCTTCCGGCGAAACTCGCAAAGTTTCGCAGGATTGCATGGCGACCATCGGCCAGGTGGGCAACATCGATCACGAAAACGTCACCATCGGCAAGGCCGGACGCACACGCTGGATGGGAAAGAAGCCGCACAATCGCGGCGTTTCGATGAACCCGGTGGACCATCCGCACGGCGGCGGTGAAGGCAAAACTTCCGGCGGCCGGCATCCGGTAACGCCCTGGGGACAGCCGACGCGTGGATACAAGACGCGCAACAACAAGCGTACTGATAAGTTCATTGTGAGCAGGGCGAAATAAGTCATCGGTCGTCGACAATAAGTCGCCGGCCAAAAGCTAGAAGCTAAGAGCTAGGAGCTAGAAGCTGCTTTATGCCACGTTCAACCAAAAAAGGCGCATTTATTGACGGATATCTGGCGACGCGCATCGAGCAGATGAATTCGCGCAACGAGAAGAAAGTTCTGCGCACCTGGTCGCGGCGCTCCACCATCATCCCGGAAATGGTGGGACACACCATCGCCGTGCACAACGGCAAAAAGTTTATTCCGGTGTACGTCACCGAGAACATGGTCGGACACAAGCTGGGCGAGTTTAGCTTTACCCGCCAGTTCAAGGGCCACTCCATGAAGGCGGCGACCGAAGCGGCAGCGCGTCCGGCAGGCGTTCCTGGTGGACCGGGAGCTCCGGCCCCGGCGGCAGGTGCGGCGCCGGCAGCTCCGGCACCGAAGGCGTAGAGACAAGCTCTTAGCTCTTAGTTTTTGGCCTAGAGCTGAGAGCTGACAGCTGAAAGCTAACGAAAATGGAATTTAGAGCACAAACAAAATTCGTTCGGGTTTCGCCACAGAAGGCGCGGTTGGTGCTGGACCTCATCAAGGGCAAGCGCGTCGAGGAAGCGTTGAACACGCTGGCTTTTACCAAAAAGCGCATTGCGCCCAAGATCGAAAAGCTGGTGCGCTCGGCGGTCGAGAATGCGAACTATCTCAGCGGCGAGAAGAACCTCGACGTTGATCTCGACAACCTGTACGTGAAGCACGCGGTCGCAAACGACGGCCCGCGCATGAAGCGCATTCGTCCTGCGCCGATGGGCCGGGCTTATCGCTACGTTCGCCGCATCGCCCACATCGAAATCGCATTGGCGGAGCGCGGCAAGAACGGTACTGGAGATCTGGCGACGGTGGTTGGCGAAGAGAAAGCTTCCGCCGCGCCAGCCAAAAAGAAGCGAGTGGTGCCAAAGAAGAAGAAGTCGGTCGGCAAGAAAGCTGGAGCTAGGAAATAGCAATTTGCAAGATCGGTTTTGATTTACTGGCAAGTGCCAACTAGCCACTGACAACTGAGGTTTTATGGGTCAAAAAGTACATCCTTACGGGTTCCGGCTGGGATACACCAAGCCGTGGAAGTCGCGTTGGTTTGTCGAGCGCGACTACGACAAGCTGCTGCTTGAAGACGTCAAGCTGAAGGGCGAGCTCAAGGACAAGCTCAAGTCAGCGGGCGTCAGCTCGATTGAAGTCGAGCGCCCCGGCAACAAGCTGCGCGTCATCATCAAGACCGCGCGCCCGGGGATCATCATCGGCCGCAAAGGCGCCGAGATCGACAAGCTCAAGCAGGAGCTGCAGAAGCGCACTAACCGTGAGGTGTACGTCGACATTCAGGAAGTGCACAAGCCCGAGCTCGATGCGCAACTGGTTTCGGAATCCATTGCTTTGCAGCTTGAAAAGCGCGTCGGTTTTCGTCGCGCCATGCGCAAAGCGGTAGATTCGGCGCTGCGCTTCGGCTGCAAAGGCATCAAGGTCCGCGTCAGCGGACGCCTGAACGGAAACGAAATCGCACGCTCCGAATGGTACCTGCAAGGCCGCCTGCCGCTGCACACGCTGCGCGCCGACATCGAATACGGATTCAGCGAAGCGCGCACGACTTACGGTGTGATCGGTGTAAAGACCTGGATCTACCGCGGCGAAATCCTGCCGACCAAGAAGCGCGAGTCGCAGGCGGTGGGAGCGTTTTAGGAAGTCAAGTCAGAAGTAAGAATTCAGAATTAGAGTTGTTTTACTTCTGCATTCTGAATTCTTCCTTCTGCATTTGCGAGCCGATTTATGTTGATGCCGAAAAAAGTTAAGTACCGCAAGCAGCAGCGCGGACGCATGACCGGCAAAGCCTGGCGCGGCAGCGAGCTGTCTTTCGGGGATTACGGGCTGAAGGTCCTTGAGCCCGGCTGGATCACCGACCGGCAGATCGAGGCCAGCCGCGTGGCCATGACCCGCTTTATCAAGCGCGGCGGCAAGATCTGGATCCGTTTGTTTCCGGACAAGCCGGTGACGAAGAAGCCGGCCGAGACCCGTATGGGTAAAGGCAAAGGCGCGCCCGATCATTGGGTCGCCGTGGTGAAGCCGGGAAAAATTTTGTTCGAGATGGAAGGCGTGTCGCCGCAGGATGCAAGCGAAGCCATGCGTTTGGCGTCGCACAAGCTACCGCTGCGTACGACCTTTGTGCAGAGAGAGACGGCACATTGAAGCTGTCAGCTGTCAGCGATCAGCCGTCAAGTTAAGCGGTTGAATTTGCTGAAAGCTGAGAGCTGAAAGCTGAGAGCTATGGAAGCAGAAAAGATTAGAAATCTAACCGACGAAGAGCTCAGTCATCAGCAACGTGAGATGGCGGACGAACTGTTCAAGCTGAAGTTTCAGCTGAACATGGGCCAGACCGAAAGTTTGAAGAAGATCCGTGGCTTGCGCAAGGACATCGCGCGCGTGAAGACCATCGCTCGCGAGCGCGCCGCCGCAGGGGAGAAGAAGTAATGCCGGAAACGCAAGCCGCCGGAAGGCGCAAGGAATTGATCGGCAAGGTGGTCTCGAACCGGATGAATAAGACCATTGTGGTGCAGGTGGTGAGGCAGAAATCTCATCCCCTGTACTTGCGGGTGATCTCGAAGGCGAAGAAGTTCTATGCCCACGACGAAAAGAACGAAGCCCACATCGGAGACGTCGTTCGCGTAGAGGAAACCCGCCCGCTTTCGAAGCTGAAGCGCTGGCAGCTCAAGGAAATCGTTCGCAAGACCGCGCTGGTGCCGGAAGTCACTACCGGAGCGCAGGAGCAGAAGTAAGCAAGCTTCTAGCTCCTAGCTTCTAGCTGCTGGCAACCTGAGATTGCTAGGAGCTAGCGGCTAGAAGCTAGCAGCTTCGCACGGAGAAGATCGCTATGACAGTCATGATGCGAAGCATGCTCGAGGTTGCCGATAACAGCGGCGCGCGCAAGCTGCAGATGATTCTGCCGCTGGGCGGCGCGACCGGCCTGCGCGCCAGCCTCGGGGACGTGGTCACGGCCAGCGTGAAGGAAGCCGCGCCCGATGGCCAGGTGCAAAAAGGCAAAGTGGTAAAGGCCGTAATCGTTCGCACTCGCAAGGAGCATCGCCGCCGTGACGGCACCTACATCCGCTTCGATCAGAACGCGGCTGTCCTGATCAACGAAGCCGGCGAGCCGGTGGGCACGCGCGTCTTCGGCCCGGTGGCCCGCGAGCTTCGCGAAAAGAAGTTTTTGAAGATTGTGAGTCTGGCGCCGGAAGTTCTGTAAGCACGGTTTCGGGTTTCAGGTTTCTAGTTTCGCGACGTACTCGAAACTCGAAACTCGAAACTCGAAACTTTGAGACTGATTTATGCAAACTGCAACTGCACACAAACGAGTCGATATCCACCGCAACGACACGGTCAGAGTGTTAAGCGGCAAGGATAAAGGCAAGCAAGGCCGCGTCCTGCGCGTGTTCCCGGACAAAGGCACAGTTCTGGTCGAGCACGTCATGATGGTCAAGAAGCACATGCGCCCCACGCAGCGCAGCAAGGGTGGTGTCGCCGAGCAGGAGAGGCCGGTTTCGCTTTCCAAGGTCCAGTTGGTCTGTCCCAACTGCGGGAAGCCGGCGCGCATTGGCCACAAGATCCATGGTGACCATAAGGTGCGGGTCTGCAAGAAATGCGACGCTGATATCGGCGCGAAGAAATAAGCGAGAAGCTGAAAGCTAAGAGCTGGATTTATGGCTAAAGACAAAAGAGAAAAAAAGGGCGCAGCGCAACAGGAAGAGCCGCGCGCGCCGGAAGCTGCGCGCCACAGCGCGAAAGAAACTCCGCGCCTGAAGGACCGCTTCCGTAAGGAAGTCGCGCCGGCGCTGATGAAGGAATTCAACGCCACCAATCCCATGGCGGTGCCGCATCTGCACAAGATCGTCGTCAACATGGGCGTGGGCGAAGCTACGCAGAATGCCAAGGTGCTCGATCCCGCGGTCAACGAACTCGGGCTCATCACCGGGCAGAAGCCGGTGGTCACGCGTGCGAAAAAATCCATCGCGGCCTTCAAAGTCCGTGAAGGCATGCCGATCGGTGCCATGGTCACGCTGCGCGGCGACCGCATGTATGAATTTTTCGACCGCCTGGTGAACATTGTTCTTCCGCGTGTGCGAGATTTTCGCGGCGTCTCGACCAAGGCCTTCGACGGACGCGGGAATTACACCATCGGCTTGCACGATCAGCTGATCTTTCCCGAGATTTCCTATGAGAAGGTCGACAAACTGAAAGGCATGAACGTAACCATTGTGACCACCGCGCGCGACGACAATCAGGCGCGAGCGCTGCTGAAGCATTTGGGAATGCCGTTCCGGGCGTAGGAATCGGGTGATCCCGCGATCGGATCATCGGGTCATCTGAAGAAATTGAATCTTGGCGGACAGCGATTGCTAGAAGCTAGGAGCTAAAAGCTAGGAGCTGATTTTTGGCAACCACAGCAAAACGAGTTAAAGACGCACGCAAGCCGAAGTTCTCGACGCGCAAGCACAACCGCTGCAAAATCTGCGGACGACCGCGCGCTTATCTGCGCAAGTTTGGCATCTGCCGCCTGTGTTTCCGCGGCCTGGCCTTGCGCGGCGAGATTCCAGGCGTTTCGAAGTCGTCCTGGTAGGAAAAGCGTCATTGGCCGTTTGTCGTACGCAAACCGAAAAGCGCACGACGAACGACGGACGACGAGGTAGATGAGTTCGGCTCACGTGCTGCGTGAGCATGGAGAAGCAAAACGTATGAAGTTGACCGATCCGGTCGCAGACATGCTGGCGCGAATTCGCAACGCGATCCGCGCGCGGCACCAGAAGGTGGATGTTCCCGCTTCCAACCTGAAGTCGGAGATCGCCCGCATCCTTAAGGAGGAGGGCTACATCTCCAATTTCAAGGCTGCAGAAGAGGAAGGCCACAAGGTCATCCGCATCTACCTGAAGTACGACAACAACAATGAAGCCGCGATCTCGAATGTCGCCCGCGTCTCCCGGCCCGGCTGCCGTGTCTATGTGCGCCGCACCGAGATTCCGCGCGTGCTCGGCGGTCTGGGTATCAACATCCTGACCACGCCCCGCGGCGTCATGACCGGACGCCAGGCCCGCAAGCAAGGCCTCGGCGGCGAAGTATTGTGCGAAGTTTGGTAAGAGCTCTCAGCTTTCAGCTATCGGCAAAATCTGATAGCAAGAAACCGAGAGCTGAAAGCTGACAGCTGAGAGCTTCTTTTATGTCACGAATTGGAAAAAAGCCGATCGCACTGCCCAAGGGCGTGACGGTCAAAGTTGAAGGCAACACCGCTCTGGTGCAGGGGCCGAAAGGCAAACTGGACACCGTGATTCCTCGCGGCATCAAGGTCGAGCAGCAGGACGGCCACATCGTCGCCCTGCGCGAGAACGATTCGCAGGCTGCGTTGCACGGACTCACCCGCGCCCTGGTCAATAACGCCGTCGAAGGCGTCACCAAAGGCTGGACGCGAGAGCTCGAAATCGTCGGCATCGGTTACCGTGCTGAGATGAAGGGCAAGGCCATGGTTGTGTTCACGCTCGGCTTCTCGCACCCGATTGAGTATCCGCTGCCGACCGGTATCGACGTTGCCGTCGATCCCAAGCAGACGCGGCTCACGGTTACGGGCATCGACCGCCAGAAAGTCGGGCAAGTCGCGGCCGAGATGCGTGCCCTGCGCCCACCCGATCCATACAAGAACAAGGGTGTGCGCTTTGTGGGCGAGCGCTTGAAGAAGAAGGTAGGAAAGACGGGAGCGAAATAGCTCTCAGCCGTCAGCCATCAGCTTTCAGCTTGGACATTGCAGCTGCGATCTGATGTGGGTACCTGACGGCTGATGGCTGAAAGCTGAGAGCTGAAATGCTGAGACAAACTTCCAAAAACATAACTCGCCGCCGGGTGCATGAACGCATTCGCAAGAAGGTGCTCGGCACCTCGGAGCGGCCGCGCCTGAACGTCTATCGTTCGCTGAACCATATTTACGTCCAGGTCATCGATGACCTCGAGGGCAAGACCCTGGTTGCAGCCAGCAGTGCTGAAGGCAAGAAAGAATCCCGCACCACCGGCGGCAATCTGGCAGCGGCCAAGAGTGTCGGCAAAACTATTGCCGAGCGCGCCAAAGCCAAAGGAATCGAGAAAGTTGTCTTCGACCGCGGCGGGTACATTTATCACGGTCGCGTGAAAGCGCTGGCGGATTCGGCGCGCGAAGCGGGACTGAAATTCTGAAAAACAGCTTCTAGCTTCGAGCTACTAGCTTCTAGCAACCAGGTCTGGAACAAGGGATTGCTAGTAGCTAGAAGCTAGTAGCTAGCGGCTGAGATCGAGAGCTTAGAGAATGCCAACAGTAGTCAAAAAACTCGACGCCGGCGCCTACCAGCTCAAAGACCAGGTAGTGGCCATCAACCGCGTCACCAAGGTCGTTAAAGGCGGAAAGAACCTGTCGTTCGCTGCGTTGGTCGTGGTCGGAGATCCGAGCGCCGCGGTAGTCGGATACGGTTCCGGCAAGGCCAAGGAAGTCCCGCAGGCAATCCGCAAAGGGATTGAATCGGCCAAGAAGAACCTGGTTCGCGTCAATCTTACTCAGACCAGCATTCCGCACGCCGTCCTGGGACGTTTCGGCTCGGGCATGGTCCTGCTGAAGCCGGCGCCTGAAGGAACGGGTGTGATCGCCGGCGGCGCGGTGCGCGCCATCATGACCTCGGTCGGAATTCAGAATATTCTGACCAAGTCGATCGGTACCACCAACCCGCATAATGTGATCAAGGCGACCTTCGACGCGCTACGCAAGCTGAAGAACAAGGAAACAGTTGCCAGCGTGCGTGGCAAAGCAGCAGAAGAGCTGTAAGAGCGGTGGCCGGTTGTCAGTGATCGGTTGCCAGTGGATTTGAGCTAAGAGCTAAAAGCTAAGAGCTGATTTATGACGGCAAACAAGAAAACTTCAAATGGCGGCAGCATTCGATTGAAGTGGGTGCGCTCGGCGATCTGCACGCCCGTGACACATAAGAAAGTAGTCCGTGGCCTCGGCTTCACCCGCCTGAACCAGGTGATCGAGCGCCCCGACACTCCGGCCATCCGCGGTATGGTGGCCAAGGTGCCGCATCTGGTGGAGATAGTGCAGTAGCTCTCAGCTATCAGCTTTCAGCAAATCTGCTGCGACTGATAGCTGAAAGCTGAGAGCTGAGAGCTTTTTATGAACCTTTCTACAATTCGCAAACCCCGCAAAGCCTCCGAAAACAAAAAACGCGTCGGACGCGGCATGGGCTCGGGTATGGGCAAGACCTCGACCCGCGGCCACAAAGGCCAGCGTTCGCGTAGTGGCTCGCGCATGATGCGCGGCTTTGAAGGCGGACAGATGCCGCTCCATCGCCGCCTGCCCAAGCGCGGTTTCACCAACGTCTTCCGCCAGGAATACAACATCGTGAACCTGGAGAGGCTGGCGGCGCTTGGCGAGAGCACCATTAATCCTGAAGTTCTGCGCAAAGCTGGCGTCATCAGCACTAATCGCCGCTTGAAGATTCTCGGCGATGGCGAGCTCACATCCGCCATCACCGTCCAAGCGCACAAGTTTTCAAAGTCCGCCGAAGAGAAAATCACGAAGGCCGGCGGCAAGGTAGAGGTCTTGAAATAGCTGTCAGCTGTCAGCTCTCAGCTCACTAAGGCTGATAGCTGAAAGCTGGTAGCTGAAAGCTGTTTTATGTTCGATAAGCTACTCAACATCTTTCGCATCCCGGACCTCCGCAAGCGCATTCTGTTCACGCTTGGCCTGCTTGCCGTCTATCGCATCGGCGCGCACATCCCCATTCCCGGGATCAACTCCGAGCTTTTCCAGCGCTACATCGAGCAGAACCGCGGCACGCTGTTGGGCTTCGTAGATCTCTTCTCCGGCGGACAGTTTCGCCGCATGACGGTGTTCGCGCTCGGCATCATGCCGTACATCACGTCGTCGATCATTCTGCAGTTGCTCACCGTTCTCTATGAGCCTCTGCAGCGGCTTTCGAGAGAAGGCGAGCTCGGCCGCAAGAAGATCACGATGTACACGCGCTATCTGACGCTGCTGCTCAGCATGGTGCAATCGTCGTTCATCGCCATCGGGCTGCAGAAGGCAGGCAGCTTCGTCCCCAATCCCGGCGCGGGATTCATTTTGATGACCGTCCTCACCCTGACCACCGGCAGCGTCTTCATCATGTGGCTGGGCGAGCAGATCACAGAGCGCGGCATCGGCAATGGCATGTCGCTCCTGATCTTCGCCAATATCGTTGTCGGCTTGCCGCGCGGCATTGCGGATCTGGTTGACAAAGCGAAAAACGCTACCTGGGGCCCGCTGACACCGGTCCTCATGGCTCTTCTGATCGTAGTCATGATCGCAGTAGTGGCGTTCATCGTCTACGTCGAGCGCAGTGAGCGCCGCATTCCCGTGCAATACGCCAAGCGCATCGTCGGCAGAAAAATGATGGGGGGCCAGTCCACCCACATGCCCTTGAAGGTCAACGCCGGCGGCGTCATGCCGGTGATCTTCGCGTCCTCGATCGTCACCATTCCGCAGACCATCTTCATCGGATTGCGCGACAACCGTTATTTCGGCTGGCTCATCGACGCGCTGCGATGGGGAGAGCCGCTTTACACAGTGCTGTACGCGCTCGGCATCATCTTCTTCGCATACTTCTACATCTCGATCGTGTTCAACCCAAACCAGGTGGCGGAAGATATGCGCAAGTACGGCGGGTTCATTCCAGGCATTCGCCCCGGCCGGCGCACCGCGGACCACATCAACGAGATACTGACGCGCCTGACTCTGGTCGGCGCGCTTTACCTGATCATCATTTCGTTCATTCCGGAATGGATGATGGTCGGCATTCACCTCAATCACCTGGCCGGGCCGGTCGGACGCTTTTTCGAGCATTCGCCCAATTGGGTATTGAACGGGCTGAACGTAAATTTCTATTTCGGCGGAACTTCGCTGCTGATCGTGGTTGGCGTAGCCATGGACACTGTCAATCAGATCGAATCGCAGTTGATCATGCGGCATTACGACGGATTCACGCCCCGCAGCGGGCGGATCCGCGGGCGCAGGACTTGGTAATACGGTGGTCGGTGGTCAGTTGCCGGTGGTCAGTGTTGCATTGCTGACTACCGACAACCGACCACCGATCACTGAGGATCAAGGATGTCGGTAATCTTCGCACGGGAGCGGCCTGGGGCCAGTTCGATGGCAGAGGATGTGTTGCGTAACATCGGGCCGATTGTGCTCCTCGGGCCACCGGGCGCTGGTAAAGGCACCCAGTCAAAGAGGATCACCGCGCACTACCACATCCCGCAGGTTTCAACCGGCGACCTGCTGCGCGAGCACGTGAAGCAGGGAACCGCGCTTGGGATTCAGGTCCGTGACCTGCTGGCAAAGGGCGAACTGGTTTCCGACCACCTGGTCTGCGACATCGTTGCCTGGCGCCTTCGTGAGCCCGATGCCCAGCGCGGCTTCGTGCTTGACGGTTTTCCTCGAACCCAGAAGCAGGCCGCATGGCTGGATGCTTTTTTGAAGTTTGAGTTCTTTGACAGCGAGAAGTGGGCGGCGTGGCTGCCGATTGTGATCCGTATCCAGGTGGATTATAATAAGTTGTTGCTTCGGATCACTGGACGGCGGACTTGTCCCATCGATGGGACGATCTACAACGTCTATTCCAATCCGCCGCGCGTTGACGAAATCTGCGACAAAGATGGCGCCAGGCTGGTCACCCGCGACGATGACCGCGAAGAGGTCATACGCGAGCGGTTGGACACGTATGAGCGCCAGACCACCCCGGTAGCCGAGTATTATCAACGACTCGGTCGCGTCGTAATGGTCAATGGCGATCAAGCGGTGGATGCGGTAACCGCGGCAATTTTGAAGGAAATTGACGGGCACGCGAACGGCGCGGCCGAGGGAACAGCGTAGTGGCGATCGTTTGCAAATCGCAGTCGGAAATCGAGAAGATGCGGCGCAGCGGGCACATCGTGCGCCAGATTCTCGATGAGTTGAAGCAGATGGTTTCGCCCGGCGTGACCACGATGGACCTGGAGCGCCACGCCGAGAAGCGAATCCAAGAATCCGGCGCGAAGCCGGCGTTCAAGGGTTATTACGATTATCCGTGCGTGCTGTGCACCTCGGTGAACGAAGAAATTGTTCACGGCATTCCATCGTCAAAGCGCGTGCTGAAGCCCGGCGACATCGTTTCGATCGACTGCGGCGTTGTGCTGGATGGGTATTACGGAGACGCCGCCATCACCGTCGCCGTAGGCGAGAGCGTTTCGCCAGAGCGAAAGAAGTTGCTGGAAGTGACTGAGCAGTCGCTGTACCGCGCGATTGAGCAAGTGAAGATCGGCAATACGATCAGCGATATCGGCGGCGCGGTGCAGGAATTTGTGGAAGCCAATGGGTTCAGCGTAGTCCGTGAATTCGTTGGTCACGGCATCGGTACCAAGCTGCACGAAGAGCCGCAGGTTCCGAACTTCCGTTCGCACGGCGCGAATACGCGATTGCGCGAAGGCATGGTGCTGGCGATCGAGCCGATGGTGAACTCGGGTCGCCCGGAAGCGAAGGTTTTGGACGACAAGTGGACCGCCGTCACCGCCGACGGCAGTTCCAGCGCCCACTTCGAACACTGCGTAGCAGTGACGAAGAACGGGCCGTTGATTTTGACTCAGTGATCGGTCGTCAGTGGCCAGTGGTTTTACTGGCAACTGGCAGCTGAGCACTGGCAACTGGGGGTTGATGAGCAAAGAAGACGCGATTGAAGTGATGGCAACGGTCGTCGAGCCGCTGCCCAATGCCATGTTCAAGGTGGAGTTGGAAAACAAACACCAGGTCCTGGCGCACGTTTCCGGCAAGATGCGCAAGAATTTCATCCGCATCCTTCCCGGCGACAAAGTCGCAGTCGAGCTCTCGCCCTACGATCTGAATCGCGGCAGGATTGTGTATCGCTACAAGTAATTGTGTAGAGGCGTAGCTCCGCTACGTCTCAGACGTTGCAAAGCAACGTTTCTACAAGAGGAATTGGGAATTATGAAAGTTCGAGCATCGGTTAAGAAAATTTGCGACAAGTGCAAAATCATCCACCGCCGTGGGGTGGTGCGGGTGATCTGCACGAACTCGAAACACAAGCAGAGACAGGGATAGCTCCTAGCCGCTAGCGTTTAGCAATCGCTTGGCGCACATGGGATTGCTAGGAGCTAGAAGCTAGCAGCTAGAAGCTGATTTAGGAGAAACATGGCACGCATTGCAGGCGTCGATCTTCCGCGTAACAAGCGGTCGTTTATCGCGCTGACTTACATTTACGGAATCGGAGTGCCGCGCGCGACGCGCATTCTCGACGAAGCCAAGGTCGACCCCATGAAAAAGGTCCAGGACCTCGGCGAAGACGAAGTGAACCGCATCCGCCAGGTGATCGAAGGCGAAGGCCTGGTCGAAGGCGATCTGCGCAAGGAAGTTTCCATGAGCATCAAGCGGCTCATCGAAATCGGTTCTTATCGCGGATACCGCCATCGCCGCAACCTTCCGGTCCGCGGACAGCGCACGCACACCAACGCCCGTACCCGCAAGGGTCCGCGCAAAGGCACAGTCGCGATGAAGAAGAAAGCGACGGCGAAAACCTAAAGGCGTCGTTGGTCGTTGGTCTTTGGTCGTTGGCCAAACCAGCGGGAACGACATGTGATTTGGCATTGCGTTTCGAACTGTTTGTTGGGACGTTACGGTCGTCAGCGTGATTTGGACTTTGCCAACGACCAACGACCAACGACCAAGGACGGTTTTTACATGGCTAAACCCGCAGCAGCAGCCGGCGCAGCGGCGCCGGAGAAAAAAGGCAAGAAGAAGACGTTCAAGAAGAAGGAGCGCAAGCACGTCTCGTTTGGCGTGGTGCACATCCAGGCGTCTTTTAACAACACCATCGTGACCATCTCTGACCAGGCGGGCAACGTGCTCTCCTGGAAGAGTTCAGGTTCGCTCGGTTTTCGCGGATCGCGCAAAGGCACGCCATTTGCGGCGCAGCAGGCCGCAATGAACGCCGCCAACATGGCCCGCGATCACGGCGTCCGCAGCGTCGAAGTGCGCGTCAGCGGCCCCGGATCGGGCCGTGAGTCGGCCATCCGCGCCCTGTCCGCTGCAGGAATAGAAGTCCGCGCGATCAAAGACGTCACGCCCATTCCGCACAACGGTTGCCGTCCGCCGAAGCGCAGACGAGTTTGATGTAGAGACGTAGCTCCGCTACGTCTCAGCTGTTGCAAGCAGCGTCGTTTAGGTTTTTCGCGAACGACGAACGATGTATACGACGAGACTTTCAACCGGGAAGAAGGGAAGCCAATCCTGTAAACCGGTTCCAATAAGGAGAAGCAAACTTGGCACGTTACAAAGATGCAGTCTGTCGTCTGTGCCGCCGCGAGGGCATGAAGCTGTTCCTCAAAGGGCCAAAATGTTTTACCGATAAATGTCCCGTCGAAAAGCGTAACTTCGCTCCCGGCCAGCACGGGAAGGACCGCAAGGCCAAAGTCGTAGGCTACGGCCTGCAGTTGCGCGAGAAGCAAAAGGCCAAGCGGATTTATTTCACCCAGGAAGGCCAGTTCCGCAACTACTTTGAGAAGGCCTCGAAGTCGAAGGGCGTGACCGGCGAGTTGCTTTTGCAGCAACTCGAGCGCCGTCTCGACACGGTCGTCTATCGCCTGGGTTTCGGAATTTCACGCCGCCAGGCGCGCCAGTTGGTTCGTCACGGGCACGTCGCCGTGAACGGACGGAAGGTCAACATTCCTTCCTATCAGGTCAGCGTCGGCGAAGAGATCGCGATCCGCGAAGGCAGCCGCAAGCTCCCGATTCTCGAGCAGGCGAAAGAATTCGCCGCTCACGGCGGCCAGCCCACGTGGCTCGAAATCGACCGCGACAATTACAAGGGCCGCGTACTGGCATTGCCCAAACGTGAAGACATTCAGCTGCCGGTGAATGAGCAGTTGATCGTTGAGCTTTATAGCAAGTAGCAAGGCGTCGTTCGTCGCACGTCGTCCGTCGTACGCAAAACCGAGCACCGAGGTTTTAGCGAACGACGAACGACAAACGACGTACGACGGGTTTTCCGGTCCCTTTTCGTGCCAGATCAGCCTTTGCTGACACTGACCTCAGTCGGACCACTGAGCGAGTCAGCATTGAGCCATATGGCCGAAGGAGAAACACATGCTTTGGAAAGGTTTTCAAAAACCAAAACGTCTCGCAGTTGATACCTCAACCCTCACCGACAAGTACGGAATCTTCTGGGCGCAGCCGTTTGAGCGCGGCTTCGGCACCACCATCGGCAACGCGCTTCGCCGCGTGCTGCTGAGCTCGATCGAAGGCGCCGCGGTTACCGCCGTCAAGATCGAAGGCGTGCTGCACGAGTTCCAGTCCATCCCCGGCGTGGTTGAAGACGCGACCGACATCATCCTCAACCTGAAGCAAGTCCCGTTCAAGCTGAGCGGCGACGCGCCCAAGGCCATCTATCTGCGCTCCGATCAGCCGGGTGTTGTCACCTCGGGAATGATCGAAGCCGACGCCGATGTCGAAGTCCTCGACAAAGACGTTTACATCGCGACCGTCAGCGAAGGCGGCAAGCTCGATATGGAAATGCGCCTCAAGCGCGGCCGCGGCTACGTCTCCGCCGACAAGAACTTCGACGAAGATCTGGGCCTCGGCTTTATTCCGATCGACTCCGTCCACTCGCCGGTGCGCAAATGCAACTACACGGTCGAGGCAGCGCGTCTCGGCCAGATCACCGACTACGACAAGCTCACGCTCGAAGTCTGGACCAACGGTTCCATCACTCCGGCCGACTCGATTGGTCTCGCGGCCAAGCTGCTTAAAGACCACATGAATATCTTCATCAACTTCGAGGAAGATATCGAGACCGGAGTCAGTTCCGAAGAGCGCAAGCCGGAAATCAAGAACGAGAACCTGAACCGTTCCGTCGAAGAGCTCGAGCTTTCCGTTCGCAGCTACAACTGCCTGAAGAACGCGAACATTCAGACTATCGGCGAGCTGGTGCAGAAGACCGAAGCCGAGATGCTGAAGACGAAAAACTTTGGCCGCAAGTCGCTGAATGAAATTAAGGAAATTCTGGGCACCATGGGTTTGAGCCTGGGCATGAAGATCGACGAGCACGGGAACGCAGTCCCCGGCCCAACGTCGAATCAGGTCCTGCCGGCCTCAGCCTACGGCCCGGACGATTACTGAGTTGTGTAGCGCGGGCGCCATCGCCCGCGCTACAAGTGGTCAGTGGCTGGTGGTCGGTGGTCAGTAAAACCGCTCATTACGACTGGCTTTGGTGATTTGAAAATTTGGGTTAGGACCGCCGGTGTGTTGGAAGTTCGGGAATGGCGCGTGCGCCAGGACTGGCAACCGGCAACTGACCACTGACAACTGGGGTCAACCATGCGTCACAAAGTATCCGGCTACAAACTCGGACGTACCACCTCTCACCGCCGCTCTCTGCTGCGGAACATGGCCACTTCGCTCATTATGGAAGAGCGCATTGAAACCACGGTTCCCAAAGCCAAGGCGCTGCGCCCGTCTGTCGAAAAAATGATCACCCTCGGCAAGCGCGGAGACCTCGCCGCCCGCCGTCAAGCCGCTGCGTATCTCATGACCGATGAGGCCGTGAAGAAACTCTTCGACACCATCGGCCCGCGCTTCGGGGACCGCAACGGCGGATACACGCGCATTGTTCGCACGGCGTGGCGCAAAGGCGACGCCACTGACAAGGCCTTCATCGAACTGCTCGGCAGTGAGCAGGTCCTCGACGAAAAGCGCCAAAAGCGCGCCGAAATCCGCGCCAAAAAAGCCGAAGAAACGCGCAAAGCCATGGAAGAAGCCGAAGCCCAACAGCGCGGCGAAGCCGAAGGTGCAGAGGAATCCGTACCGAAGGAAGAAAAAGAATAGTTTATGGGCGCGGGCGTCTCGCCCGCGAAATGCAGAATTCGGCACGAGCCACTTGGGTCGGACATTCCTGTCCGACCTTTTTTGTTTGCAAAACTCCGGCGCCCTTATCGCTCTCGCCGATGGCGCTACCGGGAAGGGCACGACTTCCAGTCGTGCCGATAAGAAGCTAGGACTCTTAGGCCTTTAGGCACTGAGGTTCATCTACAGGTATGCTTTTATATATGCGGATTTCAACGCGCTTTTTCTACGACCTATTGCGCAAAGCGAAGAAACGAGCCGCAGAAAAAGGTAGGACAGTGTCTTCAATCATTGAAGAAGGACTGACAGTCGTACTTGCTAAATCGCACTTGCCGGTCTCGAAGGCGTCGGGAGGAACTTTGCCTCAGGTTGACCTGAATCGATCGAGCGACCTCGAAGACCGGATGTCAAAGGCTTGAATCTCGTCGCGGCGACCACTTTTCTCGTCGGAAGGCTATCCTTTAATCAAGCTGATGTGCGACGCCACGCAAACCCACCGGCCGTCCTGATACATCCATGTATCCGTAAACCGCCCGCGGTGCTCAAACGGTTTCCCCTTGTAGGTCCCCTTGGTGTGATACGTGCCAACCACGATTGCCGCGTTGTGATAAGGGAATACCTGCTGGTCGTCATTGATCATGCTGGTCGCGCGATAGGCAGGATCCTTCAGATCGTCCAGGAATTTCTTCTTGTCCTGCACCACGCCGTCGTAGTCGGTGTAAATAAACATCGGCGCCAGCAGTTGTTCGACCCCTGAAACGTCCTTCGCCATCTGCGCCTGGTTCCAGGCATTTTCGAGCGCAATCAGCTTGCCGCGATCGGCATCCGCGTCATTGGCGCAAATTGCCGGAAGCGCCGCAGAAACCACGAGAACAAGCACAATCGATGCAGCTCTCATAAACCTTCTTTCTGTCATGCACCCAAAAAAATGTCATCCCGACCAAGTCGGATGATTTGCACGCGAATCATCCGGCGCGTGGAGGGACCTGGTGTTTCTAACCGAGTCTCACACTTTCGTTTGATCGCTCAAAGTGCCCAACGTAATCAGGCTGAAGCGTTAGTTCATGTCTGGCGCGTTCAGACAACCCGGCGACCCTTCCGGAGTATCATTCCTACGTCACAAACGAGGATGCAATGAAAGAACGTCGTGCTCGCCTTACATTCGTATTCATCCTGCTTGCCGCCGTTGCCGGTCTAAAACCGGAAAGTTCAGCCCAAACTCCGCCAGAATGGAAGCCCGTCGAAGCCGCCCTCGGCCGAACCGGCAAAGTACAACCCGACGGCGTCCTGAAATTCGGCATGCCGCGCAAAGACCTCAAGGTCACAGTCGCGGGTACACCTATCAAACCCGGACTCGCTCTCGGCTCCTGGTGCGCATTCTCGGCAAGTGGCAATAATTCCATGGTGATGGGCGACCTCGTGCTTGCCGAAGACGAAGTCGCGCCTGTGATGGCAAAGCTTCAGGCCGGCGGTCTTGAGATCGCCGCCCTGCACAATCACGTGCTGCATGAGTCGCCAAGAGTGATGTACATGCACATCGCCGGCCATGGCAGCGCCGCCAAGCTGGCCCAGGCAATTCACGATGCGCTTGCTGAAACTGGAACGCCGCCGGAGACAGCCGCTGCCGCCAGCACGACAAAGATCGATCTCGACACCGATAAGGTTGACCAGGCCCTCGGCCGCAAAGGCAAAGACAACGGTGGGATATACCAATTCGCAGTCGCTCGCGCCGAAACCATTCGCGATCATGGCATAGAGATTCCCGCATCAATGGGCATCTCGACCGCCATCAACTTCCAGCAAACAGGAAGTGGCAAAGCCGCAATCACCGGGGATTTCGTCCTGCTCGGCAGTGAAGTGAATCCCGTGATCTCCGCGCTCCGTGAGAACGGAATCCAGGTCACCGCCCTTCACAGTCACATGCTCAGCGAAGAGCCGCGCCTGTTCTTCATGCACTTCTGGGCGAATGACGACGCAGTCAAACTGGCGCACGGGTTGAAAGCCGCGCTGGACAAGACGAATTCAAAAAAATAGAGTTTCCGGTTTCGGGTTTCAAGTTTCGCGCCCGCAGATCGTCGAACGTTGTTGAAACTCGAAACCTGAAACTCGAAACTGCCTTCCATGATTTCAGTCGTAAATCCCGAGCCGGGTCTTACCCCTACCACCCCCGTCTCCCTCTCTCGCTTCCTCTCCTACTTCCTCTGGCTCGGTGCCACCGGCTTCGGCGGGCCCATTGCGCTTGTCGGATACATGCAGCGAGATCTCGTCGAGCGCCGCCGTTGGATTTCGAAAGAGGATTACATGGAAGGCCTGGCTCTGGCGCAACTCGCGCCCGGACCGCTGGCAGCACAACTCGCCATCTATCTCGGATACCTGCGCGCAGGCATCTTTGGCGCGTCTCTGGTTGGCCTCGCGTTTATCGGCCCTTCATTCTTAATGGTGCTCGCGATCTCGGCAGCCTACGTTCGTTTCGGCGGGCTCCCCTGGATGCAACCAGCCTTCTACGGAATCGGCGCCGCAGTCGTCGCCATCATCGCCCGCTCGGCCTGGAAACTTGCGAAGATGGTTCTTGGCAAAGATTCCGTAAGGTGGGCGATCTTTGCCGTTCTGGCGCTCTCAACCGCAATCACCGGGCGCGAAATTCTCTGGCTGTTCCTGCTCGCCGGAGTCGTTGCTTATCTCGCCAAAGCCGTTGAAACCCGTGTCCCTCAGCCACAGGTCAGCGTCATGGTGGTTCTGTCCGGTGCCGCGATTACCGCGAAAAGCAAATTTGTTGCGCTCCTCTGGTTTTTCACCAAAGCGGGATCGTTCGTCTTCGGCAGCGGTCTGGCTATCGTTCCGTTCCTCTACGGCGGAGTCGTTCAGCAGCATCACTGGCTTACTGACCGCCAATTCCTTGACGCGGTCGCCGTCGCCATGATCACTCCCGGCCCAGTCGTCATCACCGCCGGCTTCATCGGATATCTGGTCGCCGGTCCCTGGGGAGCAATGGCCGCTGCGGCCGGCGTCTTCGTGCCCGTTTATCTGGTCGTGCTTTTCGTAAGCCCGTACTTCAAAAAGATCGCGCGCAATCCGCAGGCCCGCGCAGCATTGGAGGGAGTGACGGCCGCAGCCACAGGCGCGATCGCCGGCGCGGTGTATGTGCTCGGTCGCCGCGCAGTCCACGACTGGGGCACGGGATTGATCGCCGCAGTCGCTCTCCTGATCATTTTCCGCTGGAAGATCCCCGAGCCAATCCTGATCGTCGCGGCTGGTATCGCAGGCGTCGTACTTCACCGTTGAAAGGCGAACACCCACGCATCCGTTAAAAGGTTTTCTCTGTGCCCCTGTGTCTCTGTGGTGAACTCGATTCTTACTTGCTTACCAGGTTCGTATGCGTCGCCACACACTGCCACTTCCGGTCCTGAAAAATCCACGTGTCCGTGAATCGTCCGGCGTGGTCGAACGGCTTGCCTTTGTACGTCCCCTTCGAGTGGTAAGTCCCAATCACAATGGCAGCATTCATATAAGGAATGACCTGCATGTCAGTGTTCGTCAATGACGTCGCTTTGTAATCCGGATCTCTGAGGTCCTCAAGAAATTTCGCCTTGTTCATGACCGTGCCGTCATAGTCGGTGTAGATGTAGCTCTCCGGCAGAAGCTGTCCAACCGCATCGGCGTCATGATGCAGTTGGGCCTGGTTCCAGGCGTTCTCGAGCGCCAGCAGCTTGGTGCGGTCTACATCCACTTCATTTGACGTGGCGCTCCGAGCGATGAGGCTGATAGCCAAAACCAAAACGCAGAATGCGATTATGGATTTCATGTTCTTTCTTAAGTGCCTGTGAGCGAGTTTACCCCTGAAAACGTGAATTCGGAACGTTCCATCCGCTCGCGGGGAACCTTCTCCGCTATCAACCATCCACGTCATCGGATGAAAAGCCGAGTGCGTAATCCGGAGTCACGCGGTCGCAGCCAAGAGTTCCGCGGGGAACTGCCACGTTCCAGTCTCGGCCGAGCGAAATGCGGCCTCAATCACCGCCATGTTTCTAATCGAATCTTCGAGTGGGACCGGCACCTCGCCACCTTCCCGAATCGCGCGCGAGAACACATCGCCCTGAATCGTGTACTGATCGCACGTGGGAAAACTCTCGGCACTGATGTTCTGCCCGAAGAGATCTCCGCCGTCATCGATAAAAATTCGGCAAGGCCGGTCTTTCGGCGCATTGAACGGAATCTCAATTTCGATGCGGCCCTTGGTCCCCAGAAATTGCATGCGCTGGTACGGCACAAGCTGCGTGCTGACCGTGAAAATCGCATGGCCGGAAGGGAAGTCGAGAATGGCAGAGCTCAGCCGGTCCGTCTTCATCTCCGGATCGCGCTCGATGAGCCCAAGAACCCGCGAAGGTTCTTCGCCAAAGATAAATCGAGACGTATTGATCGGATAACAGCCAATATCCATCAGCGCGCCGCCACCGGTCTCAACAATATTGCGGATATTGGAGGTATCGCGATTGAAGTAGCTGAACAGCCCTGCAATCGACCGCAGCTCGCCAATTCGCCCGGACTTGATCAGTTCACGCGTCCTGAGCCACTGCGGATGCGTCCGCACCATGAAGGCTTCGCCAATCTTGACTCCCGTCTTGTCTCGCGCAGCGATCAACTGGCGAGCTTCAGCCACGTTCATGCTGAGCGGCTTTTCACACAGCACATGCTTGCCCGCTTCCGCTGCTTTGATGGACCAGGGCACGTGCAGATGGTTGGGCAGCGGGTTGTAGATCGCCTCGATCTCCGGAGACGCCAGCAACTCCTCGTAGCTCCCATACACTTTGCGGATGCCGAGCTTCCGGGCGGCATCTTCCGCCTTGCTCTTGTCTCTCGAAGCGATCGCGGCGATCTCGCTCCACTCGCCCTTCTGCATCGCCGGCACCGCTTTGGCGAGCGCGAAGTGTGACGTACTCAAAACTCCCCACCGGACTTTGTTTGCCATTACGCCCTTCCTAATCCTGAGGTTTAGCCGCAAAGCGGCGAAATAATGCAGCCCAGGGCGTAAGCCCTGGGATAGAGTAGTTTGAACAAGCCTGAAAGGGCGAAAGAATCGAAAGCGTGGGCACGCCTGCCCGCGCCCCCTAATAAACCCTACTTCAGCTTCGTCTCTCTGATTGGCACGCTCAACTCTGGAATCCTGAACGTCCGCTGATCCTCCGACGGATGATCCACCTTCGACGTCCTTCCAATCGACTGCATCTTCTCGCGCGCTTCCGGCCACTCAGGCGGAACCGTAGAATCCTGCGTCCAATGTACTAATGCTGCCTCGTCGCACCAGTTCAGCAGCTTGCGCATCACACCGCGATGCGCGCCCGCGAGCATGAACGCCTTCATCGCCGCCTCCGACGTCCACACCGTGCGAGTCCAGTAAGTGTTCTTCGGCTGGCGCAGCAACGCCACCGCCAGGTTTCCCTCGGCCGACTTCGCCTGCTGCGCCGAGCGAAACGATCCAATCAGAAACATGGGCAGAAACCGCAACGACCGCACTCGCAACCGAGTCACCGAAACAAAAGCCATTCCGATATCTTAATCAGAATCATCGCAAGAGCGCTGACGCGCTCCACAAAATCGGCGCCTGGCCATGCCCTGTACGCCTGCACCTCAACCAGCGTGACAATGTGCATGTCGTTGATCCAGAATCGCGTCTGGTTTGCGAGACAGTCTTCAATCGGATGCACCCACTGTTCGTCCGCCAGTTTCCGCCCGAGATCGAGATAGGTCAGTTCTTTCGTTTGTGCGTAAATCTCAAGCGGGACCGCGCCGAACACAGTCAGATCAAACCGTAACCGTTCATTGCGACTCGGGCTAAACCCCCAGGCGATCAACTGAGATATTTCGCCGAAGCAACCGGGACATATTCGCCGACCGCGACGATGAGCCGCGAAGCGGCGCAAGAATGCAGCCCAGGCCGTAAGGCCTGGGGTTCATGCACAATGGCTTAGCATCGAAGATGCGAAAGAAATTCCTCCGCGCAGTCTTTTCTTGATGGCTGATCGCTGAACGCTGACGTCTCGCAGCACGAACCTTTCATTCTGTGTAAAATTTCGTTTCACTCATGTCACTCAAGATCAAGCCGAAATCCGAATGCCGCTGGGACGAAGTCAGCCTCGGCGAAGTCATGCTCCGCTTCGATCCCGGCGACCACCGCATCGCCACCACTCGCCACTTCGAGGTCTTCGAAGGCGGAGGCGAATACAACGTCGCCCGTGGCCTCAAGCGCTGCTTTGATCTCGAAACCGCCCATGTCACCGCGCTCGCCGATAATCCCGTCGGCCGTCTGGTCGAAGACCTCATGTATCAGGGCGGCGTGCATCAGATCGTCCGCTGGATGCCCGACGACGGTGTCGGCCGCAAGGTCCGCAACGGCCTCAATTTTGTCGAGCGCGGATTCGGCGTCCGCGCCGCACTCGGCTGTTCCGATCGCGGCCAGACTGCCATCTCGCAAATGAAACCCGGCGACGTGGATTGGGAAGAAATCTTCGGCAAGCACGGCGCCAGATGGTTTCATTGCGGCGGAATTTTCTGCGCTTTGTCCGAAGGCACGCCGGATGTCGCAATGGCGGCGATGAAAGCCGCTCGCAAGCACGGCACCATCGTTTCCTACGATCTCAATTACCGTCCTTCACTATGGAAGTCGATCGGCGGCAAGCAGCGCGCCCAGGAAGTGAACCGCAGCCTCGCGCCGCTCATCGACGTCATGCTCGGCAACGAAGAAGATTTTTCCGCCGCTCTCGGCTTCGAAGTCAAAGGCATGGACGAGCACATCTCACAGATCGAAGTCGAAGCGTTCAAGGGCATGATCAAAGAAGTTGTGAAAGAGTTTCCATTCCAGGTGGTCGCGACTACTTTGCGCAAAGCCAAAACCGCGACCGTAAACGATTGGGGCGCAATCTGCTACGCCGACGGCGCCTTCTACGAAGCAAAGAATCGTGAGAATCTCGAGATCTACGATCGCGTAGGCGGCGGTGATTCCTTTGCCTCGGGCCTGATCTACGGTTTTCTCGCCGAACAAGGTCCGCAATGGGCAGTCGAATGCGGAGCCGCGCACGGCGCTCTCGCCATGACTACTCCCGGAGACACAACCATGGCAACGAAGAACGAAGTCCTGCAACTAATGAAAGGAACCGGCGCGCGAATCGCAAGATAAAATTTAAGTTCGGCGCAAATGGTTTTCCTCTGTGCCCTCTGTGGTTAAGAGTTTTTGACTTTATGACCCGCGATCAAATCCGCAACCGCATCACGGAAATCGGCATCGTCCCCATCGTCCGCGCATCTTCGACCGCTCGGGCGAAGCAAGCGGTTGAAGCCATCTGCGAGGGCGGGATTCCCCTCGTGGAAGTCACTATGACCGTCCCCGGCGCGATCGAGCTCATCGGCGAACTGGTCAAGACACTCGGCAACGACGTACTCTTCGGCGCAGGCACCGTCCTCGACGCCGAAACCGCTCAGCGCTGCATCGATGCGGGCGCCGAATTCCTAGTCAGCCCAGGATTCGACCTTGGCACAGTCCAACTCGCCAATCGCTTAGGCAAACCCATCATGGCGGGAGCGCTGACGCCAACCGAAGTGATCGCCGCCTGGCGCGCCGGCAGCGACTTCGTAAAGATCTTTCCCTGCGGAACAATCGGCGGCGCGAAATATATCAAGGCCCTGAAAGCCCCGTTGCCGCAGATTCCCATGGTCCCAACCGGCGGCGTCAACCTGCAGACCGCCGCAGAATTCATCCAAGCCGGAGCCGAGGCCCTCGGCGTCGGCGGCGAACTCGTCCACGCTTCGGCATTGAAATCCGGCGAGATGAAGGAAATCACTCAGACCGCGCGCCTCTTCCTTACGATTGTGCAAGAAGCCCGCGCCGCAATAACCGCCGCACCCTGAGATGCGATGTGATCTTCGATCGCAAATATGCGATGTCATCTCGATTCGCAAGTATGCAATGTCATCTCGAGCGAAACGGCGGACGAACAGTCCGCCGCGTAGTCGAGAGACCTTGTGTTTGCTGACGCAGGCATGAAAATAATCCGCGAGGGTGCCCCGTCCTTGGCGCGCGTTTTTTGCGCGACAGGGCGGGGACTTTGACTTCCAATGACCAGAGCAAGGGAGTCAGGGCCATCCACTGTCATAGGAGAGTGCCCCATCGCGCGCACTGACGGCAGCACAAGCGGCCAGCTTTCGAACGCTGAACGCCCTCGCAAAGCGGACTAGAAAATTTCGCGCTCCGAGAATTCAAATCTGCCAGATTGGAAAGATGAGAGCGGCACATTGCACCGCAACGGTTTCTTTGCGACCTTTGCGGTTAAAAGCTTTCCCGATAGCCATACCGTATTCTTGCAGGTTGAAAAGCTTTTCTCGAATCGCTATGAGGTCTTCCCAGCCGCGAAGCGGCGCGATAATGCAGTCCAGGGCGTGAGCCCTGGGAGTTCTTAAAAGCCAGCGCAGCCCCGAAGGGGCGAAAGCAACTAGCGTCTACATCTCTCCAATGCAAGCCGAATCACCACTGCCGTATCCTCCGGCAGCGCCAGCCCACCAACTTCCTCTCCCGTAAACCACCGCGCATCCGCCGCATCTCCCGACGCCCGCAACTCCCCCGAAACCACTTCACACAAAAAATCAATCAGCACGTAGTGATAAAGCGTCCTCTCCCCCTCCGGCACAATCCGATCAAACACTCCCAGCAGTTCCGTCGCCCGCACCACCAACCCGGTCTCTTCCAACGCTTCGCGCTCCGCCCCCTGCCGCGTAGTCTCCCCCAATTCGAGCAGCCCCCCAGGGATAGACCACTCCCCCAGCAGCGGCGCCTTCCCGCGCTTGATCAACACCACCCGCCCGTCTCGCACGATCAGCGCCCCAACCCCAACCAGCGCCTGCCGCGGATACTCGCGTCGCATAGTTCAGCATGGCAACGATAGCAGAAGCAAAAAGAAAACGGCCGGG
Organism: Acidobacteriota bacterium; assembly: GCA_046735175.1. Lineage (GTDB taxonomy): Bacteria > Acidobacteriota > Terriglobia > Terriglobales > Acidobacteriaceae > Gp1-AA145. The sequence continues at coordinate 27,228 of JBKPSP010000069.1, forward strand.
CGAGAGCCCAGCCGTTGAAATTTGCAGAGTCGATTCAGAACGAATATCGAACACCGATCTGCATGACCCGAGGTTGTCCCTGGATCTGAAAGAAATTGCCCCAGTCCGGCGGCGGACTTAGCTGGTTCGACCCAGGATCCTGCGCTACTGAAAAATCCACAATGCCGGTCAGGCTTTGAGTGTTGGTTACGTTAAAAACATCCCAACGCAATGCCAATTGATGACCTTCCCACGGCATTTTGAATGCTTTCGAAAGCCCGAGGTCTAAATCAAAATAACCCGGGAAGCGGAGGTAATTCCTCGGCCCACTCTCGCCTGGATAAGCGCCCCGCATGCTTTGATACACAGCCGTCGTACCGCAGGAACCAAAAATCTTGGGTGCCGAGTCCTTTGGCTTGTTCGAGCAAGAATGAACCGGCGTCGTGGGAGTGGTGTTGGATTGAACGTTCCAACTCGTTGCCCACTGGCTTTCGTCGAATGGGGAAACCCCTGTAGGTAAACCTGTATTCCATCGCATAATGCCGGAAAGCTGCCAGCCCCCTATGAGGGCATCGGCACCTTTGCCAACATTTCCTAAGAAAGATTGGCCCCTTCCGATCGGCACCTGCCATACGAAATCGGCATTGATCGCGTGTCGGATATCAAAATCTGAGCTGGCGTAGTTATCGCGCTGCCGAAGAGAGTTCACGATAAAGGCGCCGTTCGTCTGCTGATTGCCATACGCTCCTTCGGGTTGCAGTCCTGAGGCGTCGTCCAACGAATGCGCCCAGGTGTAATTGAAGTCCAGGGTCAGAGTTTTTATCCGCTGACGATAGGAAACCGTCAGGGCGTGATAGTTGGAGTGTCCGATACTTGACCACGTCGAAAGCGAGCCAAATTGGGGCTGCATGAAACGAATCGGAAGACCGTTGAAGGCAAGAGCCAAATCCATTTCTGCTTGCACATCTGTCCAATCGTTACCGGAAAAGTAATCAACCGCCGTGGTTTGGTATCCCAGGAATGCCTGAGCATTTGACCAGTTGCAGTCGAAGCCGCTGTCTGGAATCTGGGTGGGATTGCAACTGAAACCCTCGTAATCGTTCAAGAGCTGAGCGAACCCAGCCGGGAACATATCGTTGAAATACTGTTGAATGTTGGCAGGCAATGTCGGAACCAGGCCGATCGCCGCATCCGCACCCCCGGATTTTTGGCGTAGTTTCTCCAGCGCAGTTCCCGCTGTGTACCAATCCACTCCATTGTTCGGATCTACCAGATTATTGAATTGCGTAGTGTCCCTGCGAGCCAACAAGTCGCGACCGGCGCGACCAATATACGACATTGAAAGCACACCGCCCTTCGGTAATTGTCGCTCAACCGTAAAGTTCCAGGTGTATTGGGTAGGTGCATGTAGAGACGAGTCTAGCGATTGTTCAATGCGCTCACCAAATTCGGTGTTGCCATCAAGCGGGGTGAGAGCTGAAGGTAGTTGCAGGCTAGTAGGTACGACGCCTTGAGCCGTTCCAATAAGCGATCTTACATCTTGCCCAAATCCAGTGAAGAGCGGTCCCACAGGTTTGCTGCCGCCGCCGACGTCAAACGTATTGGCATGATTCAGGAAATTCTCAACATACCCGATACTGGAGTTCAGGTCGAAGTCCACTGCCAACGCTTGGCCAAAATAATCGTTGGTCATCGCGAAGCCGCCCCGGACGGAAGTCTTGCCGTTATCGGGAGACCACGCCGCTGCGATTCGCGGCTGGAAGTTGTTTTTGTCCCAGTTGTACATCGGGCGTCGACCATTCGCCGGACCGGATTTATCGAGCGTAATCAGATCGCTGAAGTTTGTACCCGCTTTGCCCGCTGCAACCCTTTCTGCAAGATACTGCCCCAAAGGCACCGTCGGTTGCACCTCAAAACCATTCTTCTCATAAACCGGCCTCTCGAGACTGTAACGCAGCCCTAGAGTTAGTGTCAGGCTCGGCTTCACTTTCCAGGTGTCTTGAACGTATTCGTCGTAGGCCTGCGAAGCGAAGTCTCGGACGGATGGGCTGCCAAGCGGTAACAACGAGCCATCGTGGGCAAAATTGAAGAAAGCCTGGAGTTGCGTGTACCGGCCAATGATCGCGGTGCCTGCATCTCGCACTTCGCGTTGTGAGGAGAGTTCTTGGCCGGCAAGACCGCCAGGCAGACCGTTGCTGGTGAGATAATCCTGGAAATCGCCATAGACGTTCGTTCCAGCGCCGTTATAGTACGACGGGTTCATTTCACCAAAGTCGGATGCGAAGGAATCCGTCCGATGGTTGCTGACCGCCCGAATGTTTCCACCAAACTGGATCGTGTGATTGCCGTGAATCCAGGAAAGGTCATCTGTGAAGTTGTGGACCGGAATTGTCTGCGAGAGTGGATGGAGCTCGCCATTCGGTTGGAAGACGAAGCGAAAATCAGTATCAACTCCGTTGCTGTCTCCGCTATTCGTAAATCCCTGGCGAGTTAGACCGTAACGAAAATTATTTACCCAGTTATTGGCGATCGTCCATGTGTGTCCTGCTGCGAACCCCCAATTGTGAGCCCAGACCACCGGCGACGGGCTGTCAGGCAGCCATTGAGGAAGCGTCTGATGGTCGTTCTGAATCTGCGCCCGAACAAACGCAGATTGTCTATTCGTCAAATTGAAATCAAGGCGCGCAGTGTGAGCGTTCAAGCTAACAGGTGTGGGAGCATTGAACCGGAATCCACCAGTGTTTAATTGGTCTCCGTTGGTGAGGTCATTATTCGGGTACTTCGCTGCAGCGGCCGCGAGGGCGCTAAGCGCATTAGGGTTCAAACCGGCAGGCCAGATCTGTGATGTATCAGTGATGGTGAGGGAGTTTTGCTGAACCGTATTGCACGATGCGTTAGTGCAATATTGATAATTGATCGTGCCAGCGCCGAGCGTTGGCAGCGGCACAATCCTGCTTACCGTTTGACTGCTTGCGTCGCGTCGGCCCGCATAATCGTAGAAGAAGAAGACCTTGTCCTTTACGATCGGTCCGCCCAAGGCAGCCTCAAACGTGTTCCTGACCAGAGGAGGCCGCTCAACTACCGGCGTGGAGTGGTTATTAAACCAATCATTAGCCGTAAATCCACGCGATCGGTAGAACTCCGATGCTGCCCCGTGCCACGAATTGGTTCCGGACTTCGTAGCAATGTTGATCTGCGCTCCTGAAGACCGGCCCTGATTGGCATTGCCGTTGGCCGTGGTTACACGAAATTCCTCAATGGCCTCAGAATTCAGGCGGAGGACTGGCCCAGTAGTGATGTTGCCGCGATCGTTGTCGAGCGCACCCACAATCAGGCCGTTCGTGCTCTTTGGGACTTCCACATTTCCTGTTTGCGCGTTATTGATGTCAACTCCATCGAGGGTAACGTTCGATTGATCGGCTCGCGCTCCGGTTACGTAGCCTTCGCGTGTAGCTCCCGGTTGCAGGCTCAAGAGATCCACCACATTTCGCGCTTCCAGCGGAAGTTGTGTGATTTGCAGAGAATCAAACGTGTTTCCCAGAGTTGCATCTTGGGTATTAATCAGTGCCTGCGCCGCGGAGCCAGAAACCTCGACGACCTCATTAGTAGCTCCGACATCGAGTGTGATGTTGCTCTCAGTCGGCTTTCCGATCAAAGCATCCACTTTGTCTACAACTTTTTTCTTAAAGCCTGTCGCGTTTACCTCCAGGCGGTAAGTGGCGGGAGTGATCAGGTCGAAGACATAACTGCCATTATCGGTCGATTTTGTCGTCCGTACCGCATTGGTGCCGATGTTCGTCAAAGTGACTATAGCGTTCGGCAAAACGCGACCGCTTGGGTCTGTAATCGTTCCGCGAATTGTGGAAGTTCCGGTCTGGCTCGACAACAATGTGGCGGTAAGAAGCACTACGACCAGCGTGAGCGGTGGTTTTCGTAGCATCTCACGATAACGGCAAGGAAGATTATCGGCAGACTTGAACAATCCGATCAAAGAAACAAAAGCCATAGTGAGGTTCCTCTCAACTTGCACTTCGACAGACGTTAGAGTCGAACAAACGATAGCGGTCGAAAGAAAGGAATCGTGGGGTTGGTCTTGCCCCTCGATCAGCATTCAACGACGACATCGCGGAACACAACTCGTTCGCGACAAAAGTGGCGTCCTTGCTGGATATCACAGCGTTTTGAGCACTGTCAACCGCAGGGACGAATTGACATTCTATTGACACGAATCGCAGCTCAATCGCAACCAATCGCATCGCGGCATTGGAATCCACGTGCGTTATTAAGCGACTAAAATATCCCTGTGGCCCTCGAAGAATACAAACGCAAACGCCGCTTCTCCGAAACCCCCGAACCTCCGCCGAAAGTTGAAAAGAAAAAAGGGAACCGTTTCGTCGTGCAGCGCCACCGCGCCACACGCCTGCATTATGACTTTCGCCTGGAGATGGAAGGCGTGCTGAAATCGTGGGCCGTTCCGAAAGGCCCGTCGCTCGATCCCGCCGACAAGCGCTTGTCCATGCAGGTCGAGGATCACCCGGTTTCATATTTTGATTTCGAGGGCACCATCCCCGAAGGCAACTACGGCGCCGGCACCGTCATGGTTTGGGACGTGGGCACCTGGGAACCGCTGTCGCCTGAAACTAAGGATGGCAAGTATCTCCCCGGCACCGAAGCCGAAGCCGCGGCGATGATCAAGAAAGGCGACCTCAAGTTCCGTCTCCACGGCAAACGGTTGAACGGCGACTTCGCTCTGGTGCATATCAAAGCTCGCCGTCCCGGAAGCAAGGGCAACGAGTGGCTCATGATCAAGAAGCACGACGAGCATGTCGAGGAAGGCTACAACATCGACGAGTACGACACGTCCGTCCTCAGCAAGAAAACCATGGCTCAAATCGGCGGCGACGAAGACTCCGCCGAATGGACCAGCAGCAAAAAAGCCTCACGCGGAAGGTTGAAGGCAGACTGGCTGGCCGGCACTGTCGCCAAGCTCGATAAAAAAAAACCCAAAAAGCAAACCGCAGAGGACACTGAGGAGCCCAGAGGGACCCGCCTGAAATGGAATTCCTCTGTGTCCTCTGCGCCCTCTGTGGTGAAAGATTTACCGGGCGCAGTGAAGCGCCCAATGCCCTTGTCCATCCGGCCCATGCTGGCCAACATCACCGAAAATCCGTTCGACGATCCCAACTGGCTCTTCGAAATCAAGTGGGACGGCTATCGCGCCGTCTCCTTCATCGAAAACGGCGCCGTTCGCCTCGTCTCGCGCAATCAGAACGATCTCACGCCACGCTATCCCGAACTGCGTGAACTTCCAAAATTCGTTAAAGCGCAAACTGCGATCCTCGATGGCGAAGTCGTGGTCCTCGACGAACAGGGCCGTTCCTCCTTCAGCCTCATGCAGCAGCGCACCGGCATCCGCGCGCACGGGCGCCAGGCCGCTCCCCAACGCGACCTGCCCGTCCTTTATTATGTGTTCGATCTGATCTATCTCGAAGGTTACGATCTCCGCCGCGTCAACCTCGAAGATCGCAAGCGCGTTCTGAAAGAGATTTTGTTGCCAGGCGAAATCCTCCGCTATTCCGAGCACTATCCAGGCGAGCAGGGAACCGCCCTGTTCGCGGTCGCAAAGGAGAAAGGGCTCGAAGGCATCCTCGCGAAAAAGCGCAACAGTTGCTACGAAGAGAAGCGCAGCTCCGAGTGGTTGAAGATCAAAATCACTCAGACCATCGATTGCGTGATTGGCGGCTACACCGAACCCGAAGGCACGCGCCAGTATTTCGGATCGCTGGTCCTCGGCCTCTACAACGACAAAAAGCAGCTCATCCACGTCGGCCACGCCGGCACGGGTTTTAATCAATCCACCCTGAAGCAGATTCACTCCGTACTAAAACCAATCGAGAGCAACAAGAACCCATTCTTCGGCGCGGTTGACGCCAAAAAAGTTCACTGGACAAAACCCGTCAAAGTAGCCGAAGTAAAATTCAGCGAGTGGACCCACGAAACCAACGAAGGCGGCCTCAAACTCCGCGCGCCGGTATTCCTGGGTCTCCGTGAGGATAAGAACCCCGAAGAGTGCACGCTGGCGGGACAAGTCTCGCTGGCAAGCTCTTCGTAGCCATCAACTCATCGGCGCATGATTCGCAGGGACGTCGAAGAGAACGCCACAAAATTAGGACCCGAAGAAAACGGCAGCCGCGAAGCGGCACAAGAATGCAGCCCAGCGCGTAAGCGCTGGGAAAACTGGAATTGAAGCAGCCCCGAAGGGGCGAAAGAAGGAACACCGTGCAACACTCCCCGCGCTTTCTAAAAATCGTTGACGACGCCCGCTCACGCATTAAAGAAACCAAGGTAGACGAAATCAAAGAACGCCTTGATAACGGCGAAAAATTCCTCCTCATCGACGTCCGCGAGGAAAGCGAATTCGCCAAAGACCACCTGCCGGGCGCGATTCACCTTGGCAAGGGCATCATCGAGCGCGACATCGAGTCGCGCGTCCCCGACCTGAATGCTGAATTGGTCCTCTATTGCGGCGGCGGATTCCGCTCCGCCATGGCCGCCGACAATCTACAAAAAATGGGTTACACCAACGTCCTCTCCATGGACGGCGGTATTCGAGTCTGGCGCGAAAAAGGTCTGCCGCTTACTCGAGATTAAGCCGCGGATCGCTGATCTATCTGCGAGTCGCTCTTAAACTCCTTGGCATCCCAAACATACGCAGTCGAAGTGTGTCGAAAAGCGCCTCAGGAACGACTTTCGGCAGCGTCACCAGCAATCTCGCATCCTTGCCCACCACATATCGAATGCGGGGGCGTTTCGCCGTAAGCGCATGATGGACCGCTTTGGCCACAACTTCGGGCGGGCTGCCATGCATCTCGCGAGTGTACGCACGCTTGGTGAATTCTCTCAGCATGGCGCCGTAGCGCTCTGCGCCCTCAGGCGGCAGTCCGCGAATTACGCCCTCAGGATTTCCCAGTGTCTTCTCCATCGCCGGTGTTTTGATGGCTCCTGGTTCCACCACCGCCACGCGGATGCCGAATGGCCGCAACTCCAGGCGCATGGCGTCGCTCAACATGCCGAAAGCCGCCTTGGTCGCGTTCAGCAGTCCACCGAATGGGATCGCGAGATGCGCGCCCACCGAACTGATGTTCACGATGCGTCCGCGTGCTTGCCTGATGAATGGCAAGAACGCCTGGGTCACGGCGATTTGCCCGAAAACATTAATCGCGAACATTTTCTGTAAGTCCGAAGCTTTCATGTATTCGACAGGCAAAGTCGTCCCCACACCCGCCACATTCACCAGCCCTTGCAGGCCACAACCCCCAAGCTCTGCTCGTGCCTGACTCGCAGCCGTGGTGATGGACTCGCCATCTTCTAGATCGATGATGAGCGGAAGAATGTTCGCGCCAAGTTCTTGTTTGAGTTTTTGTGCGTCGCTCGACTTGCGAACGCCCGCCAGCACCCGCCACCCCGCCTGCACCATGAGCGAAACGCATGCCCTTCCTATCCCGCTGGAAGCGCCAGTAATGAGAGCAACTCGTTGTTCCTTCGCATTTGGGAGCATATAAATATGGATTAAACGGCAATGTCAGCGGTTGCCGGAAAATCCATTGCGCCCTGGCGAATAATCAGTTGATCGCGCTCCCTGCTTCAGAACTTCAGTAACTTGTTGTGCAGCCCGCTCCCCGTCAGCATTGTGTCAGAACTAAGGAGCCGGAATGCCCTCATCAGCACCAGCCCGTGCCTTGGCGACGCATCATGTCAGCAAAGCGGCGCTGGCCAGCGCAACTTCGCCTCAACAGGCGTGCGCCGAAATTTCCAAGATCTTCAACGTCGGCCGCAACGAAGTCGCGCTCATGCGGGTGGAAGGTGACTTTCTTAATTTCCTGTTTCCCGCGGAGTTGCAGGGAGGCGGCTTCGTTCCGCTGTCCAGTTCCAAAGCCGTCGCTGCCCGCACGGCCCTCACGCGCAAAGTCGAACTGTTCAACAATTTCGTGATTGTTCAGCACGTCAACGTGTTTGAGACCATCAAGCTGACCACGCTCGGGCAATCCACCGCTCCAGGCGCGAACACCATCCAAAAATTGATGACCGCGCCCATCACGGACGAACACCACGATGTGATGGGGGTCCTCCAGGTTTGTCGCAAAGGGCTCACCCCCGAAGACTCCGGCCGTGATTTCACTTTGACCGACCTGCAAATCTCGAGCTCGCCGCCAAAGCGCTCGGCAAACTTCCGTTCATGCACGCGCAGATTTAACCGTGGAGGCGCGCGCGTCGCGCCCGCGCAGCGCGGCTACTTCCTCGCTCGTCAACTCCCGCCACTGCCCCTTCCCCAAATCTCCCAACTCCACCGGCCCAATCGCAATCCGAATCAGCCGCAGCACCTCAATTCCGAACGCATCCATAATTCTTCGGATCTGCCGGTTCTTGCCTTCCTCCAGCACGATCTCCAGCCACGAATTCTTCCCGCCCGACCGCACAACCGAAACGTTCTTCACCCGCAGCACCTCTCCTGTCGGCTCGCGCACGCCTCGCTGGATCTTCTCCAACAACTCCGGCTCGGCCACCACCCCGATTTGCACGTGATAGGTTTTGCTCAGCCCTTCGTCCGGGTCCGCAATCCTCGCCGCCCATTGCGAGTCATTCGTCATCAGCAGCAGCCCTTCGCTCGCCTTGTCCAACCGTCCCACCGGCGCGACCCAGGGCAAATCGTCGGCAAGCAGGGAGTACACCGTCGCCCGTCCTTTCTCATCGGCAGCCGAGGTCACAATTCCACGCGGCTTGTTCAGCATCAGGTAAACCTTCTTCCCCGCTCGGACCACCTCTCCATCAACCTCCAGAACCGCTCTCCCCGGCAGAACGCCATGCTCGGGATCTCGAACAACCTTGCCCTGCACTCGCACTCTCCCGGCGCGCACCAGTTCAGCCGCCCGCGACCGCGAGCAGAAGCCGAGCTTCGACAAAGCCCGCGCCACCCCCGTCTTCGCCTCATCTTTCAAATCTGTTTCTCCGATTAGTCGGCGTTAACCGCAGCGAAATTCTTCCGTACCGATTCTCTCAGCGAACTCCGCGGCCTTGCTCGGCGAACTCTGCGGTTAAGAGCTTTTAACCGCAGAGACCGCAGAGTAAACCCGCTGAGAACGCAGAGAATGGTGCGACAAAGGCACAGTCGATCTCAGCCGGCAGTCCAAGACGGGTGGCCAATCCGCATATGCACCATTTACTGTGCAACTCTGCAGAATCCGCTGGAAAACTCATGTTTTTCACTTAAAAAAATCTGCGCCATGTACTTCCCATTGCTCCACGCCTGGTGCAATAATGCGTGGACTTTGAATTGCACAGCCTTCTGGTTTAAAACATTAGAAACCTCTTCCGGGATAAATTGCATGTGGCTTGAAAAGCTTGCCTCTGGCGTCTTGCGCGTCCTTACTCCACTCGGACCGCGTTACCTCAAACCCTCGTTTGCGCAACGGCTGTACCTGCTCTGGATCTTCCGCAACTTTCAGACTCTTCCAGTCAAGGTGCTCACCTCTCGCCAGCGTCAGTTGATCGAAAGCATGTGCGCCGCCGATCAGTTCGTTTCGTTCGGGGTGGGTGTGGATGACGCTCCGCTATTAGGCACGCTCGAGCAGCGTCCGCCGATTCCCGAGTACGCTCCGCCGCGCCGGCCCGCTACTTCGGTCGCCGATTCCGTCGCACCCTTCGCCGCCGAAACCCGCCGCCGTTAACGACTTCTCAACTCGCATGGGTCGGACATTCAGTCCGGCCCTCTGCGGAAACTTCGCCTTCATCCACACCGCTGAGATCTCATCCGCGATGCTATAATCATCCGTCGTCCTTCCTCGAGCAGGTTCTTTTTTCCGTAATGCTCCAACCCGGGCGCGTAGCTCAATTGGCAGAGCAACTGACTCTTAATCAGTAGGTTGAAGGTTCGATTCCTTCCGCGCTCACCATGCTCAACAATTTGACTTACCAATGATCCGGTCGTGATGCACTGGAAACCGACTCTGGAGCGCTATCCATCATTGCCAGATCACCACCATTCATGGCCTTCCGCTCAAGATATTAGTACTTGGCGCGGGTGACCACCTGAGGTACGCTAGTCCGACATCGCTGACCGGGGAGGTACTCGATGACGCCAGAGGCGCCAGTCCAGGCACTTTCATTCTGCTCGCAGTGCGGGCGATCGCTTGCGCAATCGGACCTGGTACAGATCGCGGGGAATTGGGTGTGTGCCGGTTGCAAGCCGGTATTTCTGAGCCGCATGATGGCAAGCGGCGCGGCCGCGGCATCGCCACTGGCACGGCGGTACGGCGGGTTCTGGATCCGCTTCGGCGCCCGCTTGATCGACGGGCTGATTTTCATGGTGCCTACGCTGATCTTGATCGCGCTGCTCGTCCCCAACCTAATGCGCCGAGGAAGTCAACCCCCTAACCCTGCTGCCGCCTCTGATCTGCTCGTAGGCTTTGGCGTTCTTACGTTCTTTCTTTTTGTGTTTCTCCTGGGTGCTTGCTACGAAATTCTGATGTTGAAGTATCGCAGTGCAACTCTCGGCAAGCTAGCCTGCGGCCTCAGAGTCATTCGCGCCGATGGCCGCCCCTTGAGCTGGGGCGTTTGCGTTGGTCGCTTCTTCATGTGGAACGTCGTCACCAGCGGCATCCCTTATTTGAATACCGTCCTGATGCTTGTGACCTCGATTATGATCGGCGTGGACGAAGAAAAGCGGGCCTTGCATGACCGGGTGTGCGATACGCGAGTCATTCATAAACAGAATTTGCCGTGAGCCTTGAGCTTTCAATCGAGGATAAGTAATGAGCCAGGAAGCTGCCGTCCAGCCGGTCATGTGGTGTTCGCAATGCGGCCGATCTTTGCCGCCCTATGACTTAGTCCAGATCGCCGGAAACTGGGTGTGCGCCGACTGCAAGCCGGTGTTTCTGAGCCGCGTGATGGCTGGCGGCGTCGCAGCAACCGCTACTAAGCATTTTGCCGGTTTTTGGATTCGCTTTGCGGCGCGATTCCTTGATGGAATTGTTCTTCTGACGGCGCAAGCTTGCATTGCAATGGTGTTTTTTGGCACCTTTGGAGCGCAATTTCTGCCGAGTGTGGTACGGTCCGCACCCATCAGCGCTCGGCTGGGTTTCCAATTGCTTTCCTATGCCACTGGTCTTGTGTACGAGGCGGCGTTCCTGCATTATCGAGGGGCGACGCTTGGGAAAATGGTGCTGGGACTCAAGGTGGTTCGAAGCAGTGGAGCGTCGCTGGGCTGGGGCATCTCTGTCGCGCGATATTTCATGCAGATCGTCAGCGCCATGATCTTGCTGATCGGCTACATCATCGCCGGCTTTGATGACGAGAAGCGGGCCTTGCATGACCGCGTATGTGACACGCGGGTGATCTATAAGCAGAGCGCAGTGTGAATCTTAGTATCAATCCCTTTGCTCCTGACCCAGGCCTGACCGGCTCGGCCGCAATCAGCGGCCCCGGGGTGCAGCAAACTGAACTTGGGACAATCCCTTGCCCGAATTGTGGGGGCGGCTTCGTACCCATCGAGTCCGAGACCGGATGGCAATCGTGCCCGTGGTGCGCGACTGAAGTGCAGGCTCTGCTCTGGCCGGTCATCAAGCCGAACGCCAATCCCGCGGTTGCGCTTTCGAACCAGGCAACATGTTTCTTCCATCCTGAGAAGGCGTTCCAGGCCTGCTGCCAGCGGTGCGGCCGGTTCGTGTGCGCTCTCTGCGATCTGCAATTGGGATCGGAGCACGTTTGTCCTACCTGCTTCGAGCGTGGGCGCGCGGACTCTGGCCCGGAGGCCTCCAAGGCGGAATGGCGTTATCGCGACGTGCTCTACGATTCCATCGCGTTGACAGTCGGCTGGGCCTGGATCCTTTTCTGGCCGTCATTTATTGCCGCGCTTCCGGCGGCGATCTTCATGCACGTGAAGTATCGCAAGGCGCCGCGGTCCTACCTGGTCCCGCGGCGAGGGTGGCGTTTCTGGTTTGCTTACGTGGGACTGGTATGGGCTCCGATCTTCGTCGGCATTATCATGTTCGCGGCTCGCATGGCGAGGAGGCATTGATTGAAAAGCCCCTTCCGTAAGGTTTCGCGGGTCCGCAGCATAATCGGCGGTACCAGGTGGTATCTGACCGAGGACTGCTTACTTGCGGCCAAGCGCACCCTGTATGTGGTTGAGTATCGCCGTTTCTACTTGCGCGACTTGGAATCCATCGTAGTCTGGCCCAACCCGCGATGGCTCTGGCGAGTCCTGACTCCCGGAGTAGCGATCGCAATCCTCGGAACCTGCTTCTATGAGTGGGTGGACACCACGACCGGCATTATTTTTTTTATCCTGGCTGCGGCGTGGGTGGCGCTGGAACTGGCGCTCGGGCCCACAGCCAATTCCACGGTTCGCACGCTTGGAGTCAGTGTTGACCTGCGGTTGGTAAAGCGAATACGCCGCGCATCGAAGGTCCTCGCCAGGATCGATAAAGCCGTTCGCGCCGCCCGCGGTCCCCTCGCGCCAGCGACGAGCACAACCATTTCACCGCCGGAACCCGCACTTCAAACGAGGTCAGAAGCAGCAGCGGCCGCCTCCATCGCCGCTGCTACACCTACGAATGCCTCCTGAGACGCCAGCCGCTTTCTTCCACAAGACCTCTCCCACGGGCTTGCGCCATGCCCGCTGCTTGTTTCATCCATTGCGCGAAGCAGCAGCCAGGTGCCCGCATTGCGGGGGGACCTATTGCCGCGAATGCGTGACCGACGAAGATGGAAAACTGGCTTGTCCGCCGTGCTTGCGTCGTCTCGCGCGTCCGCCTGCACCGAAGCCTTCGCTAGCCCGTGCATTTCGGCAAATCCTCGCCGGCGTTACCGCGTTTGTCTGCCTCGCCGCGCTTGTCTTCGCTTTATTGCGTTGGCGTGTGAACACGCCTGAACAACACTTGAATTTCGGCGACATCGTCAACGGAGGGCCGGAGCAAAGCGATGACTGAATCTGTGTCAGCTCCGCCGCCCCAACCTATGCCCTCGTCGCGCGCGCGTCGGACGCGGCTCTCCGCGCTCGAAGCGCTGGAGCGCGGATTCGCCCTCTTTCGCTCAACTTTTGCGCGTGAGGCTTGGCGTTACTACGTCGGAGCCCTGCCCCTCGTTCTTTGTTTCATTCCGGTGTGGGTGCTGAACGGACAGATTCAGGTCTCGAACGGAACATTGTTTCTCCAGGCTTCGCTGCTCGCCCTCGCTTATCCGTTACGCGTCTGGATGGTTGGCAGCTACATGCAACAGGTCAGGAGAGCCGCGTTCGGCACGATGATAACGAAACCTGCAGGCGCAGCCGCAAAGCTTGCTGCATGGGGACGTCTGCTTGCGTGGAAAATCACGCTGAGTGCAGGCGCATTGGCCACGTTGCCGAGCATCGCCGGACCCGCGTGGCTCTACAGCGCTTGCGAATTTGCCAGTCTCGAGGCTCAGGAAGATGCCGCTGAACAGCATTCATTCAGCGGCTGCATTTCGCTGGCAAGTCAATGGTTCGGCGGCGGAGTGCTCCTTTTCCTGATGCTCATTCCACTTTGGGTCGCCGTGTGGCTGAACGCGTTGATTTTGGCAACCGTCGTCCCGCAACTTTTGCATTCGGTCTTTGGCGTCAACACGCTGTTGTCTACAAGGATGGGCATTTTCTCCCTGATCGAAAGTTCAGCCTTCTGGCTTTCGTTGTCGGCGGGCGCATGGTTGGCGCTTGATCCCGTGATCAAGTGCACATACGTGGTCGTGTATCAGCACTTGCGATCGAGGCGCGAAGGAGACGACCTGCGAAGCTTGTTGGCGAGCCTGCCGCGTGAACAGCAGAAAAGGGCGCAGTTGATCGCGCCGGCTGCGAATCAACGCAAAGTGCTGACGGCTGCCTTGCTCCTTCTTATCGCGATTCTGAGTAGCGTCACCAGCACCGCGAGCGCAGAACAGCCATCTCCCGCTTCAGGCAAAACTCAGGCCGCAGCCGATCCCGCGCGTGACCAGCGGGTCCAAACCTTGCGCAACGCCCTGGATCAGGAATCACAGCGCGCGATCTATCGCTGGCACGACGCTGAACATCCGGATACGCCAACCTGGCTCGACAAGCTGCTGGCCAAAATCGGCGACAGTATCGACCATGCCTGGAACGCGTTCTGGGACTTCGTTCACAAGCTATGGCCTCGCGGAATGAATCTGACTCCTGGTGGCAGCGGCCCGTCATTACAGATGAAGGACCTTCGAGGATGGTTGGCGCTGATCGCGATTCTGACTCTCGCAATTGCAGGAGTGCTCGTTTGGTTGCGGCGCCGAAGGCAGGCGGCATCGCTTTCGATCCCATTGACCGTCGCGTCAGTTCCTGACCTGAGCGAAACCGCGATCGCCAGCGAGCGCTCCGAGGATGAGTGGTTCGCGCTCGCGAGCCGCCTGCAGGGCGAAGGTGAACTGCGCTTCGCATTTCGCGCCGCCTACTTTGCTTTGCTTGCCGGACTTGCGCGGCGCGAATGGCTGACCATCCGCCGCGATCGCACCAATCGCGAGTATCTCAGCGAGTTTACCCGTCGTTGGCGCCGGCGTCCGCAAGCAGCGACCGAAGCGCGGGCGGAAATCCCTGAGAGGCTGCGCGGCAGCCTGCGCCAGTTCGATCGCGTCTGGTACGGGCTTCACGTGGTGACGCCTGAATCGGTCGCCACCTATCGCGACAGTCAGCGGGAGTTTCTCAATCATGTCTGAGAGCCGCTCCGGTGAAGGCTTGATGCTGAACTGGCGAGGCCCCTTGTTGGCGGCCGGAATCTTCGCCATCGTGTTCGCGATCCTGCTGCTCATGGCGCACCAGAACGAGTCCAACATGAGCGATATGGGTTCCAGCTTGCGCGAGGACCCTTACGGCACCAGTCTGTTGTTCGACTCGTACGCGCGCGCCGGCTATCAGGTAAATCGCAGCCAGGATGAAGATTCGATTTCCGATCAGGACGCATTGCAGACGACTGCATTCTTTATCGGCGGCCGCTCCTTCAATGACTGGAAGATAGAAAAAGGGAATCTGGTTGTAGGAGAGAAGTTCCGCTCACGAGTGGAAGACTTTCTTGCGCGCGGCGGGCGCGTGGTGCTGATCGCGCCAGCGGGAAAGATGACGTCCGAGTCTCAAGGCTGGGAAGTCCAAAACAAATGGAATGAGAGTCCAAACCAGTCCCCGCCAACCTGGGCGTCTCCGGATATCGGGCCCATGCCGGCGGGCAGCGAGAAAATGTACCTCGGTGACAACGCCGCGTTCCTCAACACCGACGCCTCCTGGACCGCCCTTTATGAGGGCGTCATGCAGGGCAAGGGTGATGCCGACTCTTCCGTGCGCGTCTACATGGCGATGCGGCAGGCCGGGAAAGGTGAACTGATCGCCGCCAGCCAACCATCTTTTCTCTTGAACGAAGCCATCAAGACCCATCCCAACCCGACGCTTCTGGACTTTCTTGCCGGCGGAAGGCATGTGATCTGGGTGGACGAAACCCTGCATGGGCTGCACCAGGATCAAGGTGTGCTTTGGCTGGTGCAACGCTATCGGCTGCAAGCGGCGCTCCTGCTATGCTGGGCCACTCTGCTGGCATTGCTGTGGAGCATGAGCGGCGACCTGGTGCGGCGACCCACTCGCGATTGGGATGCGCATGTCATGCGCAAGAGTGAGAGCGCCGCGGTGTCTGCGCGCCGGTTGCTCCAGCGAAGCGTCGCAACCGGGCAGGTTCTGCCGGAGTGCTGGGAAGAGTTCCGCCGCCGCTCGCCGCAGACGGCGGAATCGATCTCTGCTGATCCAAAGGCCGAACCGCGGCTGCGCTCTGCGCTTGCGAAGGCTCCGCTTGAGGGCTACCGCGAGTTGAGCCAGTTGATTGCGGAACGCCACGCATCCGCAAGAGGCTTGGCCCGCCCTGACCGGCAGCAGCGTGATAGTTCCACAGCTGTTGAAAAAAAGGGTTCCTAGGAGGCATCGCTCGCATGAACGACAAACCGTTACTGGATTCAGACGCACCGGTCCAATCTGCACCCATCGAAACACCATCGCCCGATGCGTCCACCACGGTCACAAGCGGCGCGCGCCGAGTTCGAGAAGCGCTGAGCCGTGTGATTGTCGGCCAGAATGAAGCCATCGATCTCGCGCTCGTGACCCTGCTTGCCGGTGGACACGCGCTCATCGAAGGCGTTCCCGGCGTGGGCAAGACGCTGCTGGTAAAAGCGGTGGCGCGCGCGGTCGCCGGCGAATTTCAGCGCATCCAGTTCACCCCGGACCTGATGCCCGCCGATATTACCGGCACCAGCATCTTCGATTTGAAGGCGCAGGAATTCCGTCTGGTGCGCGGCCCGATCTTCACCAATTTTCTGCTGGCCGATGAAATCAACCGCGCTCCTGCCAAGACCCAGTCCGCGCTCCTCGAAGCTATGCAGGAGCGGCAAGTCACAATCGATCGCGCGACCTGCCCGTTGCCGCCGGTGTTCGTAGTCTTCGCAACCCAAAATCCCATCGAGCATCAGGGAACCTACCCTCTTCCCGAAGCTCAGAAGGATCGCTTCCTTGTCAAAATCCGCATGACCTATCCGGTCGCGGAGGAAGAAAACGAACTTGCGCGATTAGTAGCGGAAGGGGAAGCGCCGGAGCGCAGGCTGCTCGAAGAGCTTGGCACACCCGTGTTGAAACCCGAAGAACTCGCGCAATTGCGGGCAGCGACCGAGCGTGTGCGCGTCAGCGAAGCCGTAAGCAGCTACATCGTGAATACGGTTCGACAGACTCGCCAGCACGCGGCGGTGTGGGTTGGTGCAGGTCCTCGTGCAACTCTCGCATTGCTGTCCGCGTCGCGGGCGCTAGCCGCGCTCGAAGACCGCGATTTCGTCCTGCCGGAAGACGTCAAAACGTTGGCTTCACCGGTGCTCGAACATCGCATCCTGTTGCGGCCGGATTTCGAAATGGAAGGCGTCGAGATTCGCGAAGTAATCAACACCGTACTTGAGTCGGTAGAAGTGCCGCGATAGGTTGCAGTTTTCTAAACCATGACGACCGTAGACTCGAACTCGGTAGACCTCGCTAGCCAGGGCGCGAATTTCGCCGCCGAGATCAGCGCCGCGAAAAATCGTGTGCATGCAAGCGGCAAGTTTGCGCGCCGGGTCGCGCTTCGCCCAATGGGAACGCGCTTTAGCCCGGCGGGTTCGCTCGTGGCATTGATCGGACTGTCGGCTTTCGGAGCGTGTATCGCGCCATGGCCGTCCCACGGATGGATGTACTTCAAGGCGATGGTCACGATTGTTTCCCTCTTCGTGTGTTACGACGCACTTGCTCTCTGGCGCACGCGAAAAAATGGCGCGCCTGTCCTGCTGCTGCCGGAAAAAGGCCTTCGCGGGCGCGAAGGCCAAACCATCGGCATCCCCCTCGCCATCGCCAGTTCCAGGCGGCGCCCGCCCTCCAGCGAAATCCGCATGGCCATCATGCCGGGAAGCC
>JBKPSP010000070.1:0-6004 GCA_046735175.1 Acidobacteriota bacterium
GTTGCCGCCCTGCTCTGGCGCAGCAGTCACACGATGACGGCAACGGCAATCGGCCTTTCCCTCATTCTCGGTGGCGCTCTGGGAAATTTGTGGGATCGGCTGCTGAAAGGCCGGGTCGTGGATTTTCTTCTCGTCTATATCGGGTCGTACCAGTGGCCTGCTTTCAACGTTGCCGACAGCGCGATTGTGGTGGGAGCGGGGTTGCTGGTGTTCGAGATTCTTTTTGCGAAGACGCCGGCGGAAAAATCAGCGTAAACCGGTTGTCGGTTATCGGTTGTTGGTTGTTGGAACAACACCATCTGGGGTTTTCCCAACAACCGATAACCAACAACCGGTTTTCACGGTGTGCCGTACAACTGCTTATACACATTCGCATTCCGCATGATGGCCTGCACGTATTCCCGCGTCTCGGTGAACGGAATGGACTCAACAAATTCCTGAATGTCGCGATACTTGCCCAGGCCCTGCCAGTCGCGGACACGATCATCGCCGGCGTTGTAGGCGGCAAGTGCGTATTCGAAGCCGCCGAACTGATCGACCATAGACCGGAAATATTTCGTCCCCAGCTGCAGGTTGATCGCAGGATTGAACAACTGGTTAGGAGAAAAATGCTTCAGCTTTTCCTGCTTGGCCACTCCCTTGCCAACGCGCGGCAGCAATTGCATCAGTCCCAACGCGCTTTTGTTTGACACCGCGTTGGGATTGAACTCCGACTCCTGCCGGATCAGCGACGCAACCATGTATGGATCGAGTCCATTCGCGGACGAAAAGCGCTTGAGGTCTGTCCAGTATGGTTTGGGAAACAAAGCTTCCCAGTAGGAACGCGGCAACGAGTTCAGGTCAACCGCGAAATAGCTCGGAACAGCGCGCTTCATCGTCTCCACCGCGATGTCATAGCGGCCGGCATCCATGTACATGCGCGCGATCTCTGCCGGGGCCCACGTGCCCTTGTCATCCTCGGCCGCAGCCTTCAGCTCTCGCACCGCAAAGTCCAACAGACCTCCATTTTCGAGCAACCGTGCTTTCTCAATGCGGAGGTCGTCGCCCGGCGGAGGGTCGTCTTTGATTTCGCCGCCGCTGAGCGGCGGCACGTGGTCAAGAAGGGCGTAATGCGGCGGATCATCGGGCACTTTGAGCTTGCTGGCGCGCTCGCGTGCGATAGGACCGTAGTAGTAATTGCGATAGCGGTCGGCAATCTTCTGATAAAACGCCGCCGCCATCGCCGGATCGCCGTCTTCCTCTGCCAGGCGTCCGCGCCAGTAGAGGGCTGCGGGAACTTCATTCGAGTTCGGATAAAGCGCGATCTGCTGCTCGAATCCGGACTTCGCATCGGACGTTCTTCCCTGACGAAGGCTCAGCCATGCCGCCTTCCAGTTGGAGTAGGGCGCGCGCGGTCCCTGAGGAAATCGGGTCTGAATTTCGCGATAGGAATCAATCGCCTTATCGAAGTCATGGCGGAGCAGATAGATGTTGCCCGCATAGAGCAGAGCTTGTTCCAGCCATGAACTGGTCGCGGCCGTCTGGCGAATCTGGTCTACTGTGCGGAGAAAACCATCATCGTCGTTCGACGAACGCTGCATGTCGCCGATGTCATACAGACGGTGCGCCGCGACCTCGGGCGATGTGATCTGCACCGAATCCAGCAACTGCCTGGCTTCTCTGTTCTGCCCTTGGCGATGCAGGCATTCTGCCAACGCAAGTTGCAGTTCCGATTTGTCAGCTGCGCCGGGATCGCGCAAAAGTTCCCGATAGGCATCAGCTGCTTCCGAATAACGCTTTGCTTTCGCGAGAGCGTCGGCACGAAGCCGGCGTTCTGAAATCGAAATCGGAGCGATGCCGGGTGTGGCGGTGAGCTTTTGCAAATCAGGCTGGGCAGCCGAGGCCTCAAAACTCAGCGGCATGGTGAAATAAAGATGACGCAATACCCCGACAGCTCTGGGGGCATCCCCTGCAGCTTCATAGGCCCGTCCGAGGGCGAGTTCCAGGTCCGGGCGAATCGGCTCACGGTCCTTTTCGAGCAGTGCGATCGCATCTTTGGGGCGATTGTCCGCCAGGAGGGCATTCGCGTAGAGTACGTGCGCGTCACGAACCAGCAGTGAATTCGGGAAAGTCTGGTCAAACGTGCTCAGCGCCGCAACCGCTTCAGGCAGCCGCCCACTTTGCTGATAGGAAGCAGCAAGGTAGTACGCGACGTAGTCACCGATATCTCCGGCATGCGGCTTCGCCCGGCTGAGCGGGTCGATTGCCTTAACGTAGTCGCGGTCGAGATAGCGCGCGTAACCCACCGCGAGCCACGCCAGAGCGCCCGCGTCTTCAGCGCTATGCTTGCGTGCGAAAGATTCCACACCGGCATATGCTTGCGGCGAGCGGTTTTGCAACAGCTGCTGCGCCATCGGTTTCAGCGTGGCGGAAGCGACGAACGCCTGGTGGATACGACGGAAACGGAGCGAGCCTCGGCTGGCCTTTGTAGTTCGCGCAGGCCTCTTGGGTGAGGTAGCAGTCTTCTGTTTGGAGTTCGCGCTCCGCCCCTGAGATTTTTTTCTGGGGGATGCCTGCTCGCTCTGCGAAGCGGCGCCGATGGTTGAAGCCGGGGCACTGGCAGGCGTAGATGGCGACGGAGATTGGTCAGCAGTCTGCGCGCCAGCCCGGATCACCGGGCATGCACACGCGCACGTTGCTGCGAGAAAAACAAAACTGCGAAAGTGCCCCGCCACGTCTTTATAGGATATTATCGCCGAAAATTGGTGCCCAGGAGTGAAGCATCGTCTTCCGCAAGGCTTCGAATAAGTTCCTGAGAGAAATAGTCTGCCCCGCCTGCAGCCGTATTGCCATAGCGTTTCTGGTACGTCGAGCGGCTCTTTTCGATGTCTTCCTTGAGCCGGTCATAGAGATCTTTGTGCTTGCGGCCTTCGGAGACCTTGGCATGGTTATAGAGCTTGATCTCGTCGATCAGCAGCCGCGCAAAGCGCTGCGCCTTCTTGTGCATCTCTGCGTCTTCCCCACTGGGCGCAGATGTCGCACCACCCCAGCCGGCTGCAGCTGACATCGCAGCCATGGGCGCGGGTTCTTCCTGGACTTTGCTGTGGAGGGGTGCATGCGCAGCGAAGGGATCATTGGCGGCCGGAGCCGGCGCGTGCATCTCCGGTTCTGGCGTGCCATCTTTCTGAGCCTGCTTCCGTTGGGCGATGAGTTCGAGCCAGGCGCTGGTGGCGCGAACCAATACGTCGAGCGCCGCGACATCGAGAGTGCCGGCGTCATTTCCACCATCGGCATAGACCAGTGCTGAAACCTTGTCCTTCAGCAGCAACGGCAACACCGCAACTTCGCCTTTTGCCGCACCAAACTGCGAGCTAAAACGAGCACCCATGTCCGCGGCAGAACCGGTTTGCGATGTTCGCGATTGCATCGCGCGCGATGCAAGGCCGGAGCCGAGATCAAGAGAAAAGTCTTTGATTGCATCGTTATTGCCGAACGCGACTCCCTGCCAGCCGGTGGCGGATCCATTCTTGACCACGAACAACGCAGCCCGACCGCTGTAGAGCACAGTGTTATCGAGCAATGCGCGCAGAATTTCTTTTTGGGTTGTGCCGGCCTGGATGGCGGCGATGGTCTTTTGAAGCGTTGCCGACGAGCTTCCACCTGAACTGCCGTGCTCCTTCAGCGCAGGCCCGACCTCTCGAAGCACTTCCTGCACCACGGTTTCACGGAGCGAGGCGAGCTGGCGTTCCACCGCCTGCGCTACCGCATTACGAACAATTTCTTCAATTCGGGCGTCGGACATATTGATGGACCAGGCTTTCCCGGATTATAGGTTGAACCCCGGTGAGGGCAGCAGGTCACTTTAGTCACGTGACAAAACCTTGAAGCGGAGACATCGCCGAGTGCGCGGAGAAAACCTTAGAGCTGAAAGAACTTATAATGCTCGGGCTGCCGCCGCTCTCGCCGGCGGACATACGGAGCTCCCATGCGAACTCGCAGCCTGTTTCTCCTGATGATGATCGCCTGCGCATCTGGCAGCGTATTTGGCCAACAGTATTCACCCGATCTGTTCAAAGAGCTGCGCTGGCGCATGGTGGGACCATTCCGGGGAGGCCGCACCCGCGCCGTGGCCGGCGTTCCCAGCCAGCCGAATGTTTTCTACATGGGCGCGGTCAACGGGGGAGTCTGGAAGTCGAACGACTATGGGCGCACCTGGAATCCGATTTTCGACGATCAGCCGACCCAATCGATTGGCGCGATTGCCGTAGCACCGGCGAATCCCAACGTCGTTTACGTCGCCAGGGGCGAAGGATTGCAGCGGCCCGATCTCTCGGTGGGCGATGGAATCTACAAGTCCAACGACGCGGGCAAGACGTGGACGCACCTGGGGCTTCGAGATGGTCAACAGATTCCCGCGCTCGCAATTGATCCGCGAAATCCCGACCGTGTGTTCGCCGCGGTCCTTGGCCATCCATACGGAGCAAATCCTGAGCGCGGAATTTTTCGCTCGGACGATGGCGGCAAGACCTGGAAGAAGGTTCTCTACAAAGACGAGAACACAGGCGGTTCGGACGTCGAAATTGATCCCTCCAATCCTGACGTGGTTTATGCCGGAATGTGGCAATCGCGCAATGGTCCGTGGGAAGACAACAATGCGTTCCCCGGAACGAACGGAGGATTATTCAAATCCACCGACGGCGGCAGTACCTGGAAAAAGCTCACGAAGGGTCTGCCGGACGACGTGGTGCAAGTCAATGTCGCCATTGCACCGAGTCAGACCAGCCGGCTCTATGCGGCGCTTTCGACCACAAAACCGACCGAATATGGAACTGACAGCGGCCTTGGACTTTTTCGCTCCGATGATGGCGGTGAAAGCTGGACGCGAATCACAAATGACCCGCGCGCCGCGATGAAGATTGGCGGCGGCGATCTGCCTATTCCGCGAGTGAATCCCAAGAACCCCGACGAGGTGTACGTCACAGGCATTGTGACGTCACGCTCAACCGATGGCGGCAAGACCTGGATGAGCCTGCGCGGCGCGCCGGGCGGCGACGACTATCAGAACCTCTGGATTAATCCCCAGAATCCGAAAATTATTCTGTTGGTCGCCGATCAAGGCGCGGTTGTCACAGTGAATGGCGGCGAAACATGGGAATCCTGGTACAACCAGCCGACGGCACAGCTGTACCACGCAATCACAACTACGAACACGTTTCCTTACAAGATCTGCGGCGGTCAGCAGGAGAGCGGTTCGGTTTGCATTTCAAGCCGTGGGAATGACGGAGAGGTCACCTACCGTGACTGGCATCCAGTTGGCGTGATCGAGTACGGCTACGTTGCACCCGATCCGCTCGACGCTGACGTGATTTACGGCGCGGGGCGAAACGAAGTCTCGCGCTTTCACTGGAGCACGGGACAAACCGAAAACGTCACGCCGATC
Source organism: Acidobacteriota bacterium (assembly GCA_046735175.1). Lineage (GTDB taxonomy): Bacteria > Acidobacteriota > Terriglobia > Terriglobales > Acidobacteriaceae > Gp1-AA145. The sequence continues at coordinate 5,420 of JBKPSP010000070.1, forward strand.
CCGATTCGCGACGGTTATCGCACGGACCGGACTGAGCCGGTCATGTTCTCGCCGCTCGATCCGCACCTGCTTTACTACGCAACGAATGTCCTCTTCGCGACGCGCGATGGCGGACACACATGGCAGGCCATCAGCAAAGATTTGACTCGCGAGAATCCAGGTATTCCAGCGAGTGTGGGCGACCAGGCGGGCTTGAACGAGAAAGCCGGCAAGCAACGCGGAGCGATCTATGCGCTGGCGCCATCGTTCCGCGACGTGAACACGCTATGGGCAGGGACAGATGACGGTCTGGTTTGGATCACGCACGATGGCGGAAAGAATTGGACGAACATCACACCTCCGCAGTTGACCCCGTGGAGCAAGGTCACGCAGATCAGCGCATCGCATTTCGACGAGCAAACTGCGTACATTTCAGTCAGCCGATTTCGCGTTGACGACCTGAAACCCTACATCTACCGCACGACCGACGGCGGGAAGACCTGGAAGCTGATCGTGAGTGGGTTGCCAGACTCGCCAGTGAATGCCGTTCGCGAAGATACCGCGCGCAAAGGGCTGCTGTTTGCTGGCACGGAAAACTCAGTGTGG
>JBKPSP010000071.1:0-5624 GCA_046735175.1 Acidobacteriota bacterium
ATGCGAGATGCTCCAACTCCTCCAGCGATTGCGCTCCAATCTCGTTACACGGTTCACGGTGCAGCGCGACTTCGATGACGCCGCCGGTCAGTTCCCACGAGAGACATTGTCCCGTGAACTTTTCCATCGTATTTGGAAGTCCTTCGTGTACCTTCGTGTCCTTTGTGGTTGTTAAAGACCTTGAACCACGAAGGACACGAAGTTTCACGAAGGAACAACTAGACCGCTTGCTTCACCGCGTACATCTCTTCCACCTCAGCCCTGAATCGCTGCGCTATGGCGTCTCGCTTCAACTTGCCATTCGCCGTGAGCAGGCCATTCTCGATAGTAAACGGCTCGGCACTGATCCTATATGCGCGCACCTGCTTGTAGTGCGGCAGCGTCGAGTTCACTTCGTCCACGACCGGCTGCACCTGCTCTGAGCGCGCTCCAGTGACGATAGCAGACAGATAGCTACGGCCATTTCCGACAAGCACGACCTGCGCACCGGGCAGGCGGGAACTGATTTCTTCCTCGATGGCTTCGGGCGCAATGTTGTGCCCCGAGCCAAGAATGATCAGATTTTTGATTCGGCCCGTGATCTTCCAGTTCCCTGCCGCATTCACCTCGCCCTGGTCGCCGGTATGAAACCAGCCGCCGCCCATTCCTTTGTCAGTTTCCGCCGGCCGGTTCCAATAGCCGGAAAAAATATTTGGGCCGCGCACCAGGATTTCCTGATTATCGCCCAGCTTCATTTCGATACCGCTGATCGAAGGCCCGACGCGGCCGGGTTCGAAATCGCCCGGCACGTCCATCGTGCAGATCGCCGTGGTCTCCGTCAGTCCATAAACCTGCAGCACCGGAATGCCGATCATCATGAAAAATAGTTGGGTTTCCACATTCAGCGCAGCCGAGCCACAGATCAGAGCCTTGAGATTCCCGCCGATCATCTTTTTGCGAATGGCCGGGAAAATGATCGCGTTGGCCAGCGCAAGCCAGATCGAGTCGGATGCCGTTTTCTTGCCCTCGCGCGCGCGCATGTACGCCGACTTTGCCCGGCTGTAGATCGCGAGCGGTAAGCCCCCGCCTTTCCAGAGCTGCTCGTCAACCGCTTTGCGCATCCGTTCGAGCAACTGCGGAACATTCAAGAAATAATCCGGTTCGGCTCCGCGCATTTGCTCAGCCAGCTTCGTAAGATCGGTGTTGATTGTGAGCCGGCTGCCGCGAAGAAGGCAGGTCAGCAGCATGATCCATGAGCCGGCGAAGCAGAACGGCAAGTAATGAAACACTTTGTCCGGACCCGATGCGCCTCGCATGAGCTGATCAAGTCTGCCGGAGGTGCTGCCGAGCATAAACGCAATATTCCCTGCGTTTAGAACGACGCCTTTCGCTTCACCCGACGTCCCTGATGTGTAGATGATCGCAACGGGATCGGAAGCTTCGTGTGGTATGGGCACACCCGTCCGCGAAGACTTCTCTGCGAAGACATCATCGAGGAGGAATTGTGGCGGCGCCTCAGGCCAGTTATGCGCAATTCCGTCACGCAGCGCCGCATCTCCGCAAATGATCAACGACGGCGAGCAGTCCTTGATCATCGCGACTAGTTCGATTGCAGCTTGTCGCGAATAGAGCGGAACTACAATCAGGCCTTCCGCCATGATGGCAAGATCGGCGGCAACCCAGTCGATGCTGTTCGCCGCGAGCAACGCAACGCGGTCGCCTTTCCGGAGATTCTTACTGGCCAGAAAAGCTCGAGCTTGCTCAAAACGATTGAGAAGATCTTTTCCTGAGATCTTCACACCCGAAGCATCACTAACTTCGACCAGCAAAGGCCGGTCTGGCGCTGCATCAAGACTCGCAATAATCTGTTGAAGAAAACTCATCAATTAGATCGGTCGTCACTCCGGGGCTTGAGCCGTTTCCCCACTTTCCCAGCGCTTACGCGCTGAGCTGGTTCGCCCATACGGGGCTGGTCTCGTTCAACACTAACTGTACATTCCAACAAGGCGTCGCAGTCCTTCATCAATCGGCGGCAAATAATCCTCCCAGCTCCACTGGCCCTTGCGCGTCGGGAAATCGGGGTAGCGGCGGCGCAACTCCTCTTCGAAATAGACGCCCATGCGCGCCATCAATTTCAAATTCTTCACCACCGTGCGGCCAATCCCGTCAGCGATTCGTTCACCGTCACTAGCGATCTTCTCGAGGGCGGTCAGCAGCTTCGGCTCAAGGTCGGCGTCATCCACATTCATGAGCAGGTCTTCGTGGCCGCGGTCTTTCATCAGGTTGCGGATACGCTCATCCATGGTGATGCCACATGACGGCAGCAGCGAGGGCATACTGGTAACAATTCCATGAAATCTCGACGACGCCATGAGATGCCCTGCGCGAAGAATGCTGACCATCTGATACATGTCGTACTGCTCGGAGCTGAACACCGGAACTTTGCCGAGCTTCTCTGAAATCCGCTCACAGGCCCGCGTATCTAAAGCCTCGGTAGCTGCCATCACGACGAAGACCTTACGTCGCTGCCGAAACGCATCCACAGCGCGCGAGATCGCTGTGAGATATCGTTCGAAGGCCGCGTCCACATCCGCGCCCGATTTATGAAAGTAAATGGTGCGATAGTAACTCTCCTTGTAGGCTCCGGTGGCCGCATGGGCGACATACTTTGCCAACGACGGAGTAACCGGCCACCAGAACGGATTGATGGGACAAACGATCAATACCGGCGTTCGTCCGTCCCAACCAGCGTCGGTTAGAACTTTGCGCCCGAACTCCGGCGGCAGCGGCTTGAATGTCCATGCCGTATCGGTTCCAAGCTCAGTGGGAACACCCAATTCGCGCAGGATCGTACGTGATTCTTCATTGCGAGTAATGACGAGCGAGTTCTTGCAGTACCGCGCGCAGAGTTTCCGGACCGACGGATCCATCTTGCCCGCTTCCGAGCCATACCCGACAGACAGTTTGTTCTGTGCGGCAGCGATCCCAAGCGAGCCGACGATCATGGCGGTCAGCGCGTTCGCAAATTTGCTCTTGAAGGCAGATCCCTCCACCACGACCACGCCATGATGGCGCGGAATTTCGCGAGAGAGAAAAGGCGGGAAAACATCCGGCAAATGGACCTGCTGCGCGCCTTCGAAATAGCCGCGGGTGAGGTCGAAGTTCTGCGACATGGCCGCGAACTCGACGTTTTCGGCACCGAGAATATGACGAAGCTGGCGCAGAGTTTCTTCGGGACGAACATCAGAGCCGGTGTTGCGCGTGCCGTTGTACCCGGCAAAAAGCAGCTTGAGCTTCTGTCCGGGCTGCCAGCGATTGCCATTGCCCAGAATCCAACTGGCCTTGGCGCGCTCAATGTTAGCGCTCACCCAGGCCTCGAGGATAAAGTCCATCATGCGGCCGACCCTCCGACCTTTGCCGGCCACGGTTGATAGGGGTATGCGAAGTTCGTCTCGCGGCTGAACTTCAGTAGTGGAAAGCTGTATTGCGAGAACGGCACAGGCTTGCGACCGAGTTCCTGTGTCACGCGCGTGTTGTCGAAGACCGTATTGAAGGTGAGATACGGCATGAACACCTTCATCAGCGCCGCGCCCCGGCCGATGGAGTTTTTTTGATTGGAAAAAAGATTCACGGCCGAAGTGAATGGCCTTTCCAAGAACGGCAGATAAACCGGGCCGCGTTTCCCCTGGGCTGCAGCCAGTGATGCCGTTAACTGTTTGTAAGTCTGCGACTCTCTGCCCGACGAAAGATGATAGGTGTCGAACTGGGTCTGCTCTTTCACGTGCAATGTCGCGACCGCGTCAGCAACGAAATCCACATTCACGATGTCCACGCGGTCTTTCGAGCGCAGCGGCAAGGTTGGCAACCCGGCAAGGAACACGAAAGCCCTCACCATATCAAACTGAGTGGTCTCCGCGCGGCGGCTGTCGCCGAGAACAATGCTCGGGCGAAAAATCGTCTTTGGAACATCCGGCAGAAGCTGGCGAATCATGTGCTCGCAAAATTTCTTGGTGCGCGCATAGGGATCGTAGTCCGAGCGGTCCCAATCGATCGCGTTATCTTCGGTCACAACTTCGTCTTGCCGCTTGCCTGCAACTGCCACCGTGCTCACATGACTGAAGCGGCGCAAGCCGTGATAGTGATCGGTTTGCAGACCCAGCTTGATGACCTCCAGCGTTCCACGCAGATTTACATTCAGGCAGCTCTTCTCCGACTTACGATTCAGTGACGCAGCGCAATGGATGATCGAATCCGTTGTGTGAACTAAGCGGTCGTAGTCATCGGTGCTTAAGCCAAAGCGCTCGCTGGTAAGGTCGCCTCTGAATATCCGCACCCGGGTCTGCAGATATTCGTGGAAAAGTTTGAAAGGCAAATGCAATTGCAAAGCATGCCACAATCGATCTTCGGCCTCGTGCGGGTCGCGAGCGCGTACCAGCAGGTTGAGCGACGCCCCATGGTCCTGCATTAAGTTCGCGGCGACGTGCGCGCCAATGTATCCGGTCGAACCGGTCAGGAATATCGCCACGTTGCTCCGTTCGTCCCAGTTTTGATGGTTTCGGCATCGGCAGGCTCGCGATCGTGCAGCTTGCGCGCGGGCCTCGCCTCGAGCGGCCTGCCTTCGATCAGCGGATATGTCCACTTTCGCAGGGCTGGAATATGGATGTTGATCCAGTAATCCCACCAGTCCAGGCTCGCGGTGTTGTAGCCGAAAGTTTCTCGTTCTTCCGGAATCAGCGCCTGCGAAAGCTTCTCCACGTTTTCCGCGACAAAGTCGTGTTCATTGTGAAGGATGAAGGGCTCGAAGAGTTCGATCAGCTTCTCAACCTTTTCCAGGTTCCGGTCAGCCCTTGCGAGAGGAGTTTTTCTCAAAGGAAGCGTCGCTGCGGCACGCTGAATCGACTTGATGATCGCACGTTGCGCCGGCGCCGACATGCGGTTGTAACGCTCCTTCGATACGGGAATCGCGTCGAAGCGCAGTCGCAGCCAGTATTCCATCCCCTCCTGCGCCCGATAGTGTTTGCGGTGGGCGAGTGAGGTCAATTCGATCGAGCGCCGCATATCGCAGGGGTTCGTCACTGAGGTTGCCAGCTGATACACGTGGTCATGCCGCCGCTCCAGAATCGCAGTGGCAATCAGGGTCATGCCTCGGCAAACTGCATCCACCGGAAGAATATCCAGGCGCTTGCGCTCATTGCTGGGTAGCTGCCGAAAGTATGTTCCGAGAAGATACGAGAGCGACGCGGACGTATTGATTCCTTCGTTCCAACCCCGAAATGGCTGCGCGGTTGAGCTCTCGACAATTGCCGGCCGCACGATCGCGATCGGCAGTCCAGCTCCAAGCTTCGTCAGCAGCCCCTCAGCAAGGCCCTTGGTGAGCGTGTAAGTGTTGGGCCAACCCAGTTCGTTTGCGCGCCTCTTTCCTGCTTCGGTCAATTCATTACGCAGCCACCGGACGCGATTCTTGCGAACTTGATTCTCGAGCGCGGCGCCGTGGAGATCCTTGGCGGCGTGTTCTTTCGCCATCGCTTGCTGACGCAGCTCACCCGTGACCTCCGGGCTCTCCGCACGCGCCACAGTTTCGTCACTCCGCCGATGCAGCGATTGCAATTCCACTTCCGGATCAAATCCCGGAACCCGCGCCGGAG
>JBKPSP010000072.1:0-4467 GCA_046735175.1 Acidobacteriota bacterium
GGCACTCGCGTTGCCGGCGGGGTATTGCGGCTACGCTGAATGCTGACCGCCCCATCTGTGATCACCATGCCCACTCCCGGCAGATCGCCTTTCTGAATGCTGTCCAGCAGATTCTTGCCCGCGGATTGCTGCGCGGTATCGAGGAACACGAAACTGGCTTCTCTTCCCGAAGCAATCAATCCGCAATTCAAGTTGCGCATCTTCGCCGTGTTGCCCGTGGCCAGGCAGATCGCCAGCTCCGCGGGAATATCGCCCATAGAGGACAACATGGAGATCATTCGCAAAATGCCGAGTGGTTGCACGCCGGATCCCGCCGGGGAGTCGGTTCCCAGAATCACGCGATGAAGCTGCCTCAATTCCTTTGCAGTCCTCAGGGCGAGCAGCCCGGCGCGCTCGTTTCCGTTGTGGACAATTTCGAGAGCTCGCGGCGATCGTTCGCATAATTCCTTGATCTGATCATCGGGAAGCGCAGTATGGCCGCCGTTCACGTGCCCGATCACATCGGCGTCGGTCTCAAGCACCATGTCTTTGTCGATGAGGCTGGAGCCGGGGATTGAAGGGCCGCCTGTGTGAATCGTGCTCTGAATGCCGTACTTCCGCGCCCAAGCCACCATGCGCTGCCCGGTAGTTCCGTCCTTTACGCTTCCGAGACCTACTTCGCCGAGAAACTTGACTCCTGCGGCGGCCAGTTCCTTGAAATCGCCTTCCACCATGCCATGTTCAAGAACCGGCGCACCAGCGTAAACCTTCACTCCTCCTGGACGAAATGCCTGAAATGCCCGCTGCGCGAAAATCGCCATCGCCTTCAGACCAACAATGTCCTTCGGACGCCCTGGAGTGTGCACTTCCCCGGCCGAGACCATGGTAGTGACGCCACCGTGTAGGCAGCTATCGATCCAGCCCAGCTGATTCTGGCGCGGCGTCCAGTCTCCACATACCGGATGCACGTGGCTGTCGATCAATCCCGGCGCGAGGGCTGTGTCCTTCGCGTCGATGGTGGTGGTCGCTCCCGTGACGTCCATCTCTTTGTACTTGCCCACCGCGTGCACCAACCCATCCACCGCGACTACCGTATCGGCATCGAGGATGGGGCGGTCGAGGTCTCCGCTCAGGAGCAGGCCGATGTTGCGGATGACCAGTTTGCTCGATACCGATTTTGTTGGAATCTCGTGGCTCATGGAAAACCGCGCTCGATGAACTCGCAAATGATACCTGACGACCTTGCCGCATGCGGCAGGTTTGTCAGCGCGGAAGGAATGATGTTAGGCTCGCCCTTTTACAGGAAAGGAACCATGGTTTCTCGTGATTTCATCTTTTGGGAAGTGGACGTGCAACGCGACTTCATGCTCCCCGGCGGGAGTCTCTATGTGCCGGGAGCGGAGAAGCTGTTGCCCAACATCCGCCGGCTCACCGACGCCGCGCGGCAGGGGCGCGTGTTTCTCGTTTCCCATGGATGTTTCCACACCCCTCACGATCCGGAGTTCCAGACCTTTCCTCCTCACTGCGTGAAGGGAACTGAGGGCGCCGAACTGGTGCCGGAGGCGCTCACCGACAAAGTTGCACGCGTTCCCAACGACGCCGCAGCAAAAGTTCCCGAAGATCTCTCTCAATTCCAGCAGATTCTGCTGGAGAAGCAGACGCTGAATATCTTCGAGAGCAAACATGCAGAGGAAGTGCTTCAGCGGCTGGGAAAAGATCCGGAGTTCGTTGTCTTCGGGGTCGTGACGGAATATTGCGTCAGCTTCGCGGCCAGGGGACTTCTACAGAGAGGAAGGCGCGTCGCAGTTGTCCAGGACGCGATCGAGACGCTGAAAAAAGAAGACGGCCAAGCCACGATTGCTGAACTCGCGCGCTTAGGGGCAAGATTCACCACCACCGACCAGGCCCTCGCAGCACTTGGCCGCAAGAGCCCAGCCTAATTTTTAGTGACGATCCCGGTCGTGGTCGCGATCACGATCATGGTCACGGTCATGGTCTCCGTGATTATGGCGCCAGGTCCAGTATTCCTTCTGCTCTCCGGGTGGCATCCTGCGGAAATCGCGGTGTGGATTGCGTCGTGTCTCGTCAGCCCATTGCCGGTAATAATAACGCTCGTCATTATTCCATTGGTGATAATCGGTGTAGTAAGGGTCGTAGACACGATAATAATGACGACCACCACCGCCGCATCCGGTGGCTACTCCTGCCAACGACGAAACTGCTGCCGCGGCCAATAGCAGCGAACTCAGCCTATGCCTCATCTCCAGTCTCCTCAAATCAGAAAACACCCTTCAATCTGGTTAGTTGCGCTATCCGCGCTACAGGTTTTGATCAATGGCGGGCATAAGCGCTGACTTCAGGATCGGTTTTCCGAGTTGCCCGTCATCCACCTCGAATCGGGCCAAGCGGAGATCAGTTGCAGTCTTTCATTTGCCGTTGAGTAGGGAGTCTACAGCTTCTTCTACGTTTCCGAATCCCTGACTCTCGTTTGGTGAGGGATGCAGCCTTCCTTCCCGGTCGATGAGAAAAATCGCAGGATACTTAGCAATTTCTCGATAAAAAGCCGGCACCCCGGGAGCGATGGTTACGAGCGGATATGTAACCGGAACCTGACTCACAAATGCTTTTTGCTTCGCGCTGGTCTCATTAGAAAAACCCAATACAATAAATCCGCGCCCTTTTCTAGATTGATACAGTTTGTCTAGTTGCGGCATCTCGTTGCGGCACGGCTCGCACCATGTCGCCCAGATGTTCACCAACACTACTTCTCCCCTGTAGTCCGCCAACCGCTGCGGCTTACCTTGAATGTCAACGCTGTTAAACATCGGGGCCGGTACGTCGTGCATTGCCATGTTGCGTGATTGATTTGAACGGGCGATACCGTCCATCGCGGGCTTCGCAATAAGTAGCAGTGAAAGTGCCGCAATCCCCAAACCTATCTTCGCGGAAAGAGAAAGCTCGGCGCGGCGACGATCTTTCAAGGCCAGCACCAGAGTGGCTAGAAATGGAATCGGTAAAGCGAGACTAGAAATGAACAGGCGAAATCGCCAATTGTTGTCAGGATTGGAACTCAGCGCGAGTAGGGTCTGAATGAAAATGATGTTTAACACTAATGCAAGCAAAGGTGAAGAGATTCCTGCAACTAGTACCCGGTGTTTCGATAGTTCACTCACGCTATCCTGGGTTCCGCCGGAGGCATCCCGCTCGGGGGTTCGCTTCTTGGCCGCAAGTCGAATCAGAAGGTTTATACCACTGTCAGTGAGATTTTGGACTAACCGGCATAAAGTGCGGTTTCGCGAAGGAAATATGAGCGGCCGACGTGTGGTCGGCAACACGGAAGCTAGGCCCTGACGCTCCCGCCGTAGAGTCAACTTCCAGCCCGCATGCTTAAATTAGCGCTTAGGCGGTGGTGACCCCAAGGCACTGCGATTGGTTGCGAAACCGCATTTCTTTTTCTTTCGAAACCTTTTCAATGGGCCGGGCTTGTAATAGACTACTGAGTCTTCACGGGGAGGGGTCTACGTTGTCAAATCCACTGTGCAAGCTGCTTGAGTTGTCGGAGCAAGAAAAAGTGGAGCGCGGTCTGCAGCACACACCCAGGGAGATCTGGCAACAGCCCGAAACGTGGCAAGCCACGTATGAGGTGTGCAAGGCAAATCACAGCGCAATTGCGGAGGTCTTGCGGCAGGCTGGAATCGGGCGGGGCAATATCTCCTCGCCCACGGTGTACCTGGTCGGGGCAGGGACGTCCGATTATACGGGCAGGTCGCTGGCCTCACTGCTGCGCAAGCGCTGGAGTTGCGAGGTTTGGGCAGTACCCAGCACCACGTTGCTGACTGAGTTCGAGGATTATCACCGCGCCGGCAGAGAGTACTTTTGGATTTCCTTCTCGCGTTCGGGTGAGAGCCCGGAGGGGGTTGCTCTTCTGGAGCGTGCACTGGAAAAAAACCGCGACATCCGCCATCTGGTGATCACCTGTAACCCGCAGGGAGCGATGGCCAAGCTGTGTGCGCGATACGCGGATCGCGCATACGCACTGGTTCTCGATGATGCGGTGAACGACCGCGGCCTCGCGATGACCAGTTCTTTCACCAACATGCTGCTGGCCGGACAATGTCTTGGTCATATCGATGACTTTGTCCAGTTTGGCGGCGCAGTCGCGCAACTTTCCAATTGCGGCCGTCAGTTTCTGCCCCAGGCTGCGGAGTGTGCGGCGGAGATCACGACCCTGGGTTGCACGCGCGCAGTCTTTGTGGGGACTGGTGTGCTGCGCGGCGTGGCCGACGAGTGCTCTCTGAAGGTCGTGGAGTTGAGTTCCGGGAAAGTGACGACACTGGCCGAAACTCCCCTCGGGCTTCGTCACGGCCCCATGTCGAGCGTCGATGCTCAGACGGTTTTTGTGGCCTTCCTCTCGAGCGATCCGCGGAGGCGCGGATATGAGATCGATCTGTTGCGCGAGATCGATCGCAAGCGCCTGGGTCGAGTGCG
>JBKPSP010000073.1:0-4322 GCA_046735175.1 Acidobacteriota bacterium
CCAAGTCATGGAATTACCTCATTACTTAGCTATAGCGTTTATCTTCCCAGCTCTGTCATCTCGAGCGTAGCGGCACATCAGGGTTTATCGATGTGCCGCGAAGTCGAGAGACCTTGTGTTCAAGGGCGTGTGGATCACAAAGCGGACGCCGAAATCCAAGCGTAGTCGAAGGACCTGCGAAATACTTAAGGCAGCCGGGCCTGTAAGCCGAATTCTGTCTGCTGAACTCATCACCGTCACAGACCGAAGTCCCGTGACAGCAACCACGTACCGCAGGACGGCCATTCCTCTGGGCCGAGCATTACTGCGCGGCTCAAGCGACCTACCCGAAGGTTGTGGCGCACCGAGCAGGCACGCCCCGGCGAACCGGGTCCCTTCCTATTTGGTCTTGCTCCGTGTGGGGTTTGCCCTGCCCGCGGCATCACTGCAGCGGCGGTGCGCTCTTACCGCACCTTTTCACCCTTACCCCGCCGCTGTCAGTTGTTGGCGCACTTGTCATCAATTCGTCGTTACCGCTGCACTTGCGAACGACCAACGACTAATGGCCAACGACGAACGACCCAACAACTCACAGCGACAGGGCGGTGTATTTTCTGTGGCACTTTCCGTCGGCTGACCTTGACGCCAGCCTCCCGGACGTTATCCGGCACACTGCTCTCTGGAGTTCGGACTTTCCTCCCTCCCACTTGACGCGGAAGAGCGACCGTCCGGCCCAGCTGCCTACTGCAGAATTATAGCCCTCAGGCTGCGGCTGTTGGGTCTTGGCTCTAGACAAAAGCCTTGCACGGCAGAGTTCGCACAGTAACGCCGAGAGCGCGAAGAAGACCAATCTACCCTACTGCCTGAAACTCCCTCTCCGCGAACTCGGCGAAACCTCAGCGCCCTCTGCGGTTAAAATCTTTTGACTTTGACGGCTGCAACCAGCAATGCACTATAAGTTCACGCCCGCAGCCAAGAGCCAACAGCCGCAACTTTGCTATCATCGAGTCCACGATCAACCAACGGAGACGCTCTCATGGAAGAAGCCGCCAGCACCTCTACCACATCCCGCCGCAACGAAGATATCGCTCTCGATCTCATGAAGTTCATCGCCATGACCACCGGCTACGGCCGCACCACCGGCTCCGGTGCCGGATTCCAGGGAACGGCCGCTGCCGCCAAACCCGAAGAATATGCCGGCCACTTGCTTGAGCTGTACGGCAAGTGCTTACAGGCGGTCGCAAGAAAGTAGAATTGCCAGCGCGGCCTGAAATTACTTCTATCTTTCAAAGGCATCTCGCGAAGTCCTTCGCTGTAACGCAAGTTCAGCCACGCCCGCGCTCCCCTAGACATAAGCAGTACAACCATCCCCCCTCGCTGTAAGGGCCCGAAGTAAGCGTTTGTGCTAAGCCCGCCGGACGATCAATCAAGCCAAATGAGCCACTTTGAGGAACAGCTGAGCCGAATCCACAGGGGTGCGAATCAAAGTCAAGTGGTTAACAAAGGGAGGTACGGAATGAATACGATCGAAAAAGAAATACAAACGACTAAGAAATCCGCAGGCGGGAGCCCAGCAACTCGTGCCGAGTCACTGGCTGCTCGCATTGAGGAAGGCGCTGCCGGGTTGCTGGCCTTCGCCGAACGCCTTTCGGAGGCTGAATGGCGCAAACCCATATCGGCCACAGACCGGCGCTCGGTCGGCGTCATCGTTCACCACGTTGCCAGCATGTATCCAATTGAGGTCGACCTGGCGCGCGCCGTCGCCGCTGGCAAAGCCACTCCAGATGTCACCTGGGATGCTGTCGCACAGATCAATGCCAAACACACCCAGGACAATGCTCAAGTCTCGATGGCCGCGGCGCTCGAACTCTTGCGGCAAAACAGCCGGGACGCGGCCGCTGCTGTCCGAACCTTTACCGATCAAGAACTCGACAACGCTGCGCCATTAGGGCTGAGTTTCGGCGCGCCGATGACGGCCCAGTTCGTTATCGAGGACCATGCGCTGCGGCATAGCTGGCATCACCTCGCGAAAATTCGCAAGGCATTAGGGCGCTAACGCATCACGAACGCTGCGTCATTCTTGGGATGAAGCGCAAATGCAAAAGGCCGCAGCTTTGGCTGCGGCCCTCTTAGAGCACAACGTTCTTAACCGCGGCGCGATTTCTTCTTCGCCGACTTCTTCCGCCGCTCTTTTTCTTCTTTGCTGATTTTTTCTTTGCCGCTTTCTTGGCTGGCTTCTTCTTCGCGGCTTTCTTTGCAGCTTTCTTCTTTGCCTTCTTGGGCGCTTTCTTCTTCGCAGGAGATTTCTTTTTTGCAGGAGCTTTCTTGCGGGCTGATCCCCCGCCTCCGCTTGGCGCGGACGGGGCTGGTTCCGGCTCGTCTTCTTCCATCATCGGTTCAGGTTCTTCTTCCGCCATGGGCGTTACTTCGGCTTCTTCCTCTTCTTCATCCTCATAGCCTTCGTCGAGCGAGTCGCTGAAAGAGCCGCTGTCACCAAATTCATCGGCTTCATCGTCACGCATGTAGAGGGTTTCCTCGTAAAACATTCTTCCTCCTCATTGTTCCGGCAACTCGCCGGTGCGCTTGCCATTGCGCAGAAAATTAAAAAGACAAAACTTCGACGGCGCCGGATTATAACGGGTTGCAGCGCCAGTCGCAACCGCTTTTGCGCGTGCGCGTAGCCTTAGATGCGAAACTTTTATTGCGCGGGAATAATCAGTACCATGCCGGGACGCAACGTCGCCGTATGCGCATTGGTCTGCTTGATCGCTTCTACGCTGGTTCCGTAGTTGCTCGCGATCGAATACAGCGTCTCGCCGCGCTTCACCGTGTGGCGGACCCGAGAGCCGGATTTCGCCTCGGCTAAGTGGCTGCTGCCCTTTGATTTAGAAGAAGCTACCTGCTGCACGGGCGCGGCCCCGGGACTGACCGGCAGATGCAGATACAACACTCGCCGGCCGGCCAGGCTGTCGCCCTTCAAGCGATTCCAGCGCCGGATCGTGGTCACCGGAATGCCGAGATTGTCAGAAACTCTCTCCACCGTGTCGTTCTTTCGTACGTGATACACCGTCAGCCGCTTCGCATACGTCTGCGTATCGCCGCTGCTCTTGGGCGCAACCGGAATCACCAGCTTCGCTCCGGCTTCGACTCCGGATGTATTTGCGAGCTGGTTGGCGTCGGCGATGGTCTTCAATGGCGTGTGATACGTGCGCGCTAGCGACATCAAAGTCTCGCCCGGCTCCACCGTGTGATAACGCCACGAAACCCGCATCTCGGTGGGAATCGAATTAATTGCCGCTTCGTATTTCTCTTTTGTTCCGCGAGGAACGTGAAGCTCAAACCGGCCCTTCGGCGTAGTGCTGCGCAGCAGGCTGGGATTCAGGTCCTGCAACTCTTCGAGTGTCGAATCTGTGCACTCGGCAACCAGCCGCAGATTCACCGAATAGTTGATCTTGATCGTGTCATAGGCAAGCGCCGGGTCGGACGAAATGTCTTCCAACCCGTACTGGGCCGGATTCTTCGCCATAATCGTCGTGGCGACGATGATCGGCACGTAGTTGCGCGTCTCCCGTGGCAGCACGTTCCTGCGATACAGCTCCCAGAAGTCCGCATAGCCGGTGCGCTTCACCGCGCTCTGCACCGTGCCCGGTCCGGAGTTGTAAGCCGCCATCGCCAGATACCAGTCGCCGAACTGGTTGTAGAGATCTTTCAGATGGCGGGCAGCGGCGCGCGTCGACTTCTCCGGGTCCTGCCGCTCATCCATATACATATCGCGATGCAGATCGTAAGCCCGCGCCCGGCTGGCCATGAATTGCCAGATTCCGCGGGCACCCACGCGCGAAACCGCGTAGGGATGAAATCCCGATTCCGCCTGAGCAAGATAAATCAAATCTTGCGGAACGCCTTCTTCTTTCAGAATGCGCTCGATCATTTCGCGATAGCGGCCGCTGCGGGTCAAACCACGCTCCAGTGTCCCGCGTCCGCGATGCGAGAAATAGTTGATATAGCCTGCGACCTGATCGGTCATCATTAGCGGCAGATCGGAATGCGTAGCCTTGAGCTCGGCCGTGGCCTTCGCCTTCAGGTTGGGATCAACCGGATAGTTCGAGACCTCGTTGGCTTCATCGATCGGCGCCGGCTCGGATTTTTCTTCTTCCGCCTTTGGCTCGGCGGGCTCCGCGGCCGGTTGCTCGGCAGCTTCGAGCGTACTCACGCCTTCGGTGACGCGATCAAATTCCTTCTGAAAGCGCTGGTCCGAGCGCATGTCGGCCGATGCGCTCATGAGCACATTGAATGCCCGATCGAAATGTCCCTTCGCAGCCTCGGAATGTCCAGCCAGCGAC
>JBKPSP010000074.1:0-6382 GCA_046735175.1 Acidobacteriota bacterium
GAAGTAACCCGTTCGACTCCGTTGAGTTGCAAAAGCCGTGTCAATACGAGAACATACCCGTTTGCCTAAATCCTACTGATCTAATAAGGAAAACACCTGAAATGGTTACGCGCCAAAAGTCGGCTCCAAAAACTCCTTCCAAAACTGCTGAGGTCCAACCCGCCAAAGGGAAGCTAGGCATCATGATCCCCGGAATGGGGGCGGTTGCAACCACCTTTGTTGCCGGGGTTGAAGCAGTCCGCAAAGGGCTTGCCAGCCCCTTCGGGTCACTAACCCAAATGGGAACCATCCGGCTGGGCAAGCGGACCGATGGCCGCTCCCCAAAGGTGAAGGAATTTGTGCCCCTGGCCGGCCTTGACGACCTGGTTTTTACCGGCTGGGACCCCTTCGACGATGACATGTACACGGCGGCCCGGAAAGCCGGCGTACTCGAAAAAGAGCTGCTTGACCAGATAAAGCCGTTCCTGAGTTCGATCCAGCCACGGCCGGCTGTGTTCGACAGGAATTACGTCAAGAAACTCGACGGCCACCACGTCAAGAAAGGCAAGAACAAGCGGGACCTTGCCGAGCAGGTTCGCACCGATATTCGTGATTTTAAGAAGAGCTCTGGCGCAGCGCGGCTGATTACGATCTGGTGCGGCTCGACCGAAATCTTTCTGAAACCCACCGCTGCCCATCAATCACTCAAGGCGTTCGAGAAGGCTCTGCAGACCAACGACGAAGCGATTGCGCCCTCGATGATTTACGCCTACGCGTCGTTGATGGAGGGCGTGCCGTTTGCCAACGGTGCCCCAAACCTGACTGTAGATCTGCCTGTAATGCACGAGCTTTCCCGCGAGAACGAAGCGCCAATCTGCGGCAAGGACTTCAAGACTGGCCAGACACTGATGAAGACCATCTTGGCGCCCGGTTTCAAGGCGCGGCTGCTGGGCATGAACGGCTGGTTCTCGACCAATATCCTTGGCAATCGCGATGGAGAAGTCTTGGACGATCCAGCTTCCTTCAAAACCAAAGAAGAGTCCAAGCTTTCGGTGCTCGAGCACATCCTGCAGCCGGACCTTTATCCGGAGCTCTATGGGAAGCTGAGCCACGTGGTGCGCATCAATTACTACCCGCCGCGCGGCGACAATAAAGAAGGCTGGGACAACATCGATATCTTCGGCTGGCTCGGCTATCCGATGCAGATCAAAGTAGATTTTCTTTGCCGTGATTCGATTCTCGCAGCCCCGATCGTCCTCGACCTAGTGCTGTTTCTTGATCTCGCGAAGCGCACTTCAGAGCTGCGCGACATCGGAATTCAGGAATGGCTCAGCTTTTACTTCAAGTCGCCGATGACGGCGCCGGGATTGTATCCCGAGCACGATCTGTTCATCCAGCTCATGAAGCTGAAGAACACGCTCCGTCATTTGCGAGGCGAGGAACTGATTACACATTTGGGGTTGGAGTACTACGACTAAGGTTGTGTGGCACAGCCGGCGCGGCGTCGATCTGGTACACCGAAATTCGGCCTGCATCCGAAAGGCACAGGCGATCCGCCTGTGCCACACGACCAGTGCTCATGCTCCTCGAAGCAGCTTTGCATACAACTGGTCCACTTCGTCGACCAGCCGCTCAAAGCTACATTTCGTTTGCACGTGCTCCTGACCACGTTTTGCCAGCGCTGCGGCGAGAACAGGATCGTCCAAGAGGCGTGCGAGGGCACGCGCCAGGGCGTTCGGATCGTTCGGCGGGATTAGCAATCCAGTAATGCCATCCTGCACCACCTCCAAATTCCCGCCCAGCGCCGTCGCAACCACGGGCAATCCGCCCGCCAGATATTCCAAAACGGCGTTCGGCAGTCCCTCTGCAAGCGAAGGCAGGACCGCAATATCGCAGGAAGCAAGAATGTCCGGAACATCGCTGCGTCGTCCGAGAAACACAAAATTCTGCTTAAGGCCGGCGGCTTCCACGGTTACTTCGTAGTCGCGCCGTTTGGGACCGTCCCCCACCAGCACAAACTGCACTTCCGGATGGGCCTTGACGATTTCCTCTGCCGCGCTGATCAATACCGGATGGCCCTTCACCCCACTATTCATGTTGGCGACAAGGACAACCAGCTTTCGTCCGGCACTTTCAGGGAACAACCACTCCCGGTTGGACTTCACGCTGCGGAAGCGATCAATATCCACGCCGTTGTAAACCACGCAGATCTTGTTGGCAGAGATTCCGTCCTCAACCAGCCCGTCGCGAATCGCTTTAGCATTCGTCAATACGGCCGAAGACCTAGCCTGCAGAAATCGCAGAACGCGGCGCCGATAGGTGCCGTACCAGGCATCGTGCGAAAGATCGCGCTGACTTGTAATCGTCACGGGAACTCTTGCAATTTTCCCTGCAACTATTCCGACCATGTTCGACCACAGATCGTGCGCATGCACGATCTGGATACGCTCTCGGCGCAGAAAACGCGCGATTCGCAAGATTCCAGTAACGCCCGAAGGACTGTCGATTCCCTTCCCAAGTGAAAACTCGATCACGCGTACCTGGGAGCCGTCCAGACGTGACAACAGCGGCCCTTCTTTGCGCAGACAGCCGATCGTCACCTGATAGTGCCCGGGATCGAGCCGGCGCGCCAACTCAACCGCCTGCGTCTCTGTGCCACCGATCATGAAAGAATCAAGCAGGAAAAAGACCCGGCGCGGAAGCGCCTGCTTCACGCGCGGCCCCGCTGTCATTGGCCTGGTATTTTCTTCGACCTGTGTCACTGGCGTAATCTGTTCTGACAAATCGCCTTCGTGTGGAACGGCTCAAAACATATTACCCTGCTAGTTCTGCCTTTCATTTGTGACGCTGTACTCAGAAAGCTCGAAAGTAACGAATGAATATCTTATGGATTAAGGCTGGCGGCCTGTTGCCGCTGGACAGCGGCGGCAAGATTCGCAGCTTCCACATTCTGAGAGAACTCGCTCGCAATCACAGCGTCACCTATTTCGGATTCCAAGCTGAGCAGGAAAATGCGGCACAGCGTGAATTGGAAAGCATCTTCGAACGCGTGGTTTGCGTGCCCTTGCGCTTGCCAAAAGCAAAGAGCGCGAGCGAACTCCTGGAATACGCAGGCGGAGTGTTCTCCACTCAGCCCTACAACATCCGCAAGTACTGCAGGCCGGAAGTAGTCCGCGAACTGCGCAGCTTGGTGGCGAGTTCCAAATTCGATGTTCTTGTCTGCGACTTCCTTATCCCCGCGGGCGCAGTCCCCTGGGAGCTGCCGATTCCAAAAGTTCTGTTCACCCACAATGTCGAAGCGCTCATTTGGAAGCGCCACTATGAAGTTGCGCACAATCCTCTTTGGAAGCTGCTCTCCTGGCGCGAGTGGAAGGCCATGTCTCTTGCCGAACGCATCTACCTGCAAAAGGCAGACCATGTGCTTGCGGTGTCGAGCACCGATCGCGATTGCTTCGCTGAAACCATTTCTCCAAGCAAGTTGACCGTGGTTCCCACCGGAGTTGATGTGGAATATTTTCGGCCTCTCGATAACGAGATTGAGAATACGCTGGTTTTTACCGGCTCCATGGACTGGCTGCCCAACGAGGATGGGATCTGCTATTTCGTACAGGAAATTCTGCCGAACGTTCAGCGGGAAATTCCGAGCGTCAAGCTTAATGTTGTCGGGCGCAAACCTTCGGCACGGCTACAGGCGCTTGCCGCCGAAAATGCCAATCACATCTATCTCACCGGCTGGGTCGACGATATTCGCCCCCATCTGGCCCAGGGCGCTGTGTGCGTGGTCCCGCTGCGGATTGGGAGCGGCACACGGTTAAAGATCTTCGAGGCTATGGCAATGGGCAAAGCGGTCGTGTCCACGACAATTGGCGCGGAAGGATTGCCGGTGCAGCACGGCAGCGAAATCCTGCTTGCAGACACGCCCGATGCTTTTGCAGAAAGCGTCGTTACCCTGCTCAGGGACAAAGCTCGCCGAGAGACACTGGGCCGTGCCGCAAGAGAGCTTGTGGAAAGCAAATACAGCTGGGCTTCGGTTGCGCACCAATTCGCACTTGCGCTTGAAAAGGTCCTTCCGCGGCCGGCTGTCGTCTGAATTATTGGACGGTCAGTATCGCCGTCCCATTCACTCCGTTCATGCTTGCAGAGATCGTCGCGGTACCCGTCGCGACTCCGCTCGCAGATCCGTTCCCATCAATCGTCGCGACCGATGGACTCGAAGAGTTCCACAGCACCTGATTGGTGATGTTGATTACCGAACCGTTGCTGAACGTCCCTTTCGCAGTGAACGCCTGGCCTGCACCCACGTTGATGCTGGCGCTTCCCGGCGTGATGCTGATCGAGTTCAAGGTCGCGCTGTTTACGGTGAGACTGGCGGTGCCTACTTGTCCGTTGAATACCGCGGAGATCGTGACTGTGCCCGGTTGAATCCCTGTGGCCAGGCCGATACTTCCAGACGCGTTGCTGATGGTTGCGATCGAAGAAGAAGATGAAGTCCACGTAACTGCACCGGTGAGGTCCTGAGTGTTTCCGTCAGCAAACTGGCCGATTGCCTTGAACTGCGCCTCGACCGTGGCGGGAATGCTGACGTTTACGGGAGTTATTTGAATCGAAGTCAGTGCCGATGATTCCACAACCAAACTCGCGGTTCCGATGATTCCGCCGACCTTCGCTGTGATCGTCACAACGCCCGGCGATTGTCCTGTGGCAGCACCCGTCGCACTAACCGTAGCTACATTCGTGTCAGAAGAGGTCCAAGTCACTCCCGAAGTCAGAGTTTGCTTGCTTCCGTCGCTGAACGTGCCGGTCGCGGCGAATTGCAACGAGGAGCCCGGCGTAACCAGTCCCGAACTCGGACTCAATGTGATCTTTGCTAATGTAGCTCCGCTGACAGTGAGTTGCGCCGATCCTGTAGCCGATGCGCCGGCAAAGCTGAAGCCAGCGTTGATGGTCGCCGGACCTGAGCTCAACGCCGTCGCAGTCCCGAATGTTCCGGACGAACTGCCAACGGTCGCGACCGCAGTATTCGTGGAGCTCCAGGCGCAGCTCATACTGATGTCCTGGGTTGAGGAATCATCGAAGACGCCAGTTGCTGTGAAATGAGCGTGGCCTCCGACAGGAATAGTGGCCAACGATGGCGAGAGCGAAATAGACACGATTTTGGCTGCCGTCACAGTGAACGGAACGGACTGCGTAGCCGATCCCAGCGTGGCGGTGATTGTCACCAGTCCTGGAGCGAGACCGACTACAAAGCCGTTGCTCGCGCCAATGTTTAGCACGCTCGGATCGGAGACCGACCAGGTCGCCTGATGCGTAACATCTCGAGTTCCGCCGTCATTGAAGGTTCCAATTGCGGATAACTGAATTCTCGTTCCCTGCGCGATGCTGCCGTTCGCTGGTTGTATGGAAATTGAATTCAGGTTGGCCGCATTGACCGTAAGCGGTGTGCTATCGCTGACCGCCCCGAACGTCGCGCTGATGTTGGTTGTTCCAACATTCCTCGTCACGGCGAGGCCGCTGGTCGTAATGGAAGCGACCGAACTCGTCGAGGACTTCCACGTCGCCGTGCCTGTCACGTCCTGATTGGTTCCATCATCGAAGGTTGCGATGGCGGTAAACTGTTGCGTTAATCCCAGAGGCAACGAAACATCTCTTGGCGAAATCGCAATCGATACGGGTGACGCAGACGTGACGGTCAACAGAGTTGTGCCAGTGATCGCGCCGGAAGTTGCCGAGATGGTTGTACTGCCACCGGCCACTGCCTTCGCCAATCCTGCTGTAGGTGTCGTGGTGCTCACGGTTGCGACAGCTGGATTCGCCGAACTCCAGGTTGCAGTGCCCGTAATATTCTGCGTGCTGTTATCGCTGAACGTACCAGTGGCAGTGAACTGCTGAGTGGTCCCAACCGCAATCGATGGGTTCCCCGGGGTGACGACGATGGAGACGAGAGCAGGCACGACTGTCAGGCTTGAAGACCCTTTGATCGCACCAAAGCTTGCAGTCACCGCGCACGCGCCTCCGTTGCTTCCTGCCGTGACAAGTCCTCCGGCAGCAACCGTGCATATGTTTGGAGTCGAAGACGACCATTGGGCCGAAGTCGTCAGGTCTTGCGTGCTGTTGTCGCTGTACGTGCCGACGGCCTTCATCTGCTGAGTCTGGCCGGAGGTCAGATTGCCGTTGCCACCGGTCACGAGCATCGACCGCAAGACGGGAATGGGATTCGTGTTTTGCCTGCCGCCCGCGCCACCGCCACAAGCAGACAGAAGCGCAACTCCAAACAGGACAACTCCCGCAAAAATACTTCTCACGGCAACCTCCCTGCGGCAATCACTCACTCAAGACTTGAACAACAGAGGGTGCACGAGAAAGTCCAAATCAATGCCCGTAAACTCCGTAGATTGAATGAGCA
>JBKPSP010000075.1:0-13954 GCA_046735175.1 Acidobacteriota bacterium
TTTCCGTGCCTCCGGACTCACAAATGAAGGCAGTTGCAACCTACGATGACGGCACCAAGGATGTTACGAGTTCGGCGACGTGGCAGAGTTCGTCCGCTTGCGTCACCGTCACCTCAGGCGGACTAGTCAGCGGACATGGTGCCGTCTCAACCGTGACCATTTCCGCGACTGTAGCTGGGGTCAGCGGTTCAATATCCGGGACTTCGACCGGTGGAAGCGGAGGTCAGACTTTAACGTTAAGCCCGAATACTAATCTGACCTTTGCGGCGAACACGAGCACTCAATTCACCGCCGCGCTTAACGGTCAAGACGTAACTGCCTCGGCAACTTGGACCTCGAGCAACACGACCGCGGTTACATTCTCCTCGACCACAAATGGGCTGGCGACCTTTGTTAGTCCGGGTAATGCAACAATCAGCGCGTCTGTTTTGTCAGGCGGCACCTGTGCGAGCGCATCAGAAGACGTGACTGTCCAATAGAGCGGCAAGCGGGAGAGCCCAGCTGACTTCCAGGTCAAAGGTTCTGCACCCCGAAGTCACCAGTCCTGATTTTGGTCATCTTGCCGCCATTTGTTGTTGCTTTGCAGTTTTCGCCGGTCTCCTCGAAGGCGTTCTCCTGATCGTTTTCCAACGTCTGAACTGGCGGAATTGGGGGGCGATGCTGCATGTGTCTGCGCCCATCATCTGGATTTCGCCGCTGGTAGATCTCGTCCTGTTTGCGCTGATGGGTTGCCTGGTTGTCTTGGTAGCCAAGGTTTTCGCCAGAATCCCGCGGTTTGCTGCGACAATCTTTGTCTTATCGTTCCTTGCCCTTTACGACTGGCTGACTTGCATCGGCCGGTTGAGGCATTGGAGTTGCGCGCTTCTCGCAGTTGGACTCGCATCGGTCTTCACGCGCTGGGCCGCGCGGAATGAAACCTGGGTGCTTCGCTTCTGCAGACGAACTGCGCCTACGCTGCTTGGCTTGTGGATAATAGCCTTCGCGGCGATTCATCTCAGAAGCTCATGGCTCGAGCAGCGGCATCTCGCTGCCCTGCCGGCTCCGCAAGCGAATCAGCCCAACGTTCTTTTCGTCATCTTTGACACTCTCCGTGCGGACCATGTTTCCGCTTACGGCTATCCTCGCGAAACCAGCCCTACAATCGATCGCCTCGCGCATGAAGGCGTGCTATTCGAAAACGCGATCGCACCGGCACCGTGGAGTCTTCCGTCGCACGTGTCCCTGCTCACGGGAAAATATCAATTTGAGCACGGGATCGGCGATGTGCCTCCGATGTCGGTCACCCGCTTACGGGCTCAGGCGCTGAATGGCTCACAAAGCCTTCCGGAAGTACTTGAGCAGCATGGATACCGCACTGGCGCTTTCTCCGCCAATCGCACATATTTTGCGGCCAACCTGGGATTCTCCAAAGGCTTCAGCCACTTTGACGATTATTACGATTCGGTCGCCGATTGTTTTGTACGCACGCTCTACGGCCGGGAGTTTGCCAGGATCTATCTGACGCGAACTGATTACAGTGCGATGCGGCGGTTCATCCGCTGGCTCGGCTGGGAGTCGTTGCTCGATAAAGACGACGAGGGGGCAGCTCCGGGCGGCACGCAAGGTGTTCGCAAACGGGCGCCGGAGGTGAATCGTGAGGTGCTGCATTGGATCGACCACTCTCCGCATGACCGGCCATTTTTCGCCGTGCTGAATTACTTCGATGTGCACCATCGCTATGGCGGGCCGGCTGGATATCGAGGGCCTTGGCGACAAAACCACGCGGCCGACGACCGACGACGGACGACCGACGACGTAACGCCCGGTAACCCAAGACTAATCGACGCCTACGACGACGGCATCAAATACGACGACGACGCACTCGCCGAACTGCTACGCTCGCTCGAAAAGCGAGGGTTGCTAAAGAACACGCTGGTGATTGTCACCTCGGACCATGGCGAGTCGCTCGGCGAGCACCACATTGCGTATCACGGTGAGGCGCTCTATCGCGAGCAGATATATGTGCCGCTCGTGTTCTGGTTTCCGGAGAGAGTGCCTGCGGGAGTTCGAGTTCCCAACGTCGTTACCAACGCTTCCATTCCTTCGACCGTTCTGAGCATACTGAGACTCCAGCTGGTTGCGGATTTCAACCGGCCAACACTTGATGCGCTCTGGCAGCATCCCGCGACGGACGAGACTGCCAGCGCGATTTCTGAGGTCTCGCAGATTTATCCAACCGCCGCCGAAGATCTGGTGTCCGAGAAATACGTTCCTACTTCGATGCAGGGTGCAATGAAATCCCTCACGGGCGAACGTTGGCAGCTGATTACGCACGAGCGTCTGGGAAATCAACTCTATGATTACAGGTCCGATCCGCACGAACTCGAAGACGTCTTTCACGCCCCGGAATCTCAGAAAATCTCCCACAAAATGATGGGTGATCTGCAGTCGGCGCTCTCGAGCTCCCATCAAAAGTAGCAACGCAATCGCTCCAGACAGCCACAAATGTAGGCTCTGTATCATAGAAACGAGGTGCCAACTCGGCCATGTCCAAAGCGTTCGCAATTTCGGTGGTCCGTATTCTGCGAGATAAAGGCCATCAGGCCTATCTCGTTGGCGGATGCGTACGCGATTTGCTGCTGAAGCGCGAGCCTGCCGACTATGACGTCGCCACCGACGCGACGCCTGACCAGGTCATGCGTATCTTCCCCGAAACGTATGCAGTAGGAGCGCAGTTTGGCGTCGTATTGGTTCCGCTGCCCGAGAGTGAGAGGAGACTTGAAGGCGGGTCGCAGTCAGACGACCACCCCATCGGGCACGAGCACAAGCTCTGCGTCGAGGTCGCGACCTTCCGCAGCGACGTGGGTTACAGCGACGGGCGTCATCCTGACGAAGTCAGGTTCACCAACGATCCGAAGGAAGATGTTCAGCGCCGCGACTTCACGATCAATGGCTTGCTGCTTGACCCTCTCAACGATGAAGTGTTGGACTTTGTCGGCGGGCAGAGCGATCTCAGCGCCGGGGTTATTCGTGCGATCGGCAATCCAGAGTTGCGGTTCACTGAAGACAAGCTGCGAATGCTGCGGGCAGTGAGATTTGCGTCGCGCTTTGAATACAAGATCGATCTGACAACATTTGCGGCGATTCGGAAACTTGCCGCACAGATTGATCGGGTTTCCCGAGAACGCGTGCGCGACGAACTTTCTCGCATGCTGACCGAAGGCCACGCCCGCCGCGCCTTCGAACTGCTCGACGACTCTGGCCTGCTGCACGAAGTTTTGCCAGAGATTTCCGCCATGAAGGGAGTGGAGCAGCCCCCGGAGTTTCATCCCGAGGGCGACGTATTCGTTCACACGCTGATGCTGCTGGAAAATTTGCCGAATCCTTGCCCTGCGACGCTGGCATGGGGAGCGCTGCTGCATGACGTGGGCAAGCCGCCGACGTTCCGCCGCGCGCCGGACCGTATCCGTTTCGACGAGCATGCAAAAGTCGGGACCAAAATGGCAGAAGCGATTTGCCAGCGCTTGCGATTCTCAAACGAGGAGACCAAACAGATTCTTTTGCTGGTTGAAAACCACATGCGCTTCGGCGACGTGGAGCGCATGAACCCATCAACATTCAAGAAGTTCATTCGCCAGCCGCAATTCGATGAGCATCTGGAACTGCATCGTCTCGACTGTCAGGCGAGCCACCGCAGCCTGCGGCTTTATGAGTTCACCCGCAAGAAGCGGGCGGAACTGCCGCCAAGTGAAATTCGTCCGCAGCCGCTGATGAGTGGTGACGATCTGATCGCGGCTGGCTACGCGCCCGGGCCGCAGTTCAAAGAAATTCTTGCGGCTGTAGAGGACGGACAGCTGGACGGGACGCTGCAATCTAAGAAGCAGGCTATGAAATTTGTTCGAGATAAATTCCCTCAGAACGCGGTTGCGTCCTGAGTTCCTACCGCACGCTCCTTCTCCACGCCGGCCGGATCAGTTTTCTTCTCTGTCTGCGGCTGCCGGGCGGAATGCGCGGGCCGCCGTCGCCTCTTGCATCGATCTGCGTCCAGCCGTTAACCGGATTGAACAGGGAAATATATCCTCCCCGCGCGAGTTCAAGCTGTTTCGAGAGATGCTGTTTGAAATCGATCCGGTCGGCGCAAGTTGATTCGAACCAGGCGGGCGTGACGAAATCCGAGACCAGGACGCCATCAATCTTGTAACCGAGTTTGTCGTCCTCCACAGCATCGCAAACCTCGAGCGCGTAAATTCTGCTGTCGCTCCCGATGGCGCACCAGTTGATCCAGGGGTCGGCCAGCATTTCGAGGAGCTCATGGCTCAGAGTCGCAGTCCACGATGATCCACTTTCAATGTCGAGCTTGGCGAAGACCTTTCCGAGCGGAGTGCCGGTGCTTGACATCTCGTGATAACCGAGCGCGCCGGCCTGATCGGGATTGTCAACGATAACAATCTGCCACCAGCCGCGCGTCAGTGGCTCGTCGGTGGAGAGGAAGGTGAGCGTGCAATCGAGTTCCCAGTAGGCTTTGAAATCGTCGCTCACCTGCTTTTGCAGCGCAGGAAGCACGGCCTCCACCTGCGCATCAGTCAGGCAGGTGGAGGCGTTGGAAATCGCGATGACTGGAATGGGCATAGATCGGCTCTTGGCTGTTGGCTCTTGGCGTCTGCGGTAAGAACCTGATTTTGTCGAGGACTAGCGGATCAGGGACTGCGAAAACGCTTCATCCATGGCGCTATTGCCGGTTGGCGAGCAGACCTGCAGGTTCCATTGCTTCTTGAGTTCGCTCGCGTGCAGCAGCGGCTGTGTGCGCAATTTGCGCGCGCTCGAGGCTGAGCTTTGCGGCATCAGGGATGCGACGCTGTTTACCGTCGAAACGATCAGGTTCACGGCTGCGGTCACTCGCGCAGAAAGCATTGGGTTCGAGATGTGCGCGGCTTGCAGCAGCGCTGGCAGATTTTGATTGACGTCCGAGATCACGTTCTGAATTTTTTGCAGTGTCGTTTTATTCGGATTGGCCTTGTAGTCGCTGTAAAGGGATTGCAGCAGGTTCAGGTCGCGGCTGACTTGCGCAGAAATGTTCTGGATCACGGCCACGTCAGCAGCGCTTGCTTGTTTGCCGGAGGCGAGCGTGCTGACCAGCGTGGCGATGTTAAGCGCCATCTGCGTGAGCACCGGCAGGTCTTGTACTGCGACGTTGATCCATTGCGGCGTGCAGCCGATTGTTGCGGTCAGCAGCGCCAGCACCAGGGCGAGCAGGGACTTCAGCTTTGAACGAACGTTCATAGGAGCTCCTTTTAGTTTTGTTTGGGATTTGGAACGGACGAATGCGTAGAGACGTTGCATGGAACGTCTGAGACGTAGCCGAGCTGCGTCTCTACTTCAGGCTTGCTTGTGGATTAAGCGGCTTTCTCGTACGCGTGCGCGACCCGCAGAATCGTGCTCTCGGCGAAGTGCTTACCGAAAATTTGCATGCCGATCGGCAAATTCTCTTTCGAGCGCCCGGCGGGAATCGAGATTCCCGGGATGCCGGCGAGATTCGCGGTGACGGTGTAGATATCGGCCAGATACATCGCTAATGGGTCATCTACTTTTTCGCCGAGCTTGAATGCAGGCGTCGGCGAAGTTGGACCCACAATCACATCCACCTTCTGGAATGCCTCTTCGAAATCGCGTGTGAGCAATGTGCGCACGCGCTGCGCTTTCAGGTAATAAGCGTCGTAGTATCCGGCGCTGAGGGCGTAAGTGCCCAGCATGATTCGGCGTTTGACCTCAGCTCCAAAGCCCTGATCGCGCGTGCGCCGATACATCTCGGAAAGCGTGCGAACGCCTTGGGCGCGGAACGCGTAGCGCACGCCGTCAAACCGCGCGAGATTCGATGAAGCCTCGGCGGTTGCAACCAGATAATAGGCCGGAATCGCGTATTTCGTGTGCGGAAGCGAAACGTCAACGATTTCACATCCGAGACGCGCGAGTTTCTGAATCGCGGATTCGACAATCTTTCGAGTTTCCGGCTCCAGCCCATCGCCGAAATATTCCCGTGCTACACCGACCCTTAGGCCCCTTACTGGCTTGTCCAGTTCCGCGACGTAATCGGGCACCGGCAGCTCCGCCGAAGTTGAATCCATCGGATCGCGGCCGGCGATGGTGCGCAGCACAATCGCGGCATCCTTCACGGTTTTGGTTAAAGGGCCGATGTGATCGAGCGACGAAGCGAATGCGATCAGTCCGTAACGTGAGACGCGGCCATAAGTCGGCTTCAGGCCCGCGACTCCGCAGAACGACGCCGGCTGGCGAATCGAACCACCGGTGTCAGTTCCAAGAGTTGCGACCGCCATGTCGGCGGCCACAGCTGCTGCGGATCCGCCGGAAGAACCTCCTGGAACCCGGCTCAGATCGCGGGGGTTGTGCACCGGCTTGAACGCAGAGTTCTCATTGGACGATCCCATGGCAAACTCGTCACAGTTCAGCTTGCCAAGTACTACCGCGCCTGCCGCCTCGAGCCGCGCAACCGCAGTGCAGTCGTAAGGCGGAACATAATTTCCTAGAATCTTGGAGCCGGCAGTGGTGCGAACGCCTTTGGTGACCAGAACGTCTTTGATTCCGACTGGAACGCCAGCGAGCGGTGACAACCCGTCACCCTTCCCTGTGAGCGTGTCGATCTGCGCGGCCTTCGCGAGCGCCCGCTCCTTCGACAGAATCAGGTACGCGCCGATGTTTGGATCGTCTGCCTCGATCTTGGCGTAGTAAGCCTCTGCCAGCGCCGTGGCGGTGGTCTTCCGCTCCGCGATTGCGGTACGCACAGAATCGATTGTGAGGCCGGTCACGTTCATAGTTGTTAGTTGTTAGTCCCTATTGCCTCTCGCTAGCAACTAGCTACTATCTTTCAATTACCTTTGGAACTTTGAAAAACGTTCCGTCCGAATCGGGAGCATTTTCGAGGGCGACATGGTGCGGCAACGACTTCCTCAGGCCTTCGTGTACGTCTTCGCGGCTGGCGTAGGCGAAACGCTCGCTGCCCTGCTTCGATTCGTCTATGCCAAATCGGTCAGAAACCTGCGCCATCGGCGGTACGTCTTTTGTGTCGAGCTCGGCCAACGAATCCACGTGACCGAGAATTGAATTCAAATCGCGCACCATGCGTGTGCGCTCGTCCTCGCCCAATTCAAGATTTGCGAGATCGGCAACGTAGGCGACGTCTTTGTCGGTAACCTTCATAACAATTCTGAGTTCGATTCTAGCTTCTGCCTTCGCTTCGCGTTACAAACTCGATCCGCTGCACGTTCTCTCCGGTGTAGCGATTCAGAGCTGCTAAATACCGGGGCGCCAGCTGTTGCAGCTCCGCGCGCCACCCCGCATCCGGCACCTCGATGCGCAACACGCCGTATGCAAAACTCACAGCCTGAGTGCGTTCCGCGACCGCGGAGCCGCAGGCCAAAGGCCAGGCCAGCACCGCGCTCTTCGTCGAGCGCCGCACGTTCTGGGCTACTATTTTCTCGAGGGCTGGAGCGATCTGTTCCACAAGGCCTCGCTTCTAGCGTTTCGGGTCTGCAGGCGTTAAACGGAAATAGCGCAGATCGCATCCGCGCTATTCACCACCTAATTCCAGCATAGCAATTTCACCGGGCGGATTGTGACATGTTTTGGAAAAATATTTCTCTCGCCGTTTGTTCAACATAGAAGAAATCCACCCGCTTCGCCCTCTTGACAAAATCGCAAACCGGATTTCCACAGAGAAAATGCGAACTGTTGTGACGGATCTACTTCCTTCGCCAGCGCACGCCTTCCTTGGTCTGTTCGATGAGAATGCCGTGGGCGGTGAGTTCGGCTCGAATCGCATCGGAACCCTTAAAGTCGCGTGTGGCCCGTGAGGCTTTCATCTGCTCAATTTTCTGCTCGACTTGCTCATCCGACAGTTCACCGGAACGCAGAACATCCTTGAGTTCGGGTGAGATCTGGTTTTCTCGACCTTCGGATTTTGCCCAATCGGCGATCTGCTGCATTTTGGCGCCATCGTCGTCGTTCAGCACTGCGAAGACAGCGTCGAACTCGCTCAGGGCTGAGAGCAGCGCCGGAACGTCGCTTTTGCGCACTCCGCCGCAGTCAATCGCCGCATTTGCTCGACGCACCATGTCGAAGATTGCGGCCTGCGCTTGCGCCGTGTTCAAATCATCATCGAGCGCGGCGCGAATGCCTTCACTGGTTTCGGAGGCGAGCCTGGTCATCTCCGGAGTCGATCCATCGGGAAAGCTTGCGATTGAAAGACGCATCTGGAAGTTGCGCAGCCGCTCGACCGACACCGCCGCCTGCCGAAGACCGTCGTCGGTGAAATTCAGCTGATTTCGATAGGGAACTGAGGCCAGCAGGTAACGGATCGATGAGGGCTTGTGTGCCTTAAGCACGAGATCGCGCAGGGTATAAAAGTTGCCCAGACTCTTTGACATCTTCTCGCCTTCGACGAGCAGAAAGCGCGCATGAAACCAGAAATGTGCGAATGGCTTGCCGGTCGCCGATTCTGACTGGGCGATCTCGTTTTCATGGTGGGGAAAAATGAGGTCTTCGCCGCCGGCGTGCAGATCGAAGCTTTCGCCAAGTTCGAGCATGGACATCACCGAACACTCAATGTGCCAGCCCGGACGGCCGGGGCCGATCTTGCTTTCCCAAAACGCTTCGCCTTTTTTCGGCGCTTTCCAGAGCGCGAAATCGCGCGCGTTGTCTTTTTCATACTCGTCCACGTCGACGCGCGCGCCGTCTTCCATTCCGGCGAAATCTTTTTTTGAGAGCTTGCCGTAAGCGGGGAACTTCGCGATTCGAAAATAGTAAGAACCATCTTCGGCTTTGTACGCGAACCCCTTCTCGACGAGCTTTGAAATAAACTCAGCCATCTCTTCGATATGCTCGGTCGCGCGGACCAGTTGCGGTTGCTCGATATTTAACGCCGCTGCATCTTCGAGAAACGCCTTTTCGTATGTGGCGGTGTATTGCTGTACTGGAATTCCCGCCTGCGCCGAGTTGCGAATGATCTTGTCGTCCACGTCGGTAATGTTCATCACATGACGCACTTTATATCCGCTCTGCCGAAGATAGCGGCGAAGAATGTCGACCGCGATAAACGTTCGAAAGTTGCCGATGTGTCCGTAGTCGTAGACGGTCGGCCCGCAGGCATACAT
Organism: Acidobacteriota bacterium; assembly: GCA_046735175.1. GTDB lineage: Bacteria > Acidobacteriota > Terriglobia > Terriglobales > Acidobacteriaceae > Gp1-AA145. The sequence goes on from JBKPSP010000075.1 coordinate 9,144, forward strand.
GCGGACTTCGTTGCCATCGAGCGGCTGAAAGTCTTCAATCTTGGCGGAAAGAGTGTTGAACAGGCGAAGGGGCATAGTGGAGAAAAGAAACTCAATTCTAGGGTCGCGAAAGAAATGGGGTCAACCTATGCGTGGAAGAGGTGAGGAGCTCACTCCGACAGTAACACTCTCCCGTTATCTTGAGGTCTGGAACCACCAATTCTAAGATCTCATCCATGCAGGCCACGGAAGCTAATTTTATTGCTGAGCTGGAACGAGTTGTGCGCGGAGAACGGACCACGGTAGATCCTCGCGCACTGCTGTTCGTGGCCGCCGAAGTGATTCTCGAAGGTCGAAAAGCAGACGAACGCGATCTGGAAAACATGCGCAGTGCCGATGTCTCCAGGAGTAATGTGATTCCGTTCCCGGCGCGGTAGGCAGCACTCTAAAGACCACCCGCTAAACCAGGTTTTATCGTGGGGACACGATGATGTCAGCCAGGTCGTACCATCCGTCGCGCTGACGACCGGCGATCGCTAACCGAATGGCGGGCACGCGCGTCTGCGGATCTAGTAGAGCGACCCGAAGGCGATATTTTCCTGGTTTTAACTCCCATGGAATCGGAATCGTGTTCTCATAGACAGAGTCGCCTGGCAGCCACTGCCGTACATCCGCATCGAGCGGCATAAGCGTGTCTCCGATTTCGAGCGCCAGCAGATAATCGCGATACACCGGTGCGACTCCCGCGTTGAACCACCACATATTGACTTGGGCCATGGAACCCGGTGTGACACGCGCAGGATACTCCAGCTTCTTCAGCACGAACCGGTAGCCAATCTGTTTTTTGAACTGATCAAACGCGGATTTCCATTCAGCGGGGATGACACTCGACTTAATGTTGATGGTGGAAGCATGCCAGCGCAGCGCCTGATCGAGGATGGGCTTCAACGAGAATCCCCACTGCTTCCACGATTCCGGGACTCCGCAGCTCTCAAGCGCTACCGGCGCCGTCCGCCAGACGTCTTGCAGCTTTCCACGCGCGATCTGCTGCGGATAAAGGTCGAGCATGTGCGCGAAATTTTTGGACGGCCTGCCCATGTCGCCCCAGCAGTCGAGACGCCATCCGGCGCCGTGTTTGGTACCGTAAACCAGTGCCTGCAGTTCATCGAAGTTCATCAGCAGCGGTGTGCGCGTGAAGGCCTGAAGGTAAACGTCAATGAGTTGCTGCTGCACGGTCCAGTCTGGCAGGTAAGGTCCCCATCCTTCGCCCCAATATCCGACCGTCGAGATGTCCACGTGATTCAGATCGGGATGGCCATCGTACCGCCTGCCCATTTCGCTGATGAGTGCGCTCCACGATTTGACGTAGGTGGGGTCGGCTGAATCGGGAGACCAGATCTCGCCATCTTTGTCGCCCGGCTTGTTCGCGCGTCGCGCGCCCGAATGGATGTACCAGTCCGGCAGCGGGTGCTTGTCGTCATACGGCATCAATCGGATCGCAAGCTTCTGGTGATGTCGATGAGCTTCGGCCAGCGCAGAGTCCATGATCTCCCAGCGATACTTGCCGGGCTGCGGTTCGAACTGGGACCAGAACCAGCGTAGATAGGCGACGCTCGAGCCGGGAAAATCGACGGAGCCCACGGGAGCGTCGGCAATGGGCGCCTCCGGCCCTACCTCGGACCACTTAACGCCTTCGTTCAACGCCTGTCCGGAAAAGCGGTTGAAGGTTTCGATGCCCATCCCCGGATTAATGAGAATGTCGTCAATTTCGGTTGGACGAACTACGATGGTCTTCCCAGTCTGCGCGGCCACAGATGCGCAAAACAGAACGCACATTGTGAGGATGCGCATGGTCATGGGCAATTCTTAGCCTAACTCGAAAACGAGTATCTTGACGAAATCTGAATTACAACAAGGTCAGCTCACGAATCAGCGGCTGCGTTCATCGCGTGCAAACGCCGTCCGACGAGGTATACATAGTGCAATCCAGAAATGATGGTGAAGGCAAACACCGCGCGCAGGAAGGTCTTCTCTAGAACCCACACCCATTTCACGTGGTTGATTTGGAGAAGCATCACGAACACCACAGCAGCCAGCTGTGCGAAGGTGTTTGCCTTGCCAAAAATGCTGGGCCGGAAATCGCGCAAGCCAGCGATCGTATACAGCACTCCGCTGACGAGCAGGATGCAGATGTCCCGGCTGAAAACCAGCACCGTGTACTTCCACGGGATCAAAGGCTGGCCGTGCGCGCGCACGATGGAGAGCACCAGGAAGGTGGTGCTCAACAGCAGTTTGTCGGCGATGGGGTCGAGATACTGGCCGAGCAGCGTCTGCTGGTGTAAACGCCTCGCGAGCAGGCCATCAAGGCCATCGCTCAGGCCGGCGAGGACAAAAAGGATCAAAGCCGTGCCGTAGTGTCCGTCGACAATCTTGATGATTACGAATGGCAGAAACGCCAGCCGCGCCAGCGTGAGCTGGTTCGGGGCGCTGAGAATCTGCGACAGCTTGAGCGCCCGGGTTTGTGATGAATTTGCCGGAAGCGAGGAGCCCACGAATTGATTTTCACCGGACAGCGTGAGGGTTGGCAACCGCGACAACCGGGCAAACTTTGCAAGCCGCGAAAATCTCCGTAGAATAGAAGTCGAACTGCTCTTCAATCCTTTCTTGCAGGCCCGTAGCTCAGTTGGTTAGAGCGCTTCCTTGACACGGAAGAGGTCGATGGTTCGAGTCCATTCGGGCCTACCATACACTCCAGGTCCCTCGGCTTCGTGGGGATTTCGGCACGCGGCTCAGACGGCGCGTAAACGCCTCGAGTTCGAGTCCATTCGGGCCTACCACTCCAGGTTTCTCGGTTCCGATCTTATGGCTTTGCGCGCGCAATATCATCCAGCAGCGCCTGAGGCGAAACCGGCCGTCCCAGGAAACTTTGCAGCAGGTCAACTGTGTCCTTCTCGTTACCAAACCGAAGCAGGTTTGCGGAGAGCCATGCATACCAGCGGGGATTGCCGGTGTGGAATGGATCAATAGACTGCACCGTGTGCTGACGGATGTCAGCAGTTAGCACAGATCCCAACCCGTAGTTGACCATGTATCCGGGATCGACGAGCTGGACGCGCAGCGCCCACCACGACCACTCAGGATGAGGAACGATGTGCAGGTAGTGAGACGTAATGTCGGTCCACACCACATTGGGATCGGCATCAGGTTTCTGCAGCAACCGGATTTCGAACAATGCCCACGCACAGTCGAGCATGACGCCTGCATGCTGGCTGCGAAGCGAGAGTGAATCCGGCACTGCGCGCCCGAGATATTTTTCCTGCCATTTCGAGTCGTAGACGTCCCATGAGATCACGTCGGCGAACGCTTCCACAAAAAGCGTGTCACCCAAATCCATATACGCGGGGCGCGTGCGTAACGCGAGGCCATGAACCGCGTGTCCATTCTCGTGTATGAACTCATTGAGCTCCGAGAGGCCGCCACCTGAGTAATTCGCGGAGATCCGTACTACGGTTGGGCGCCAGGTGCTATCCGTCTGCCTGCCCAGCGTCACGAAGTTCATGTAAGCCAGGGGAGCCTTTCCCGGACGAGGATCAAGATCGTAGAGCACTCCGAGTACTTTCAGGTCAACACCGAGGTCCCGGTAATAACGATACGAAATCGGCAGAATGGAGTCGCGCGGAATCGCGCTACTCAGCAGTCGATCGGCTTGCCCGTTTATATAGTGATAATCCCAGGGCTCGATCATCTGATCACCGGAAACTCGTCGCCAGGCATCCAGAATCTGCTCCAGCCATCGCTCAACTTCCGGTGGCTTGATGCCAAGCGTGCGGGCAGCAGCGTCAAAGCTGTAGCCCTCTTTGGCGGCCTTGATCGCGGCATTTCTCAGTACGCGCCGGTAAGGGCTCTGGGATTCATCCTGTGCATTGATTGCGGTCCAGAGCGGCTGAAAGGAAAGGAAGAGGGCCTTGCGGCGTTTCTGATCGTCCAAGGTTGAAAGAAGCCCGAGCGCGCCGACGCGCGTGAGGCGCTTGCCCTCGAACTGCAAGTTGTTGCCAATTTCGTCGAAGCACGAGTAAAGCGCATCGCGAAGCTTCGACGCCTCAATCTCCTTTTGTTGCGCGTCCTGGCAGCGGCCCAGTGGCGAGAGCGAGCCGCCGCTCTCAAGCATGTAGGAATCCAGCTCCTTGCGAATAGCCGAGACTACTCGAGTATCGGAGCTCGAAAGGTTTGCGGAGGAGATTGTCTCCAGTCCGGCAAGCACTTCCTTGCGCTTGTGCCGGTAGATCTGGTTCCACGTTGCCCGGTCTTTGCCCTGGTAGGTTGTGAATAAGCCCGAGTCGATTGTCTCGGTCACGTAATATGCGTCAGCCAGGTCGGCGTAAGCGGCCTCAACCGCCTTCACATCCACAGGAGGATTTGCCTGGCACCAAACTGTTGTCGAGACTGTTGCGATCAACAGTGCCTGACGAAGTCCGATCAGACGTTCGGGTTTCACAATGCGGGATTGTAACCTGTTCCAATTTCCTCACAAAAGTCAGTGGCTGTGGAGTCAGGAGCGACCTCCGCTATTTCACAGGCTCCATCAGTAATCGCTGGTAACCGCCCTGGTAACTGCCCGGCGGCGCAACTCGACTTCCTTAAAAGCTGGCTCTGAACGTGCCTTTCGTTACGTTCGGGAATACACCTTAGGTACGTGGGTTCGTTCTCGGGTTCACCCTATGATGGGCTGAAGCTGGGGCGAACAGCCCCCTGCGACAACTGCAGCACCTGCAAAGACAGCGACGCTTATGACTGTGACAAGCAAACAAGCCGAGCGGATGCACTGCCTCTGT
>JBKPSP010000076.1:0-42406 GCA_046735175.1 Acidobacteriota bacterium
TCCCATGGTGGCGCTGCGATATGAGTGAGGCATTATGAACGGACTATTGCAAGATCTTCGATATGCGGTGCGTCAGCTGAGGAAGGCGCCGGGATTCGCCGCGGTTGCCGTGATTACGCTGGCGCTCGGAATCGGCGCGAACACCGCATTGTTCTCAGTTGTGAACGGAGTTTTGCTGAGTCGATTACCGTATCCAGAACCCGAACGGCTGGTGACGTTAAGCGAGAGTAAACCGAATTTCGAGTACGGATCGATTTCTTATCCAAACTTTCGGGATTGGCAAAAAGAAAACCGCGCGTTCTCTTCAATGGCAATTTATCGAAGCACCGCCTTCAGTCTGACGGGAAGCGGTGAGCCTGTGCAGGTGAGCGGCGAGTTTGTCTCCGGGGATTTGTTTTCGACCTTGGGTGTAAAGCCAGTCATAGGGCGATTGTTCGCATCGGGCGAGGACGAGGTCGGCGGACCGCCGATTGCTCTAATCAGCGCCGGACTTTGGCAGCGGAAGTTTAGTTCGGCTTCGGACATTCTTGGCAAGAGTTTGACGCTCGACGGCAGGGCCTTCACGGTTGTTGGGGTGATTCCCGCCAGCTTTCATTTTGCAGCGCCCTCCTTTCCACAGCGGCGAGATGTTTTCCTTCCCATAGGGCAGTGGAGCAATCCCTTGCTGCAGAAACGCGGGGTGGGACTAGGCATTCACGGAATTGGAAGGCTCAGGCCGGGAATCAGCATTGAGCAGGCGCGAGCTGACATGGCTCGCGTAACAGCCAATTTGGCGGCGGCGTTTCCGGGAGTGAATCAAGGAATCGGCGCCAGCCTGGTTTCGCTCAAGCAGCAGATGGTTGGTGAAGTTCGTCCTTTATTACTGGTTTTGTTAACTGCGGTCGGATGCGTGCTGCTGATTGCATGCGCAAATGTCGCGAACCTGTTGCTGGCGCGGTCAACCGGCCGGGCGCGGGAATTTGCGATTCGGACTGCGTTGGGCGCGAACCGGTTGCAAGTTATCGGACAACTCCTGACCGAGAGCATTCTGCTGGCGATTATCGGCGGCTCTCTCGGGCTGATCTTGGCCGCTTTGGGAACACGCGCGGCGCTGGGGATTTTGCCAAGTGCTCTGCCACGCGCAGAAGCGATAGGCATCGACGCAAACGTGTTGGCCTTTACCGCTCTCATCTCTTTGGGTGCGGGTGTTTTCTTTGGGTTGACGCCTGCTCTCAAGAGTTGGCACGGGAACACACAAGAGGCGCTGCAAGCCGGAGGTCGCGGAGGCAGCGGAACCCGTCATCGTGCGCAGAGTGCATTTGTAGTGGCGGAAATGGCGACGGCACTCGTGCTGCTCGCCGGGGCAGGGCTGATGATTCGCAGCCTGGTGCAACTCTGGCGCATCGATCCCGGCTTCGACTCCCATCATGTTTTTAATTTCGGAGTCTCGCTTCCGCCTTCGATGATGTCAGCCTCGACGGACGCGGTGCGCGCTTCCTTTAGGGAAATTGATCGTCAATTCGCGGCGATTCCGGGTGTGGAAGCTGTTTCACAAACCTGGGAGTCGCTTCCGCTGGCGAGCGACGATGAAAATCTTGTCTGGATCGATGGTCAACCGAAGCCTGCCACCGATAATGAAATGAAGTGGGCCCTTCACTACGTGGTAGGCCCCGAATATCTGAAAGTCATGCGCATTCCGCTGCGCCATGGCCGGTTCATTAAGTCCGAGGACGACAATCATTCCCCGCGTGTAGCGGTTGTTGATGACGTTTTCGCGGCGCAATACTTTCCAAACCAGGACGCAGTCGGAAAGCGTCTTCACTTGAACGGAGCTGATGAGTTGACGGAGATCATCGGCGTCGTCGGCCATGTCAAACAATGGGGCCTCGACACCGACGACTCGAATTCTCTACGAGCGCAGTTTTACGTACCCTGGATGCAGATGCCCGATGAGTACATTGCCGGCGCTCCATCCGGAGCCGGAATGGTGCTGCGCTCGCGCGGAGCAGACACTGGGATTTTCGACGCCATTCGGCGCGTAAGCGCGCAAATGAGCAATCAGCAGGTGATCTATGGCATGCAAACCATGGATGACCTGATCGCGGAGTCACTAGCCACTCGCCGTTTCTCGATGATTCTCCTCGCCGTCTTTGCGTCGCTTGCGCTTGCATTGGCAAGCATTGGGATTTACGGCGTCATTTCTTATGTCGTGGGACAAAGAACGCAAGAGATCGGAATTCGCATGGCGCTGGGCGCCGATCGGTTGGAAATTTTGCGGCTGATTCTGCGCTCAGGCGGAAGGCTCGCAATGCTGGGGGTTGCTGCGGGTTTGGTCGCTGCCCTCGCCTTTACCCGTGTGATGTCGCGTTTCTTGTACGGCGTAACCGCGACCGATCCGCTCACCTTGACGGGGGTCTCGATCGTGGTTGTGTGCGTAGCCTTGCTGGCCTGCTATGTCCCTGCGTGCCGCGCGGCCAAGGTCGATCCCATGGTGGCGCTCAGGTACGAGTGAGGGAATTATGACTGGAGTAGTTCAAGATTTTCGCTATGCCGCTCGCCAACTCCGCAAGAGTCCCGGCTTCACCGCGGTCGCCGTCCTTACTCTGGCGCTTGGCATCGGCGCGAACACCGCCATCTTTAGCGTAGTAAACGCGCTGCTGCTCAAAATGCTGCCTGTAAAAAATCCGCAGGAGCTGGTTATTGTCGGCAGTTCCACCGATCCTAACCGCCGCTCGAATGGCACTCCCACTACGGAGATCTATTCCTATCCTCTATATAAGGAACTGCGCGACCACAACTCTGTCTTCTCAGGACTGGCTGCGGCCGCCACCGACCATCGTGTTGAAGTAGCGGCCCAAGAAGCTGACCCCAACGCTGAAAAAGTCATTGGACGGATGGTGAGCGGCAACTATTTCAACGTGCTTGGACTGCAGGCAGCCGTCGGGCGACTGTTCTCGGATTCCGACGATACTGCCGAAGCCGCTAATCCAGTTGCCGTCCTCGGATATTCCTACTGGCAGCGCAAGTACGCAGCCTCCGGGTCCGTGATCGGCTCCGTTGTTCGTCTTAATGGATTTCCGTTCACGATTGTTGGGATTGCGCCTCCGGGCTTCGCAGGTGATGTTGTCGGCGAAGAGATGGCAATTTTCGTTCCTTTGAGCATGCAGCCGCAGATGGTGCGGGGGCGCCATTGGCGCAACGCTGCTAACACGTCGTGGCTGTCTCTCATCGGGCGGCTGAAGCCCGGTCTCACACCGGCGCAAGCTGAAGCCAATTTGAACCTGGTATTTCAGCAGGCACAAAAGAGCGACTACGGCGCCTCGCTTTCGGCCGACGATCGCGATGCCATTCGCAACCTTCGCATCAGTGTGTCGCGCGGCGATGGTGGCCTGTCGGAACTTCGCGGCAGCTATCGCGTTCCGCTGATGCTGCTGATGGGAATCGTCGGGCTTGTGCTGTTGATCGCCTGCGTAAATGTCGCCAACTTGCTTCTCGCCCGTGCTTCAGTCCGCAATCGAGAAGTTGCCGTGCGACTGGCAATCGGCGCCAGCCCGCGTCGACTGATCCAGCAATTGTTGACGGAAAGCGTGCTCCTGGCTGCCATCGGGGGTATAGCTGGTTCAGTGCTGGCTCTCTGGGGCGTGCGCGTCCTTGTCAGTATCTTCGACTCCAGCGCCAAGCTTCCGCTTGTCCCCGACATACGCGTATTTGGGTTTACCGTCAGCCTGATCTTCTTTACCGGAATCCTCTTTGGCTTGGTTCCCGCGCTGAGGACTTTGCAGGTGTCGGTCTCGCCCACGCTGAAAGACTCAAATCGAACTACGCGAGGATCGGCTTCGCACTTCAGTCTGGGCAAAGCTCTCATCGCCGGCCAGGTTGCATTGTCGCTGCTGGTGCTGTTCGCCGCCGGCCTTCTCGTGCGCAGCCTGCAGAAACTTATGGCTCAGGATTTCGGCTATCGGCGAGATCGCCTCGTCATCGCCCGTACTGATCCGACTGGCGCCGGATACAGCAACGATAGGATGAAGTTGCTCGCGGAGCAACTAGCCGCCAAGCTCGAAAGCGTTCCAGGAGTAAGGGCGGTTACCTACTCGAATAACGGCCTGTTCGCTCATACGGAAAACACGGACGCCATCCTCGTTCCTGGATTTCAGGCGAAGAAACCCGAAACGCGGGAGGCAGATGAGGACTACGTTGGGCCGAACTATTTCAGTGTTGTAGGAATTCCGATTCTTGCCGGACGTGGTATCGAGCCACAGGATACTTCCACCTCGACGCGAGTGGCGGTTGTGAACGAGGCCATGGTCAAGTACTTCTTCGCCGGGCAAAATCCCATCGGCCGCCAATTCCGCATCGATGACAAAGACTGGCTCGATAAACCCCTCACGATCATCGGCGTTTCTCACGATGCCAAAGACAATAGCAGTGGAATTCGGGAAAACATCAGGCCTCGTTTCTATATGGCATATCAGCAAGTGCCACAACCTGGCCAGATCGCAATTGAAGCGCAGGCGAGTGGGGTGGCGAGTAGCACTGTCGCAAGTATCACGAGTCAGATTAAGAGCATTGATCCGCATTTGCCGATTGCGTTTGTTAGAACTCTCGACAGGCTGGTCAACGATAGCGCAGCCGATCAGATCGCACTAGCGAAGCTTTCCACATTCTTCGCCGGGCTGGCGCTGCTGCTCGCCTGTATTGGGCTTTACGGGGTAATGTCCTATACCGTCGCGGGGCGCACGCGCGAAATCGGCGTGCGCATGGCACTGGGCGCGCGGCGACTCGACGTCGTGCGGTTAGTGCTGCGCGAAGGCCTGGTACTGGTTACGGCCGGGATTGTGATCGGTATTCCCATCTCACTTGCCAGCAGCCGCGTGCTCCGCAGTTTCTTGTTCGAAATGAGAAGCACCGACCCGCTTTCCTTGACCGCGGTCGTCTTCATGCTCGGCGCTGTTGCGGCTTTTGCGAGTTTTATCCCCGCACGCCGGGCGGCGAAGGTCGATCCCATGGTGGCGTTGCGATACGAGTGAGGCTGGAGATGAACGGACTATTACAAGATCTGCGGTACGCAGTCCGACAGTTGCAGAAGAATTCCTTGCTCACAGCGATTGCTCTCACCACGTTAGCGCTTGGCATTGCAGCCACTACCGTAATCTTCTCTGTAGTGAACGGCGTTCTTCTGCGGCCGCTTCGCTATCAGCAGCCCGAAAAGCTCTTTGTAGTTCGTGAGATCGTCCCCGAACTGAGCCAGACTTATCCTTCATTTCCTGCCAATGTTGCCAGCTTCAGAATCTGGCAGCGTGAGTGTCACTCGTTCGACGATGTCGCGATCGTTAAACCAGACAGCATGACGCTTACGGGTTACGGAGATCCGGAACGGATCTCAGGAGGGAGGGCTTCAGCGAATATTCTTGATGTATTAGGAGTTCGTCCCGCTCTTGGGCGGACATTCGTTTCGCCAGAGGACGATCCGGGAAACGATCACGTCGTAATTTTGAGCTATCCGTTCTGGCATGAGCGCTTTCATGGCGATTCGACAATTGTAGGCCGCGCGATCACGCTCGACGGCATTCCATTTCAAGTAGTTGGAGTATTGCCGGCTGAATTTCGGTACCCGAGAAGCTTTGGCCCACTTGCAGAATTTCCCGACCGGCTGGATTACCTAAAGCCACTCGGGCTCGACGCCTCGAAATGGTCGCCTTTCGGGGACTTCGACTTTGCCGCAGTGGCCAGGCTCAGACCTGGAGTTACCCCGACACAGGCGCTCGTGGAACTTAATGTTGTGCAAGCGAATATCGCGAAATCCCACAACGTAGGGCTGAGTCTTCGCGCGCAGCTCATTCCACTTGAAGCTCAAGTGGTGGGTGCCGCACGCCTCGGGCTGTTGTATTTGTTGGCGGGCGTGGGCGCAGTCCTTTTAATTGTCTGCCTCAATCTCGCGAATCTCTTACTTGTGCGTGTGCCAGCCAGGTTGCGCGAAGCAGGAATTCGGACTGCGCTTGGGGCGTCACGCTCACGCCTAGTTCGTCAAATGCTGACCGAGAGCACATTGCTTGCAGTGCTCAGCGGCATAGCCGGCATGGCGCTAGCGTACTACGGAGTACGTGTGCTGGTGGCGGTTGCTCCCGCGAATCTTCCACGAATCGACGAAGTTCAGATCGACAGTCGCGTCATGTGGTTTGCCGCAGTTGTTTCGACGCTGACCGGAATGATTTTCGGTGCATTGCCTGCATGGCGGTTGACGCAATCCGATCCGCAGCAGGTGCTCAAAGCGGGCGCCACAACCACTACCGAGAGCCGGAGTTCGCGTTGTCTGCGTACGTCGCTGGTAGGTTTCGAAGTCGGTTTAGGAACGTTGCTACTGTTGGTAAGCGGCTTGCTGACTCTGAGCATGGTCCGACTGCTCGATGTGGACAAGGGATTCACAACTGAACATGTGCTTACGGCTGACATTACTTTGCCTCCTGCCCTCTATACCAACAAGGAAAGGAAGCGAGCATTCTGGGAAAACGTGCTGTTGCGGGTTTGTTCCTTGCCAGGCGTGAGGAGCGCCGCATGGATCAGCAGGCTTCCACTTCAAGGTCAGGAGCAGGTAGATAACATTGTTATTCCCGGACAGTCGACACCGGAAACACAGGCTCCGCTTGCGAACTACCGGTTCGTCACCCCGGAGTATTTCCCGACATTGAACATTCCGCTGATCCAAGGCCGACTGCTTGAACCTGCAGATGCCGAGCGTCATGTCGCGGTTATTTCAGCGAGCGTTGCGGGCAAAGTCTGGCCCGGCGAAAACCCGGTTGGCAAACAGTTTCGCACGGGTGGGGACACGCAGTGGCCAACCTCGGAAGTGGTCGGGGTCGTAGGCGACACCCGGAGTGTCGCGCTGGATGAAGCGCCCTTATTGATGGTGTATCAGCCGATTGGGCCGGGGTCGCCCAAATGGTGGGGCGGGAGTGCCTCGCTCGTAGTCCGTTCATCGCTTCCCCCCGAGACAGTGAGTGCTACTGTTCGCGAGGCAATTCATCGCGCTGACGCTGGAGTGCCGATTGTGCATCTCCGTCCTATGACCGAGATCGTGTCCGAATCCGTCAGCGTCCGGCGCTTTGAACTCGCCCTCGCTTCCCTGTTCGGAGTTTTTGCGCTGGTGCTCGCAGCGCTTGGTATTTATGGCGTGGTGGCCTATTCGGTTGCGAGCCGTAGACAGGAGATGGGGATACGCATCGCGTTGGGTGCTCGCTCTTCAAGTTTGCGACGCCTTATTTTGCTGCAGGGCATGTTGCCGGTCGTGGTCGGATGGGCGGCAGGCATCCTCTCCGCTATGGGATCCGGATTTCTAATTCGAAGCCTGCTCTTCGGAGTTAGTGAGCACAACCCGGCAACGATTGGCTGCGTCAGCCTGGTCGTTCTCGCGACGGCGCTGCTGGCCTGCTACATTCCCGCACGCCGCGCGGCGAAGGTCGATCCCATGGTGGCGCTGCGATACGAGTGACTTTAGGAGAAACATGATCCAACTCAAGAACCTGGAGCGCAGTTACAAAACCGCAGCCGGGCAGTTCTTTGTGCTTCGGCGGGTGAACCTGGAAATTCGCGAGGGCGAGTTCATTACTGTGATGGGGCCGTCTGGTGCAGGGAAGTCATCTTTGTTAAACGTGCTGGCCCTGCTCGACGATGCATGGGAGGGCGAGTATTGGTTTCGCGAGCAGGCGATCCACAAAATGAAACGCAAGGACCGCGCCGATGTGGCGAAGAAGAACATCGGCATGGTGTTTCAGAGCTATCACTTGCTCGACGACCTCACCGTGCGCGAAAACATCGACCTTCCGCTCTCCTACAAAGATATTCCGCATAAGCAGCGGGTTGGCATGGTTGCGGACACGCTCGATCGCTTTCAGATTGTCGCCAAGAAAGATTTGTTTCCCAGCCAGCTTTCCGGCGGACAGCAGCAGTTAGTGGGGGTCGCGCGAGCGGTGATCCACAAACCCGCCTTGCTGCTGGCCGATGAGCCCACGGGGAATCTTCATTCTTCTCAAGCTAAGGAAATCATGGAACTGTTTCGTGAACTGAACCAGCAGGGAACGACCATCGTTCAAGTTACTCACTCGGAAGTGAATGCCGGTTATGGATCACGCACAATTCAACTGCGCGACGGGTGGGTCGTGAGCGATACGGCGAATCCTGAGCTTCAGCCGTACGAGGCGGTGAAGCAATGAGGCCGCGCACGCCCAGGCTTCAGACTCCGCGACTTCACGTCCTTGTCGTTTTTCTTATTCTTCTCGGCACATTGATTGCTTCCAGCGTGCCGGCTCTCGGGCAGAGCAGCGCGGGCGTCTCATTTGCGATGCCAAAGTCGCACAACCCACTCGGCGGGTATCTTTCGGTTGAGGCACCCCAGCCGCAGCTTACGAATTCTCCGCGATTGAATCAGCTGATTCGCGATGGCAAGTTGTACTTGTCGCTGAAGGATGCAATCCAACTCGCATTAGAAAATAACCTCGACATCGCCATCGCCCGATACAACCTGCCAATTGCCGACATGGACATTCTGCGTACCAAAGCGGGCGGTGTTTTTCGTGGAGTGAACGCAGGAGTGGTCCAAGGTACGCCGGGCGGCGGTGTGGGCGGCTTCGGGACGGGAGCTCCCGGAGCTGGAGCGGGCGGCACGACGGCGGGTGCAGGCGGCGCCGGTGCCGGCGCGTCGGGAATTGTGCAGTCAACATTGGGCGTCGGATCGGCGGTTCAGTCCTACGATCCTACGATCACTGGCACGATTGGCGCTGAACATCAAACCACTCCGCTGGCCAATCAGCGGATTTATGGAGTGCCGCTGCTGCAGCTGAATACAGGGGTTGCGAATTTCGCGGTCTCTCAGGCGTTCTCGACCGGATCAAGTATCTCTTTCGAGTTCAACAACAATCGGCAGACCACGAACAGCCCTTTTTTCAACCTGTCGCCCGCTTTGGGCTCGAATTATCGGTTTACGTTTTCGCAGCAACTGCTTTCCGGATTCGGCTTCGGCCCAAATCTGCGCTATCTCAGGATCGCGAAGAACAATAAGAAGATTTCTGATATCGCATTCAAGGACCAGGTGATGGCGACGGTGACTCAAATTGAAAACATTTACTGGGATTTGGTAAACGCGTATGAGCAGTCGCAGGTGAACGAGCAATCAGTGGCTTTCGCGCAGCAATCTCTCGAGAACGCTAAAAAGCAGCTGCAACTCGAAAGCATTCCCGCGATGGACGTGATGCGTGCCGAGGCCGAGGTCTCCAAACGCGATCAGGATTTGACGGTTGCGCGTACCAGCCTTCAGCTTCAAGAGTTGCTGATGAAGAACGCGCTCACCAAAAGCCTGGATGATCCCGCGCTCGAATCGCTGAACGTTGTGCCGACAGATACTCTGCAGTCGGCGTCACTGGCCCAGCCGAACCAGCCAGTCCAGGAACTGATTCAGCAGGCCCTGCGCGACCGTCCCGAGCTCTCCGAATCCGATGTGGATCTCGTCAACCGCCAGATCAGCCGCAAGGCGGCGCGGAATGCTCTGCTGCCTTCGTTATCGTTAGTGGGTTTCTATGGTGGGTCGGGCCTCGCCGGGCCATTGAATCCGGCCTACAACGTTCCTGGAGTCCCCAACTCCTCTAATGTGCCGGTCGACTTCTCCGGCGCGCTGGCGAATGCGTTTAACAACACAGCGCCTGATTATTACGTCGGCTTCAGCTTGAACATCCCGATTCGCAATCGCGTCGCCAAGGCCGATCAATACCGGTCGGAGCTTGAATACCGGCAAGCTGAGCTGCGGCGCGAAGAGCTGCGCAAACAAATCAGGATCGAAGTGCGGAACGCCGAGTACGCTTTGGAGCAGACCGCGGCGCGAGTTGAGGCAGCACGAAAAGCACGTGATCTGGCGCAACGCACATTCGATATCACAAAGAAAGAACAGGAACTGGGAGCGGGATCAACCTATCAGACCATGACGGCGCAGCGCGACCTCGCGCTCGCGGAATTGGACCTGGTCACCGCGCGGACGGTTTACGAGAAGGCGAAAGTGGAAGTTGACCGTGCGACCGGTTCGACTTTGGAACATAATGGAATCGCAATTCAGGACGCGATCAAGGGGAGCATCACGGACTCGGCCATCGCCCCTGTGCCTTAACATGCCAACCTCCGCCAAGCCGCATGAGATCAGCATTCCTGCCGCTCTGACGAAAACTGCGCATAGCCCGAGAATCCTTGCTGCTGACGATCAGCAGCACATTCTGGAAGCTCTTGAGCTTCTCCTGAAGCCGCAGGGCTATAAGGTCGATGCCGTCCGCTCGCCTGAACTGGTCCGCGATGCGCTGGCCGGCACTCACTACGACGCGGTGCTTGTTGACCTGAATTACACGCGCGATACCACGTCGGGAAGGGAAGGGCTGGACCTGCTCTCCGAGATCGTTGCGCAAGACAGCACGTTGCCGGTGATTGTCATGACCGCGTGGGGCAATGTGGAGTTGGCCGTCGAAGCCATGCGGCGCGGTGCACGGGATTTCATTCAGAAGCCGTGGGACAACGAGCGCCTGCTCTCGATCGTGCGCACCCAGGTTGAGTTGCATCGCGCTTTGCAGGATGCGATGCGGCTTGCGGCTGAGAACCGGTTGCTCAATGCCCAAGGGCGTCCGGATTTGATTGCGACCTCGCCCAGCATGCTTCCGGTGCTTGAAACCATCACTCGCATTGCGCCGTCCGATGCGAACGTCCTGATCACTGGCGAGCACGGCACGGGCAAGGAAGTTGTCGCTCGCACCATCCATGCGCTTTCTTTACGGAGTGGTCGATCGTTGGTTGCGGTCAACACTGGAGGTCTGGCGGAAGGAGTGTTCGAGAGCGAACTGTTCGGGCACGTGAAAGGTGCGTTCACCGATGCCCGGACGGATCGCATTGGGCGATTTGAGCTGGCGGACGGCGGAACGATTTTTCTGGACGAAATTGGCAACGTTCCGTTGCGGCAGCAGGCGAAATTCTTGCGCGTGATCGAATCCGGAGAGGTCGAGCGAGTAGGTTCGTCGCGGAGCAAAACGGTTGACGTGCGTGTGATCTCCGCAACCAATGCCGATCTGCAAGCAGCTTGCGATGCCGGGCAGTTTCGTGAAGACCTTCTGTTTCGCCTTAATACGGTTGAGATTCATTTGCCGGCGTTGCGCGAGCGCCGGGAAGATATTCCTGTGCTGGCTCTGCATTTCCTTTCGCAGTACGCGATGCGGTATCGACGCGAAGTGAAAGGTATTGAGCCGAGCGCGGTGCAAGCGCTGCTGCAATACGCCTGGCCAGGCAATGTTCGGGAGCTCGAGCATACGATGGAGCGGGCGGTATTGATGTGCCGCGCCGAGCAGTTGCAGGTAGCCGATCTCGGCCTCGGCTCGCAAAGAGGACAAACACAGAATCTTGAAGAATTGAGCCTGGAAACGGTTGAAAGTATCCTGATCCGAAAAGCGCTGCAGCGCTTCCAAGGCAATGTGAGCCAGGCGGCCGAGGCGCTCGGCCTCAGCCGCGGCGCCTTGTACCGCCGGATGGAAAAATATGGGCTCTAGCCCGCCGCTTAACGCTGCTTCGACACGCAAGAAAAAAAAGCAGCGAGCGCCCTTCGAGCGCCGCATCACGCGATACACCTTTCTGTTGGTTGCGCCAGGCATTGTGATTAGCGGAATCGTGATCTGGCTACAGCCTTGGTCCCTGGAATCGAAGCTGGTTTTGCTTGGCATCGAGATGTTCGCCTGCCTGTTGATAGGTGCCGCACTCCATGACCACGTCACCCGGCCGCTGCAAACGCTGGCAAATGTTGTTGGCGCACTACGAGACGAAGATTATTCATTCCGTGCGAGACTCGCCATTCCGAATGACGCTCTCGGGGAACTCTCGCTCGAAGTGAATGCGCTTGCCGATCTGCTGGCGAAACACCGCACCGGCGCGATCGAAGCAGCGGCGCTGTTGCAGCGCGTGGTGGAAGAGGTGGACATACCAATATTTGCATTTGATCCGGCAAACCGGCTGCGTCTGGTCAACTCGGCCGGGGAGAAACTCATACATCGGCCATCCGCGCAGTTGATCGGAAGGTCCGCCGCCGATCTCTCCTTGGAGAAGTGCCTCGGCTGCGAAAACGAGTCCCTGGTCGAACTGCATTTCGCGACCGATGCGCGCTGGTTTGTGCGCCGTAGCGCATTTCGCCAGCAGGGAATTCCGCACACGCTGGTAGTGCTTTCTGACGTGAGCCGCGCGTTGCGAGAAGAAGAGCGCCGGGCCTGGCAGCGCCTGATTCGTGTTCTTGGGCATGAATTGAATAATTCCCTGGCCCCGATCAAGTCGATTGCCGGGAGTTTGAGTGCGCGGCTTTCGGGTAGCGGGATTCACGCAGAGGAGCAGCAAGATTTCGAACGCGGCCTGGACATCATTGAGCGCCGCGCAGCTTCGTTGAATCGCTTTCTGCAGGGCTATCGCCAACTGGCCCAAATGCCTCCCCCCACTTTGCGGAAGTGTTCACTGTTGGCGATCTCCGAGCGGGTGGCGGCGCTCGAGACGCGCGTTCCGGTGAAAGTTGTCGGAGGTCCCGATGCGAGTTTGCTCGCCGATCCCGATCAACTCGAGCAGATGCTGATTAACCTACTGCGCAACGCGGCAGAAGCAGTCCTGCAACTCTCGGATGGAAACACGCATTCGAATGGATCGAAAGGACAGCAGAGCGGCCCGCAAATTGTCGTTTCCTGGGCTCCGAGCCGTGAGGCGGTTGTGATTACCATCGAAGACGAAGGGCCGGGACTCATGAATCCCAGCAATGCTTTTGTGCCCTTTTACACCACGAAGCCGGGCGGGAGCGGCATCGGATTAGTGCTCTCGCGACAAATTGCGGAGGCGCATGGGGGCTCGCTCGAACTCGAAAACCGTTCCGAACGGCAAGGCTGCGTAGTAAGGATTGTGTTGCCGACCAAGGACCGTACGACCTGAAAACCCGGTTCGTTCACAACTTTTTACGTATTTTCACCGCTGTTTGACACCTGTTTTGGCCCGGCAAAGTATGTTCAATTCCGGGCTGATCCAGGTGAGCGACGGGATCAGGAGCCAAGGATGAACTCGAAACGCCCAATGAACGAGCGAACCAGGCTGATGCTGATTCTGCAATTGGCCGTCATCCTGCCGGCTGCCACCCTGGTAATCCTGAGCGCGCGGCACTTGCAGAAATTTCAACGGGACCGAGCTGTCGAAGCAGCCATCGAGCGCGACTTCAGCCAGGTGCTCGCGATTTCCGAGAAGCAGATCAACCACAAGGCGTACGGCCTTGCGGACGACATTCGCAGCGAGTTTCCTTCTCCGGGAGATGCATGCAGCGAGACCTTCGATCGGATTCTCAGCTCACATCCTGAAGTTGCGCACTTGATGGCCTTCAATCCGGAGGGCGGATTTTTCTTTCGTTCTCAACCTTACCGGTTGAAAGAGAGTGCAGGCTTCCGCGAAGAGTCTGAATACTTGTCGAAGATGATGGAGGGCTGGTGGAAGCTGGAGTACGACGAATTCTCGAAGAAGCTGTTGAAGATGCAAGAAAAGAGCACGCCCTATTACTTCGATGGAATATGGGTACAACGTGGAGACAAGCACGTTTACACCACAACCGCTATTTTTCTCACCACCGACAAACAGACCGGCGGACACGCCATCGCCGGAGTGACCTTCGATGGCGACTACCTGCGCGATCGCTTTTTGCCGCAAACTCTCGACGAGGTCATGAGCCGCAACGTGGCCGAAGCGCAAACCGATAAAAATGCGGTCATCATGATTCGCGCCAAGGGCGACTCCACGCCTATGGTTCTTGGCAGTGGGTGGGACGGCGGCGAAGCTGAAGTCGAACGCAACATGGAGGGGGCCTTTTCAGGATTAGTTCTTGGCATGAAATTGCGTGGAACCACGCTGGCAGCTCTCGGGCAGCATTTCATGCACACCAATTTTCTGATCCTCGGCGGAGTTTCACTCCTTCTGGCCGGCGGGATTTTTCTTACCTATTGGAACGTGAGCAAAGAGATGGCTCTGGCCCGGCTGAAGTCCGACTTTGTCTCCAACGTTTCTCACGAACTGCGCACACCGCTTGCTCTGATTCGCCTGTACGCGGAAACGCTCGAATTGGGCCGGATCACCAGCGCGGATAAGCACCACGAGTATTACTGCATCATCCGCAAAGAGAGCGAGCGGCTGACTGCGTTGATCAATAACATTCTTGATTTTTCGCGCATTGAGGCCGGCCGCAAGGAATATGAGTTTCGCGATACGGATATGCGCGATCTAGTGCGC
This sequence comes from Acidobacteriota bacterium, assembly GCA_046735175.1. Lineage (GTDB taxonomy): Bacteria > Acidobacteriota > Terriglobia > Terriglobales > Acidobacteriaceae > Gp1-AA145. The sequence continues at coordinate 14,284 of JBKPSP010000076.1, forward strand.
AATACGCTGGAGTCTTATCGCTATCAGATCGAGCAGCAAGGCTTCACCTTTGAAGAGAACGTCACCGAGGTGCCTCCTTTGAAGGTGGATCGCGAGGCGATGGCCCGGTCTCTGGTCAATCTTGTTAACAACGCGCTGAAATATTCGCAAGACCGCAAATACATTGGAGTCAACCTCTATCGAGCAAATGGCAGCGTGAAACTGGAAGTGGTTGATCATGGCATTGGTATCCCCGCGGGCGAGCAGACCAAAATCTTCGAAAAGTTTTATCGAGTCGGCGATCCGCTGGTTCATAACACCAAGGGTAGCGGGTTGGGCTTGTCTCTGGTGCAGCACATCGCTCGTGCCCACGGGGGCGAGGTGGCTGTGGACAGCTCACCGGGCGCGGGCAGCAAGTTCACCATCACGCTTCCGGTGCAACGGCAGGCCGATAGCGCTGAAGGGGCGTCGGCATAGCGAGGGAAGAAATGCCTGTGACATCGATCAATGCAGCACTTAAGCCGCATGCGGGAAGAGGGAAGCCGGGAGAAGCTGAGATGGCCAGAATCCTGATCGTCGAAGACGAGCCCAACATGGTGGCGGGCTTGCGTGACAACTTCGAATTTGAGGGCTATCAGGTGATCACCGCGCCAGATGGCATAGCTGGGCTGGAACGCGCGCTGAGCGAATCCCCCGATCTGGTAATCCTCGACGTGATGATGCCGCGCATGAGCGGATTAGACGTCTGCCGGCAGCTTAAAAGCAAGCGTCCGTCAATTCCCATCATCATGCTGACCGCGAGAGGGCAGGAAGTGGACAAAGTCGTGGGGCTTGAGCTGGGTGCTGATGACTACGTCACCAAGCCGTTTTCAATTCGCGAGCTTCTGGCGCGGGTCAAGGCTGTGCTGCGCCGCTCACGAACGGTACCAAAAGAGCAGGAGCGCGTTTCCTTCGGCGATGTGGAAATCAATCTGAGAAATTGCCAGGTCACGCGTGCCGGTAAGTCGATCGAGTTTTCCTCCAAAGAGTTCGAGTTGCTGAAGTATCTGGTTTGCAACCAGGGCGAGAGCCTGAGCCGCGATCGTTTGCTTGAGGAAGTGTGGGGCTATGACCGCTTCCCAACCACTCGCACGGTAGATGCTCACATCGTGCGCCTGCGGCAGAAGATCGAACCCAAACCGGAAGAACCGCGTTTCATCCTGACCGTGCACGGAACCGGCTACAAGTTTGTCAGTTAACCGGCAGTTTTGCCGGCATTTGTGAGATCGAAATGATTGGACAGAAGGTTGTGGCAGCGCCTCATAAAATTCGTCGCATGAATGGCTATACCAGCGGCATCGGCTGCCTGGCTCCCATTCAGCCTCGCGGAGAGATTCGCCCGTCAGCTGCGGACAACACGCAACTGATTCGAGCCGCCCAACAAGGCGATTCCACAGCCTTCGATCAACTCGTCTGTCAATACGACCGGGCCGTGCTTCGCGTGGCGATTCACCTGACCGGGTCGACGGAGGATGGTCAGGATATCTATCAGGAAGCTCTTTTGCGTGCCTACATCAAGTTGCCGATGTTTCGTTTCGAGTGCTCCTTCTATACCTGGATTTACCGGATCGTCAGTAATTTGTGCCTCGATCACCTACGCAGGAAGCGCCTTCACTTGCTTTATTCAACGACGGTCCTCTATCCAGACGGACAGGAGCACGATCTTTCGCACCAGGTGCCGGATGATCGCCCGATTGCCAGTCCGGAACGCAACTTGGGACAGACCATTTTGCGGGAGCACATATTACGCGCTCTGGGCGGACTCTCGCCTCGTGAGCGCATGGTTTTCGAGCTGAAGCATTACGAGGGAATGCAGCTGAAGACTGTCGCCGAGATCCTGAATACCACCGAGGGCACCGCCAAGAACACTCTGTTCCGCGCCACGCGCAAGCTGCGCGCGCAGCTGTCGGAGCAGGAAGCCGAGTGCCGGGCGCGGTTTTGAGAAACGTTTCCTTGCACGCTTCTTCCACGTTACTTTGGTAAAGCCGCTATAAATCCCGGCGATGATCGCCATAGATTCTTTTACTTATCCTTTGATCGCCGCCATAATCTAATGAATTGCATGGGCGACACGACGCGCAAGGAATACATTTTTGCCAGCGACTTCGACCAGACGTTGACCTTCAATGACTCGGGCTACGTACTGGCGGAGCTGGTTGGGATTCCCACGGCGGAATTCGAGCGGAAATCCACCGGCATGGCGCGGCTCAATCTAGTGCAACAGGGAGGAGAGCTTGCCTACCTCCTGTTGCACGATCCGGAATTCAAAAGCCGCGTTCGCAAAGAACACCTGTACGAAGTTGGCAAGCGCATTCGTCTGAAGGAAAACATCGCGTTGCTCTACCAGATTTTGGACGGCGGGATTCCAGGCTTCCATTTCGATTTTTATGTACTTTCGGCGGCGCCGGTTGAGATTGTCCGTTCGGCGCTTGAGGGGGTTGTGCCAGCGGACCACATCTATGGGACAGAATTCCAATACAAAGACTCGGGCGAGATAGACACCATCACTCGCGCGACCGCCGGTTACGGCAAAGTGTTCATCCTCGACCAGCTACAAACGAAGGCGCAGATCGGCCCCGACCACATTGTTTATGTCGGCGACGGCAGCTCTGACGTGCACGTCATGCTGCACACCAACGTCCGCGACGGATACACGATTGCCGTTTCTGAAGCCAAGCACGTTTCTCAGGTTGCCAAACGGACGGTCCTCAGCACGAGCGCTCTGGCTGTGCTCGCACCCATTCTCGAGGACATTGCGGGTTGGGAGCGTCTGCGCATTCGCGAGTTCTTCGAATCTTATGGTGTGATGATCCAGGAATGGGACCGGGTGCGGACCGATTGGCTGACGCTGAGGTCCGTTGCTCCAGAAGCTGAAATCGCCGCGGCCAAATAGCCCTGTGGTCAGTCGAACTGTTCTGTCGGCGCGGCGCTGAATCTCCACAGCCCCGAACCTCATCTACCCAGCATGATCAAACAATTTGTTTCTGGGCCGGTGGCCGAACCGGCCGTTCTCCAGCCCAGTTTGCACGAAACAGACCCGCATCTGCTGGACGCCTACTCTCACGCCGTTGTTTCGGCCGCAGAAAAGGTAAGCCCCTCAGTCGCTAAAATCGAGGTCACGCAAACTGCCCGTGCCCGCAATGGTGAATCGCGTGAGCGGCAGGGTGGCGGATCGGGTTTCGTCTTCACGCCCGATGGTCTGGTGCTCACCAACAGCCACGTCGTCCACGACGCCAGCCGCATTCAGGTTGCGTTGCCGGATGGCCGGCAATTGCCCGCACACCTGATCGGGGATGATCCAGCAACCGATCTTGCAGTAATTCGCATTGATGCGCCTGGCCTCGCCGCAGTGGAACTCGGTGACTCACAAAAACTTCGCGTTGGCCAGTTGGCAATCGCGATCGGAAATCCGTATGGATTCCAGTACACGGTGACCGCCGGCGTGGTCAGCGCTCTTGGTCGTTCGTTACGCTCATATTCCGGACGGATGATTGACGACGTCATTCAGACCGACGCATCACTGAATCCCGGGAATTCTGGCGGGCCGCTGGTTTCGTCCGATGGGAAAGTGATCGGCGTGAACACTGCGACCATCATGGGTGCGCAGGGGCTATGCTTTGCGATTGGGATCAATACGGCAAAGTTTGTCGCCAGCCGGTTATTGACTCATGGCCGCATTAAGCGTGCCTACATCGGGATCGAGGCTCAAACCGTGCCGCTGCACCGGCGCATCGTTCGCTTCTACGATCTGCCGAAAGAAACTGGCGTGATGGTGATCGGAGTGGAATCAGGGAGTCCGGCACAAGAGGCAAAGCTGAGAGAAGGAGACATCATCATCGCCCTGGGAAAGCATGCGGTCGCGGGTGTCGACGACCTCCATCGCTTGTTAAGCGATGCCCAGGTTGGCACGCAGAGTGCCGTGACAATCGTGCGAAGCACGGAGCGACTCGAGTTTCCAATCGTACCCCAAGAGTCGAAAGAATAGATTTTCTTGGCGATCTTTGCGCCTTTCTTTGCGTACTTTGCGGTTAAGAGCTTTAAAGCTTTAACCGCAAAGGTCGCAATGGTTTCGCAAAGTTCGCTAAGAAAGCCCTCAGGCCCGGCGCCGGCTTGCCTTCATTGACCCTCCCTTCCCCCTATGTTAGTTTCTGAAACGGAAGGGATTACCTTGCAGGCGACAGTTCCTGCCGGGCTGGATCGTAAAGAGGCCGAGGTTTACCAACGGCTCGATCCGGCGCGGCTCCCAAAACACATTGCCATCATTATGGACGGCAACGGCCGTTGGGCGCGGAAGCGCCATCTGCCGCGCGTGGCCGGGCATCGCGCCGGGGTGACATCGGTCCGATATGTGGTTGAGACGGCGTCTCGAATCGGCATTCCCTCGCTTACGCTTTACGCTTTTTCCGAGGAGAACTGGAAGCGCCGCCCCAAGACTGAAGTCGATTTCCTGATGAAGCTGCTTGCGCGTTATCTCAAGCAGGAAGTTCCGACCCTGCACAAGAACAATGTGCGGCTTCAATATATTGGCCGCCTGCACGAACTTCCGGAACTCGTACAGGAAAAGATGGGGTGGGCGCGGAGAGAAACTTCTAAAAATACCGGGATGCTGTTGACGCTTGCGCTCAATTACAGCGCACGCTCGGAGCTGACGGACGCATTTCGCTCGATTTTGAATGCAGCGGTGAATAACGGCGGCGTTCAGCATCTGAAGATTGACGAAGAGACGATCTCAAGGCATCTTTACACCAGCCACATGCCCGATCCCGATCTCGTCATCCGCACCAGCGGCGAAATGCGGCTGAGCAACTTCCTGCTGTGGCAACTCGCTTACGCAGAGATTCACGTCGTGCCAACCTTGTGGCCGGAGTTCCGTGGCCTGCATTTGCTCGAAGCCATCGCTGAATACCAGACGCGCGAGCGCCGCTACGGCGGATTGAATGAATCCCAGTCTTCGCGGGCGCTGCGGAGCTGACCGGATTGGAACTCGTCAAACGAGTACTCACCGCAGTAGTGCTCATTCCGCTGGTTCTATTGCTGATATTGCGAGCGCCGGTTCCCGTCCTTGCATTTGTCAGCGGAGTGGTAGCGCTGGCCGCTCTGCATGAGCTGCTCAAGCTCTCCGAGGCATATGGAATCGAGCCGTTGCGAATGTCGGCGTATATCTATTGCGCGCTTCTGTTTCTTGTCATCGCGATTCATCCCGGCGGCGCAGACCTGGTTTCAACCGCTGCATTCAGTTACATAGCTGTAGCGGCCGCCGTGTTCGCGCCGTTCGTCTTTCTTGCAATCGCAATGTCGAGAGATCAGCTTGCCTCGGCCTTCCCCGCCGCGATGGTGGCGGCGTTCGGCTTCGCGTATATCGCGCTCCCCATGGCATTGCTGCTGCAACTCCGCGAGCAGTGGCGTGGCAGTTTCCTGGTCCTCTATCTGTTGCTGCTGGTCTGGGCCGGGGACATTTTCGCTTACTTCATCGGCAAACCGTTTGGTCGTCATCGAATGTCGCCGCGCGTCAGCCCGAATAAGACCTGGGAAGGCGCGATGGCGTCTGTGGTCGCGAGTGTTGCCGTGGGAGTGCTGATGTTTCACTACGCGCAGCCGATCAGCAGTGCGTTGATGCGCGCGCACCTGATCGAGCGCCAGAGCGGGATTTTCGAGGAGATGCCTCTGCTGCCGGTCATCGTGCTGTCGGTTGTGCTGAACATCGCAGCGCAACTTGGAGACCTAGTGGAGTCGCTGATCAAGCGTGGGGCCGGAACCAAGGATTCAGGCGCGATTCTGCCCGGACATGGCGGCATGTTGGACCGCATCGATGCACTCCTGTTCGCGGCACCCGTGCTGTGGTGCTACGCGGCGTGGCACGTCATGACTCAATAGCTGCGTCCTCGGTTTTCGTACTCATAATTTATGTTGGCGGGAGTGAACTTTATCGGCTGGCTATGGACGGCATTCGCCATCGTTTGGATCGTGGGATGGCTGCGAACCAAGCCTACTCAGGAACGACAGTCGCGGTCGCAACGCCTGCTTTATACCATCCCGGTAATTCTCGGCACGTATTTAATTGGCAGCACACGGATTCACCTCGGTTGGTGGACAACGCGTGTTCTTCCCGGAACCGAAACGATTCAGGCGATCGCGATTCTTGTCACAGCCGCGGGAATCGGCCTGGCGATCTGGGCAAGGTTTTATCTCGGACAGAACTGGAGCGGCACAGTCACCATCAAGGTCGGACACACGCTGACCCGAACTGGGCCGTACCGATGGGTGCGGCACCCGATTTACTCAGGAATTCTGCTCGCACTGATTGGAACAGTGCTGGCGCGTGGCAGGCCGTTGGGAGCAATCGCTGTTGCTCTCTTCTGGCTGGGGTTCGCGATCAAGCTCCGGCTGGAAGAGCAGTTCATGCGCAAAACGTTCGGACCGGAATATGATGAATACGCGAGAACGACCGGCGCGCTGGTTCCGAAGTTGTAACTCACTCGTGCGCCGTCGATTCAAAGCGCAAGATTCTTTGCCGAGTCCAACATAACCCTCTGCTTTGTGCGATAAGCCAGGTTCGCCATGTGCGCCGCGACTGCGCTTCGGTAGCCTAGTTCCACAGGTGCGTTCGGCGTCTCGCGGCTGCGGATGCACTCGACCCAATTCTCCATGTGGTTTTGGTCGGGAGTGTTTGAGGTCAAGGTTGCCCCACTGGGCCGATTTAATTTTTCAGGGAAATAGCGCGTCAACTCATCCGATTTTCCAGTCACCATGTCGGTCGCGCCAGCCACATGTTCGATCGTGCCGTCGCTGCCGAGGAAACGTTCGCCGAGACCATAACGGCTGTTGTTAAAAGTTGACTGCCAGGTCACGACAACGTCCTTGGGGTAGTCGAGGGTGACGGCAATCGTGTCCGGGACTTCGCGTCCATCTTTTTCGGAGAACACGCCGCCTGACATGTAGGCAGCACTCGGCAGATCCAGATTCAGAGCAGACACGATCCATGCAATCTGATGCACCATGTTCTCGGTGATGTTGCCGCCGGAAAACTCCCAGAACAACCGCCAGTTGATAAATTTGTAGCCATCAAACGGACGATCGGCGCGGCCATTGAGAAAGGCGCTCCAGTTTACGTTTTGCGCCGTGCAATCCGAGGGCACCGGACGCACCCATTGGCCTTTGCCGTGAGGAGTATTACGGCTCATCCAGGAATCAACCTGTGTGATCTTTCCCAGTTGTCCATCCGCGATCCACTTCTTGGCGTCGGCAAATGCGCCTGAGCTTTCATGCTGCAAGCCGACCTGGATCACGCGATCAGATTTCTTAGAAGCAGCAAGACACTCGTCCGCTTCCGCGATCGACCATGTCATTGTCTTTTCGCAGTAGAGATCTTTGCCCGCGGCGATCGTGTCGAGAAAGTGCCGCGCATGAAGATGGAGGGGGCTTGCAACGATCACACCATCGAGCTGCTGACCGAGAAGCTGGCGATGGTCTTTGAATGTGCGAACGCCGGGAGTGTGATGTTCGGCTTCATCGAGACGGCGTGAGTGGATGTCCGCCACGGCAACGACTTCAGCGTTCTTCACGGCTAAAATCTGCTTCAACAACTCTTGGCCGCGCGAGCCGACGCCGATCATCCCGACGCGAACGCGGTCGTTGGCGCCGAGTACTCGAGCAGATGAGGAAGCCAGCAACGCAGCAGTCGCGGCCGTCTTTTTGATGAAATCACGTCTGGTATCGTTCATGGTTGCATTCCTCTCAACGATCCCCGTAGCCCGCGTGCCCTCACCCGAGCAGGCGGGCTTCGCTCGCAGGCGCCGCGCAGAGCGTGGCCGAGCGGGTGAGGGCACCCGCTCCTACGCGTTCGTTTTTATTCTCAGTGACCGGTGCCGTCACAGCGCGCCAGCCTTCTGCAGCGCCTCTTTCATTCCTGCCCAACTCTGGCGCGTCGATGCCTCCGGTGTTCCTGCGCCGCGCCAGTGCGTCTCAAGACTCACGGCGAAGTGATATCCATCTTTCTTGAGCGCTTTGAACTGTCCGGCCCAATCCACGATGCCAGTTCCCACCGGCGCCCATTCGTACTTGTCGCCGTTCTTGATCGCGCTCTTAACATGGCAATGCCCTATCCGCGCCTTGGGCAAAAGCTCATAACCGTTTGGATAGGGAATTTCCCCAAGCTCAACGGCGTTCCCGGGGTCCCAATTCACCATGAACGACGGATGCTGCACAGCGGCCAGCAGCTCCGCAGCCTCTTTTCCGGTTCCGGTGTTGCAGGAAGGCTCGTTTTCAAGAACCAGAGTGATGTCCTGCTTCGCGGCCTTTTCCGCGGCCTTGCGCAACCTTTCATTGATCTCAGCCCGATATGGTTTCTGGTCGTCCAGTCGCCAGAAGTCGAAACAGCGCACGCGGTCGGTCTTGAACGCTTTCGCCGTCGCGATGCTCTTTTCGAGCACTTCATCCTGTTGCTCGAAGCCATAACTCGAATTGAACTGATCGCGCTTGGGGCTGAACTTCGACTTCGGCGCTCCCGGCCAATCCACTTTGAAGAGCGGGCTGGCGATGTCGGTGACGCGCAGGTCGTATTTCTTGAGCAGTCGCTGCGACTCGGCAATTTCCTTCGCATCGAGATCGATGATGTTCTTGTTCCACATCCCGCGGAGTTCGATCCACTTCATTCCGAACTCTGCCGCTACGGCGCACGCGCGATCGAAGTCCTGGCTGATTTCGTCGTTGATGACAGCGACGCGGAAGGGAGAGTGACTTAGATCCAGAGCGTGTAAGACTGACGGGAACAAACTGCCGCTGGCAACAGATCCGACCCCGGCGAGGAAGGCACGTCGCGAAAAACTCAGATCCATAACGATTCCAATCGAGCGGCGACCGTCATGTTAACACTCCTCGTGACACGCCGTTCTCCTAGAGCCTGATGCCTGAAGCCTGACGCCGCTCTTCCTGTACCATATTCACATCCATGAAGCGCATCGCGATTTTGGGCTCGACCGGGAGCATCGGGCGCAGCACTCTGAGTGTGGTGGAGTCATTCCCCGACCGTTTTCAGGTCATCACCCTCGCCGCCGGACGCAACGTTGATCTCGCATTCGAGCAGGCCAGGCGCTGGCGTCCGAAAGTGCTCTCGGTAGCGCTCGAATCCCAGGCAGACAATCTGAAGCTCAGGCTGAAAAATGCTGGAGTGACAGGGATCGAAGTCGTTCATGGAGCGACAGGCAACGTTCAAGTATCAACTCATCCTGACGTCGACTTCGTGGTCAGCGCCATCGTTGGCGTGGCGGGTCTAGAGGCAACGTACGAAGCGGTTAAGGCCGGTAAGACGATCGGACTAGCGAACAAGGAATGCCTGGTTGCCGCCGGCGAACTCATTACGGCCGAAGCCCGCAGTCAAAGCAAGCCGCTCCTGCCGATCGACAGCGAGCACAATGCCGTCCACCAGTGCCTGCGCGGAGGCCGCATGGAAGAAATCCGGCGCATCTGGCTGACGGCATCCGGCGGACCGTTTCTGAATACTCCTGTATCCAAATTTGGCGCCATCACGGTCGAGCAGGCGCTGAATCATCCCACGTGGAAGATGGGCAACCGCATCACGATTGACTCCGCAACATTGATGAACAAGGGCTTCGAAGTGATCGAGGCCTGTCGTTTGTTCAACTTGCCGCCGGAACAGGTCTCGGTCATCGTGCACCCGCAATCCACAATTCATTCCCTGGTGGAATTTGTGGATGGCAGCATTCTTGCTCAACTGTCCGTGACCGACATGCGCTTGCCGATTCTCTACGCTCTGACTTACCCCGATCGCATCCCGTCCGACTTGAACTTTAGTCTCAATGACTTAAGGCACCTCGATTTCAGCCCTCCCGACATGGAAAAATTCCCTTGTCTGCGCCTGGCTTACGAGGCAGCCAGATCCGGCGGGGGCAAGACAGTTGCCTTGAATGCCGCCGACGAAGTTGCCGTATCGGCGTTCCTGGATGGCAGCATCCGATTTCAGGAGATTCCCGTAGTCATTGAAGACGTGGTTTCTGAAACGCCAGTGGGCAAAATGGAATCTATTAAAGAAGTGTTGAGCGTGGACCAGGGGGCCAGGGCCGCAGCCCGTGAACGAGTAGCTGGGCTGAGTTCGAAGCCAGTCAGCGTTGGATCCGCCAGAAGTAATTAACCTATGACTCCGATTGGATTTCTTTACGCCGCCATCATTCTCGGCTTCATGATCTTTATTCACGAGCTTGGCCATTTCATGGTGGCCAAAGCTTTACGTGTTCGTGTGGAACAGTTTGCGATCGGCTTCGGCAAGCGCCTGATCGGTTTCCGCAAGGGCGACACGGACTACCGCATTAACGCATTACCGCTCGGCGGATACGTGAAGATGGCCGGCGAGAATCCCATGGATGAACGCACCGGCGATCCGGGAGAGTTTATGTCTCATCCCCGCTGGCATCGCTTTCTGATTGCGATTGCCGGGCCGACGATGAACATACTGTTCGCTATTTTTTTTCTCGCCGCCGTTTACCGCTTCCATTACGAGATGCCCGTTTTCATGGATCAGCCGGCGCAGGTTGGTTATGTGAAGCCGGATTCGCCTGCAGCAAAGGCTGGAGTTCAGCCTGGCGACCGAATTGTGGCCATTGACGGCATTAAGAACCCGACCTGGGAGCAGGTTGGGGATCGCGAGCTGCTGAATCCGAAAGAACCGCTCAGCTTCGCTGTGCAGCGGGGAGATCAGGTCATCCATGGTTCCGTAGTCCCGGTTCCAATTACGGTTTCGCAGGTCGGCGCCGCTGGATGGTATCCCGACGAGCCCGTAGTGGTTGGGGACATAGAGAAGGGCCTTCCGGCAGACCAGATTGGATTGAAACCTGGCGACCGCGTGCTGGCGATGGACGGCCAGCCAGTCCCTTCGATCCAGGTGATGATCGAACGCCTGCAGCAAACAAAAGATAAACAAGTTGATCTGCAAGTTCAGCGCGGTAACCAGACGCTGACGTTCAAAGGAGCTCCGATCCTGGCCGACGCTGGCACTGGCGAGAAGAAGTGGCGGTTCGGATTCAAGAACACCATTGACACGAAAGTCAGTACATTGTCATTCAGCCAGGCGCTTGATCATTCATGGAAGGACAACAAACGGTATTCGAGAATACTGCTTGAACTCGTCGGCAAAATGGTCCAAGGCAAGATGCTGAAGTCTGTCTCCGGACCAATCGGGATTGTCCAGCAGGTCGGCGAGGCAGCGCAGGAGAAAGATAGCGCGCCGCTGCTCGCTTTGACGGCAGGAATCAGCCTAAACCTCGGGATTTTCAACCTACTCCCGATTCCCATCATGGATGGTGGCGTGATTCTACTGCTGTTCATTGAAGGCCTGATGCGGCGCGAGATCAGCATTCGAGTGAAGGAGCGCATTTACCAGGCTGCGTTTGTGTTCCTCGTGATCTTTGCGGCAATCGTCTTTTACAACGACATTGCCAAGCAGATCGCGCAGAGGCTGCCGTAGGCCAGCACGCGGTTCTACCGACACGGATTTACGGCTCGAATCGAGCCGTAAATCTGCCCATGAGAGAAATCTTCGGAATACAGGGTAGTGACGCCCGATGCCTGGGCGGCGCTAAGCACAAGCGCGTCCCAGAACGACACACCGTAGCGAGCCTCTATTGCCATGGCTTCAATAACCGAGAACGGGGTGTTCACCACGACCTCCCAATGTAGGTATTGCTGGAGCACGCGAGCGGTATCATCCGAGGACAAGGGGCGCGTCAGTTTGCGACGGACGTTCACGCAGAACTCCTGCAGGACCTGAGTGCTGAGAACACCATCGTTAGACAACCAGAGTTGCTCGATCAGGGCGGCAGCGCGTTGGTGTTTCACACCAGCAGAGCGGTCGTGTGCGTAGATCAGAATATTTGTATCAACAAAAGCCTTACCGCTCATGCAACTCGTCTCGCGAGGCGCGCGGCTCGTATCCCAAATCGAAGCCCTTCCTTAATATCGCCAAAGCACGCTTTTTCGCTTCTTCATAGCCGTCACGATCACGAAAACTCTTTTCCAGTTGCTCTGCGAGTAGCGCGCTGACTGAGGTATCTTTTTCGGCAGCCCAAACTTTAGCTTTTCGGATGAGTTCGCGATCGAGCTTTAGAGTGATATTGGCCTTCATCGATAATACCCTCAGGTCGCACCGTTTTCGTGCAGCACTATTCTACGTGCTGTTCCGGTCCGGATCAAGTCGCGCCATGCGCCGAGAAACTTAACCAGCACCCGACCTAGCACGCCCGGCCTGTTAAACTAAACGTTCCACATGGCCTCAATCCAACGCCGAAAGTCTGTAACTTGCACCATCGGCAACATCCGGGTTGGTTCGGATGCACCAGTTGTAGTGCAATCCATGACCAACACCGACACGGCCGACGTAGCCTCGACGGTCGAGCAGGTCGCGGCCCTCGCCCGGGCCGGCTCCGAGCTGGTTCGGGTTACAGTCAACAACGAAGATGCCGCCGCCGCCGTTCCGCACATCGTTGAACAGCTCGACAAGCGCAGCATTCACGTCCCCATCATCGGCGACTTCCACTACAACGGACACCTCCTGCTGAAGAAGTATCCGGCCTGCGCACTGGCTTTGGCCAAGTACCGGATCAATCCCGGAAACGTCAGCGTAGGCCGCAAAGATGACTCAAATTTCCGCACCATGGTCGAGGTCGCGGTCGAAAATCAGAAGCCGGTTCGTATCGGCGTGAACTGGGGATCGCTTGACCAAAGCCTGCTCACACGCATGATGGATGAAAACTCGCGTTCGTCCGATCCGAAAGATGCCCGCGAAGTCACCATGGAAGCCATGGTGGTGAGCGCGTTGAATTCGGCTGCGAGCGCAGAGAAGTACGGGCTGCGCCCTGATCAGATCATCCTGAGCGCGAAGGTGAGCGGAGTGCAGGATTTGGTTGACGTTTACCGCTCACTCGCCGGGCGCTGCTCTTACCCGCTCCATCTCGGGCTTACTGAAGCCGGCATGGGAGCAAAGGGGATCGTTGCTTCGAGCGCTGGTCTGTCGATTCTGCTGCAGGAAGGAATCGGCGACACGATTCGGGTTTCTCTGACTCCTGCTCCAGGCGGCGATCGCGCCGAAGAAGTCCGGGTGGCACAGCAGATTCTGCAGTCGCTTGGAATCCGCAGTTTCACGCCGCAGGTGACTGCCTGCCCCGGTTGCGGGCGTACGACCAGCACGTTCTTTCAGGAAATGGCAGAGCAAATTCAGAGCTACCTGCGCGAGCAGATGCCTGCATGGAAAGAGCGCTACTCTGGCGTTGAAGAAATGAAAGTTGCAGTTATGGGATGCGTCGTCAACGGCCCCGGCGAATCCAAGCACGCCAATCTCGGCATTTCGCTGCCGGGAACATTCGAAGAACCCAAAGCTCCGGTTTACGTGGACGGCCGCCTGCTCACAACTTTGCGCGGCGACAAGATCGTCCAGGAGTTCATGAAGATCCTCGACGAATACGTCGACTCGCACTACGCGAGCAAGCCTGAAGTTCCGGTAACTGTCTAGCTCGTTTCCGAGATCTCTTCGCGTGAACCTTTTCCAGGGAAAAAGAAACGGAATTTGAGCGGGCGTTCCCGCCGGCGCTCTTCTTCCAGGTGCCGCGTACGCGCCTTCAACAAATCATCGAGCGAAACCAGACCGAGGAACTTTCGCGTTTCGCGCTCCACAACCGGCATTCGCGTGAGCCCTTTTTCCGCCATGTGATATACGACCACACGCAGCGGTTCGTCAGGATATGCTTCCATTTCTATCGTGCGAGTGAGTTCCGACAGCGAGCAGTTCGCTGCTGCCTGGTTTTCGGACATTCGATCGTTGAGGTCGTGCCTGGTTACGACTCCGATCAACTCCCCGTTAGGACCGACAACCGGAAGCAAGCGTTGATCCTGACGATGATCCGACCGCAAGGATTGCCATATTTCAGCCAACTTGGCAGTGGAGGGCAACACGACCACTTTGGTCCGCATAACTTCGCGCACGAAGAGAATTTCTAGCGGATCGACGGCGTACTCCCGGCTCAAGTGATAGCCGCGCCTGGCAACCTTCTCCGTGAGGATAGAGCGCTTCAGCGTCAGCACGGTGAAAGCGTGTGCGAGAACGCTGGCCACGAGCAAGGGCAAAAAGACGTTCGCATCATGGGTTAGTTCGAAGGCGAAAACCACGCTGGTGAACGGCGACCGCATGGTTGCGCCGAGAATGGCGCCCATACTGATCAGCGGCCAAAAACCGGCGCCTTCGTGTGGCAAAAACATGGCTTCGATGCCGCCGAGCGCACCGCCCATCATCAACAACGGGGCCAGCACTCCGCCTGAGGTTCCGGACCCCAGAGAAACTGCCCAGATAAACCACTTGACCAGCAGAACTCCGAGAATGACTTTCGTGGTTACGTCGCCACGCAATAACGCGCCAATCGTGTCGTATCCGACTCCGAGGGCCTGCGGAAAAACCAACCCTCCCAATCCAATTGCGAGGCCGCCTATTGCAGGCCACCACATCCAATGGATTTTCCGCCGCTCAAAACTGTCCTCGGCGGCATATACCGAGACCGTCAGCAACGCGGACAGCCCACCTGCCAGAATCCCAACGAGCGCGCAGCCCAACAGTCCCTCAGGTCCGATAAACAATGGATGTTCCGGCACTGGAAAGAGCGGCCCGAACCCCAGAAGGTAGCGCCGTACAACGGCTGCAACCGCGCTGGCCATGGCGACGGGAATCAGGCTGCGCGGCTTCCATTCAAAGAGCAAAAGTTCGACCGCAAGCAATACCGCGGCAACCGGCGACGCAAACGTTGCCGACATCCCCCCGGCAGCACCGGCGACCAGAAGAGTCTTCCTTTCTGCACTGGTCAAATGGAACAGTTGGGCGATCAGCGATCCAAACGCGCCGCCGGTCATGATGATCGGACCCTCAGCTCCAAAGGGCCCGCCGGACCCGATCGATATGGCAGAGGAGATTGGCTTCAGCAACGCAACCTTCGGCTCAATGCGGCTGCCGTTCAGCAGAATGGATTCAATAGCTTCAGGAATCCCATGACCACGAATTCGCTCGGAGCCGTACCTCGCCATGAAGCCGATAATCAGCGCACCACCGATTGGTACCAGTACGCTGTAGTAACCCAGATGATTGCCGGCGGGCGAAACCAGTTCGCTGCCTAAACGCCCGAAGTAAAAAAGATTGGTGAAGAATCCGATCAGTCGCAGCAAGCCCAGTGCGACAAACGCGCAGACCACGCCAATCATCATTGCGAGCAATGTAATCGGGCAAAGGCGCCAGGTCGCGGTGAAGTCCCCGAGTTCGAGATTGCGCGGTTTACTTTTCATTATGAGTTGCGGTTTGCCTTTACTTGGGGCGTTTTCGATGCTCTTCCTCGGGGATAGCCGACGAGTGCGGCCATCGCATCTACCAATTCGGCTCCTCCGCTGCGCACGTCGCTGATCCGTTGACGGGCAACTCGTTCGAGCAATTTCTGTCCCGGCGGTTCGATAAGAACGAGAACTTGACGTCCGTCGCGAGGGTTGCGGCTGCGCCGCACATATCCGCGGGCCTCCATACGGTTAATGAGTTCGACTGTGGTGTTGTGCTTGAGTCCCAGCCGTTCGGCCAGCACCCGTACGCTGGGCGCAATTCCGTCCGGCAGGCCACGCACCATGAGCAATAACAAATATTGCTGCGGCTCAAGCCCAACCCGCCGCGCGGCATGGTCGCTCTCGGACAAGAAATGACGAATGCGATAGCGGAGTTCAGCCAGCGCACGGTAATCCGAACTGGTGATTCCGGGTGGCAAAACTGTTCGTTTTCTCCTAACGCAATTATATCGTATTACGATATTATGTAGTAAGCCTATTCCTTTACCGTGGATCCAAACGACATCCAAACCGGTCAGTTTGCCTCGATTAGCCCCTGGCGAAGTCCCCTTGCCTTAGCGCGCTTGAAATTGCAGCAACGTGAAGACCAGGTTTTTCTCGTACTGGCGCTAGTGATCGGCGCGCTGACGGGGCTGGTGGTGGTCGCATTCATTGTTCTCACGGAAAGGCTGGGCATGCGCCTCTACCCTGTGGGTGGGGCGCCCTGGCGTCGCCTGCTGTTTCCCTCGGCAGGCTCTCTGGTCATCGGCTACTTGCTGTACCGGTATTTCCCTAACGCCCGTGGCAGCGGAGTTCCTCAAACCAAAGCCGCACTTTACGCGCGCCAGGGGCGCATCACGATTCGAACAGTCCTCGGCAAATTTTTCTGCACGTCTGCGACATTGGCCTGCGGCATTCCACTGGGACGCGAGGGCCCTTCGGTTCAGGTAGGCGCCGGGCTTGCGTCCGTGTTAGGGCGCCGGCTCGGGCTTCGGCCGGAACGGGTGAAACAGCTCATCCCTGTTGGCGCCGCCGCAGCGATCGCTGCCGCGTTTAATACGCCACTGGCGGCTGTGCTCTTTGCTCTCGAGGAGATCGTTGGCGATCTGCATGCGCCGGTTCTTGGCTCCGTGGTTCTTGCTTCTGCGACGTCCTGGGGCATGCTGCGGCTGCTGTTGGGAAATAGCCCCCTATTCGCAGTTCCGCAATACAAACTGGTGCATCCCGTTGAATTCCTGATTTACGCGGTTCTGGGCGTTGCGGGCGGCCTGGTGTCGGTCGCTTTCAGCCGGCTTCTGCTCGGCATTCGCGCGGCCTTCCTACGCCTGCCCGCAAAGACGCACTGGTGCCATCCGCTATTTGGTGGGCTATTGGTAGGCGTCCTCGGATGGTTTGTGCCTCAGGTGCTCGGAGTCGGTTACGGATTCGTCGGTGACGCCCTGAACAGCCACATGGCCCTGAACCTGATGATGCTCCTTGTCCTGCTGAAACTCATCGCAGTTACTGCGAGTTATGGATCAGGGAACGCCGGTGGAATTTTCGGCCCTTCACTGTTTATCGGCGCGATGCTTGGCGGAAGCATTGGCACGTTCGCGCACACATTGTTTCCTGCGCACACCGCGAGTTCAGGAGCATACGCTCTGGTTGGCATGGGCACGGCGTTTGCCGGAATCGTGCGTGCCCCCATGACCTCAGTCCTCATGATCTTCGAAATGACGCAGGACTATGCCGTCATCGTGCCGTTGATGATCTCGAACCTGGTGAGCTTGTTCATCGCATCGCGCTTACAGCCAGAGCCGATCTATGAGGCGCTGGCGATTCAGGACGGCATTCACCTTCCGGGAGCGGCGGCCCGTCAGCGCTCCGCGCAATGGCAGGTGGGTCGTATCATGAAGACTACCTATGACATTCAGCCCGCGGAAAAATCCGTCACGGAAATTCTTGCGGGCCCGGCTCGTACCTGGCTGGTCTCGGATGAGCGCGGGGTAATTGGCGTAATCAATCGCGAAATGCTGGAGCAGGTCGCTAAAGATGGCACAGAAACCACCCTTCACGATCTGGTTGACCCGATCGGGTTCCCACACGTGCATTCGGACCAGGGCCTCGATACCGCGCTTCAACGTCTCGGCGAGAACCGGCTCGACATTCTGCCGGTCGTGAATCGCGCGAATATTCACAAACTCGAAGGAATCATACGATTGCAAGACGTTCTCGACGCATACGGGATTCGTTCCAACCGGTAGCCCGTTTTCCATGTTCTGCCGCGCTGCGTTACCATAAAGAACGGTCACTTTTGGACGGCTTGCTGTTTAAGTCGTCTTACCCGCACCAGGAGTTTCCAGTCCATGGCGACCGTTACTCAGAATCCAACCATTCCCCTGACCAAAAACGAACATCTGCTTCGCTGGGTGGAGAAAATGGCCGAACTGACCCGGCCCGACCGCATTCATTGGGTCGATGGATCCCAGGAGGAGTACGACCAGCTTTGCGATGAGATGGTCGAAAGCGGCACGCTGATCCGCCTGAATCAGAAATTGTGGCCCGGATGTTTTCTCGCGCGCTCGGATAAGAGCGACGTAGCTCGTGTTGAAGACCGCACTTTTATTTGCTCTCTTTCTAAAGACAGCGCCGGTCCCACCAACAATTGGGAAAACCCCTACGAAATGCGCCGCAAGTTGCGCGGCCTTTTCCGCAACTCCATGAATGGACGGACCATGTACGTCCTGCCATTCAGCATGGGCCCGATCGCATCGCCAATGTCACAAATCGGAGTGCAGCTCACCGACTCTCCTTACGTTGTGGCCAGCATGCGCACGATGGCGCGAATTGGACTGCCGGTCTTCAAAGAGATAGACAAGGACTACAAGCGCGTCGTGCCCTGCCTGCACAGCCTTGGCGCACCCCTCAAGCCGGGACAGAAGGATGTTCCCTGGCCGTGCAACCAGGAGAAGTACATCGTCCACTTCCCGGAGTCCCGCGAAATCTGGTCCTACGGTTCAGGTTATGGCGGCAACGCGCTGCTCGGGAAGAAGTGTTTTGCTTTGCGTATCGCATCTGCCATGGCACGCGACGAAGGCTGGATGGCCGAGCACATGCTGATCGTTGGTGTCGAGGATCCCAAAGGGCAGAAAACCTATGTCGCTGCCGCCTTTCCGAGCGCTTGCGGGAAAACCAATTTCGCAATGATGGTTCCCCCAGACGAATTTCGGACCAAGGGTTGGAAGATCTGGACGGTCGGCGATGACATTGCTTGGATCACTCCCGACAAAGACGGCCGTTTGCGTGCGATCAATCCGGAGGCAGGATTTTTCGGGGTAGCGCCGGGGACCTCGGTCAAGACCAATCCCAATGCCGTGGCGGCCTTGTCGAAGAACACAATCTTCACGAACGTTGCGTTGACTCCGGAAGGCGGCGTTTGGTGGGAAGGCATGACGGACGAACCTCCCGCCGAGTGCATCGATTGGCAGGGCAATCGCTGGACACCGGAGATCGCGAAGAAGACTGGCGCCAAGGCCGCACATCCCAACTCGCGCTTCACCGCGCCGGCGAGACAATGCCCGACCATTGATTCCGCGTGGGAAGATCCGACCGGTGTTCCAATCAGCGCAATCATCTTCGGTGGACGCCGCGCCCACACGATTCCACTGATCTACCAGGCGTTCAACTGGAGTTCGGGCGTTTACGTCGGCGCCACAATGGGCTCTGAAATGACCGCGGCCGCGGCAGGAGAGATTGGCAAAGTTCGGCGCGATCCCATGGCCATGCTCCCGTTCTGCGGATATCACATGGGCGATTACTTCCGGCATTGGATTAAAATGCAGCGCTCCTTAAGCATGACGCCGCGTATCTTCCATGTGAACTGGTTTCGCAAGGGAGAAGACGGCGAGTTTCTGTGGCCGGGTTTTCGCGACAACTTCCGAATGCTCAAATGGGTTGTTGATCGCGTCCACGGCCGCACGCGCACCAAAGAAACGCCGATCGGCTGGACCCCGTTTTATGAAGATATCGACTGGACTGGCCTTGATTTTCCCCGCGAGAAATTCGATGAATTACAAAAGATCAACAACGATGCATGGAAGAAGGAAGTAATCAGCCACGAGGAGCTATTCATCTTGCTACACGCGCACCTGCCGCCCGAGATGATCTACGAGCGCGAATTGCTGATCTGCAGACTGTGAGGAATCGCTGTGAGCCAGGTAGTTCGAACTCGACAGGAATTGCTCGAAAGCCTGGATCAACTAGACAAGGACTTCGTGGCCCTGCTCCAGAACTTCAGCCCGGAACAGTTGAACTGGGTGCCAGCCTTGGGGGTATGGTCGATTGCTCAGTGCATAGACCACGTGGCCCGCACTAATACGATTTACATTCCGGTAATCCAAGCCAGAATCTCGCGCGCAACGCCTCGAGCGGATTTCGCCGGTAATCCGCTGCGCACCGCCGGATGGCCTTCGACGTTATTCCTAAGGAGCGTGAGCCCGGAAGGTGCACGGAAAAATCGAGCGCCTGAGAGTGCTCGTCCCGCAGGAGCATCGTCCATTAACTCAGCCGAGGCGCTTCAAATACTTCTCGAAACCCACGTCAAGATCCGCAGTATTCTCAATGCCTCGGCACAACCCGATCTCAACCGTATTCGGTTCAGAAATCCGTTTATTCCGCTGTTGCATTTTACGGTAGCAACAGGAATTCTGGTTATGGTTGGACACGCGCAGCGGCATCTACAGCAGGCACTGCGTATCGCAAAAAGCGCTGGTTTCCCGCAATCGGGAATCAGCAAGAGCGCCTAGACAGCTACTATCTGCTCATCACCAGAGCATGCATAGCTGATTTTGCGCCAACCAACCGAAATGCTTCGTCCCCCTTTATCATGCGCCAGAGAATTCGATTGAACAGGGCATCGTCGATCCGGTCTGGCTTGCTGAAATCGAGACCCTTTGACATTTCTCCGGCAGCGCTGTTTTTCGGGTTCATTTCGTTCATGTCCTGCTCGGGGGTGAGCGGGGTGTATGGCGTCATGTCGGCAGTATCGGAAAAAACATCGGCGAGTGACCGGCTGAAGTAGTCGAATTTCGACATGCGATCGAGTTGCAGGATGTCTTCGATCGCGGCAATCACGTCCGTCGTGTTGGCAAACCGGTGAATGGTCCCGGAATGGTTGTAGGCAGAAATGATCAACGCAGGCGAACGATGCGAATCCACGTGGTCTGGACCGGCCTGCGAGTCGTCTTCAAGAACAAATACGACAGTATCTTTCCAAAACGGAGACTTCGAAAGCGCCTCGATGATGCGGCCAAGAGCCAGGTCATTGTCGGCCATCAGCGCCTTGGGAGTGTGTGACCCGGCGTGTCCGCCGGCGGTGTGGTCGTTCGGTAAATGGAGAATCTCAAGCTGCGGCATCTCGCCTTTTTCCACGAACTGCTTGAATTCTGCGATCCACGCGTCGGCTCTTTTCTGGTCTGAGATATCCGGATTAAACGGCGGGTAGTCCATATCAATGTGATCGGCGAGCCCGCGACGCTTGGTTGATGCCCACTCGGGCGACTTGGGATCGTTCACCATCTCGCCGTAGTCGCGGAAGCTGACGTGTTTCTTCTGCGCAAGGTTCCACAAAAAACCGTTGGCCGGCTCATCGATCTCTTCGTCATCGATTCCCGCGCGCCGGTCCGAGTACACGGAATGAACAGTTTTCTCGTCGTAATCGGTCACATACGCAGCCGTTGACCAGATGTGTCCTTGCGAACTGACTTCGGAATTCGTGAAGAATCGGTCAAGCAATCCGAAACGTAGCGCAAGCGCGTGGTGATTCGGTGAAATCGCGCGGCCGAAAAAAACCAGATTCGGATCGCCATCGCCTTCTTTCATGTCACCAAAGACCTGATCGTACGTGCGGTTCTCCTTGATGATGTAAACCACATGTTTAAACGGGGGATAGGACTTCGCTTTGCGTTGCTCTCCCCAATTGTTTGCCACGGAGACTCGCCTTGAATACTCGGCCAAAGTTGTCGAATCGAAACCGTTCGGAATGATGCGCAGCGTGCCATTGAGCTGCCCGAGATCGTATCCGGTGCGGTGAACAAGAGGTTCCGCAGGGACTGGGCCGTCGGGATTCGCATGGCTGCCGTGTCCTTTGCCGCACAGCACCAAGAGTTCGTCGCCATGGTTGACGACCGCCGCTGGATACCAATCGGTGGGGATTCGACCGACAGGTTTGCTGGAGTTCGGTGCAGAAATATCAAACACGGCCACTGCGTTGCCATCGCCTTCGGCGACCAACAACTTCGACTCGTCTGGGGATAGTGCAAGCGCGTTTGGAGTACTTCCTTCAGATGGGCCGGCCGGCGCGGCGTCGCTGAGGCGTTGCACGACTTTCTTGCTCTTTGTATCCACAACCGCAATTTCGTCAGAGCCGGCCAGAGCCACAAACAATCGTGATCCCGATTTGTTCGAGAGCAGCGCCGAAGGATGGCGGCCAACAGTTATCTTCCCAGCCGCTTTCAGCTTCCCGTCTTTCCCAGTCTTGAAAACGGAAACCGTATCCCCTCCCCATGCGGACGCGTACGCATAACCGCTGGCCGTGACTTCAATTCCGTACGGGTAGTGATCCGTCGGCAGCCTTCGTACGACCTGTCCGTTTACCGGATCCACAACCGCCAGGGCATCGCCGACATTTTCGGCGACGTAGAGCAAATTGCCGCGCGGCGACAGAGCAAGACTGGCCGGATATCGCGAACCGGTTTTGTCCGCTTTCTGTTGACCGAGCACAATCTTCCGCTCGAACTTCGCGGTTCCGTTCTCCCACGAATACACGAAGATCGAATCATCGTTGCCGCCGGAAACGTAGAGGCGCTTGCCATCTCGCGCGAAGACCACTCCCAGAAAGGCTGCCGGCTGTTCGAGGGTTTGCGTGACCTTTCGAGACTTGAGATCCACGATCTGTACTCCCTGCTCGCGCCATCCGCTCAACACGATCGCCGCGTAGTTTCCATCCGGCGACAACGCCATTCCCAGCGGCACACTGCCGAGATCAACGAACTCGCCGGCAGCATCAAGACGCACGCCGGTGGAGAGAGGCGTTGTGTAGGTGACACCTGAATCAGCGGCACACATAGCGCACGGCAAAAATAGTACGACTAGTATGGCGGATGCGTTCAGTGAAAACGTGACTAGATCACGAGAAGAGCTGTTGGGAGACATGCCGAGAATTATAGTTCGGCAGAATGCTGATGGGTCTTTTAGGCCAATTCGTAGAAGTGGTATTGACTCGGGAAATTAGCCGGCAACGCCCTGTGCCGGCGTGAAGGCGGATTTCTCCTGCTCGATTGCTGAAAGCATTACTTCGTCGTCGGAATACTTGAAATAAGTTAAGCCGCGAGCTTGCGCTTCGCGCTCCTCAGCTTTGCCCAGAAGCCCCAGGTCACTCTTCGTGACCAGCCGGACGCCTTTCGCTTGCAACGCCCGCGCAATCTCGTCAGCCGAAGCAGATGCAGGGACCTCAATGCCGCTTAAGTACTCCGCAACGCACGCAGCGCCAACCTCGCCATCGTGCCGCGCAATACCCACCAGCCCTTCACTTGGCTTGCGTGCCCATCCGACCACGAACAGCCCTTCGCAATTGGTAGTGCAAGCCGGATCGAAAACCTGGTAGCACGCGCTCGGATCAGTCTGCGCCGCATTGGTCACATAGCCTTCCTTTCCATATGGCAGCCCCACCGAGGGATCGTGCATGTCGCCTATGGCGAAAATCATCGTGTCCACGTCAAGCTCAGTTGTCTGGTCGGTCGTCTTCGCCGAGATACTTCCGTTGCGCTCCACAAGAATGTTCTCCGCAACCGTCAGGCGGGCGATGCGGCCATCCGCCCCGGGCGTGATCGCAACCGGAGAATTCAAAAACCGGAACGTCAGGCGAGGTGTGATCTTCGGCTGATCAGGAAATCTCGAAAGACAGACGAAGGTTTCCTGCGCCACCCTCGCGATGTCCTGCCCTACCGCGGTCATGCGGTCTTGCACTCTCAGTAATTCTTCCTGAAACGCCTGCCGGTCGAGGTACATGTGGATATGCGCAAATTCCTTGTCATCGAACTTGGCTTCGAGCGGGCCGCGGCGCGCAATCACGATGATTTCCTCGGCGGTATGGGCAGGATCATCCAGTATGAGCCAGCGCGCGATATCCACCATCACGTTGCCCATCCCGATAATTGCAACGCGCTTTCCGGTGGAAAAATCCTGGCTCGCGAAGGGTGGAAGCTGATTGTAGAAATAAACAAAATCTTTGGCGCAATAGACGCCGCCGGCCTCTTCACCCGCGAGGCCCAGTTTTTTCGTCCCCTGCGCGCCGACCGCAAATACGATCGCTGCGGGCTTGAACTCGCGAAGCGTTTCGATCGAAACCGGCGAATTGACGCCAACCGGCACGTGGCCAAAGTAGTGCACATTGGGAAGGCTGAGCACTTTGGCAAACTGCTTCCGCAGGCCAAATTTCATTTTGTCTTTAACGGGATAAATGCCGTACTCAGCCAGGCCGCCGGGTTTCACATCGCGATTGAAGATAATGGTTTCGTGCCCTGCCAAGGCAAGCTTTTGCGCCGCGAAAAGCCCTGCCGGTCCAGCCCCCACAACGAAAACCGTCGCCATATCGTTACTCCAAGGTACATCAACCGGAAGCCAAAGTCAGGCGAGGCCCCGAAAGACTCCATAAGAACACGGGCCGATTTTTGGTATCTGTGATCTTGATCACGCGGAAAGGCGGGCAAGTCCGGATGACCCGAATGGATGGTGAGCGCGGCAGGATTCGAACCTGCGACCCATGCCTTAAAAGGGCATTGCTCTACCAACTGAGCTACGCGCCCGCTCTATTTTTTATGATATCAGCATGCGACTTTGTTGGCGCACGGCGCGCGATTATCTCTGGTGTTAGTTCACTCGCAAATGCCGGCCGCGGTCGTCACCTGCATTGTGTGAGAATTCATTAGTGAGGGCAGACAATGAAAGACAAAATCGTGCTTGTGACTGGCGCTAATGGCGGACTGGGGAGCAGTGTCACCCAGGCATTCCTCGATGCGGGTGCCACGGTGATTGGAACGTCAAGAAACATTCGGCAGTCCGAATTCAGCGGCACAGCTTTCACCGCGATTTCGGCAGACCTCGCCAGTGATCAAGGCGCAAGAGCATTACTTGCACAGGTGCTGAGCAAGTTCGGGCGCATTAATGTACTTACGCATACAGTGGGCGGTTTCGCGGGTGGATCGACGGTGGCCGACATCGATGACGCAACTTTTCAAAGCATGTTTGAAATGAATCTCTATTCCACGTTTTATTTGCTGAGGGCCGCAATTCCTGTATTACGGCAATCGCACGCGGGACGCGTGATTGCAATAGGAAGCCGCGCCGCAGTAGAACCCGGAGCGAGCGTCGGAGCCTACAGTGCCTCGAAAGCCGCGATGGTGTCGCTGATCAGGACGGTCGCTCTGGAAAATCTGGACGCAGGGATGACGGCCAACGTCATTCTTCCCGGCACGATCGATACCCCCGCAAATCGCAAGGCCATGCCGAAAGCCGATTTCTCCAAATGGGTCCAACCCAAGTCCATCGCGAGTCTGATGGTATGGCTTGCCAGCGACGCGGGTAGAGATGTGAATGGTGCAGCAATTCCGGTTTACGGTGACGCGTGACTCCGCGCGTAAGGTCTGAGCCGGTTCTAATCATCAAGCAATAGATGCGGCGTGCGAAGTCCGCTGCTGTTGCACATACGCAATGAACTTGCCTACACCCAGGCCCGTCTTTACGGAGACGTTCAAAATCCACATTCCCGGGCGTACCGCCTGGATGTTTTGATACGCAGCTTCTTCATCGAACTCGACTGCGCTCGCCAGGTCCATTTTTGTGATCAAAGCGACATCCGCACTGTTGAAAATGGTGGGATATTTCAGTGGCTTGTCTTCGCCCTCGGTGACCGACATAAGCACCAGGCGAAGAGTTTCACCGAGATCATATGAAGACGGGCACACAAGGTTGCCGACGTTCTCAATAAAAAGAAAATCAAGCTCGCTTAGATTCCAGTCCCGAACTGCGTTGTCAACCATAGCGGCTTCCAAATGACAAAGGGTGCCGGTTGTAATCTGCTTTACTGGAGCTTGGCTGCGCGCCAGGCGCGCTGCGTCGTTTGCGGTTGCCAGGTCACCGACCAGCGCCGCAACCTGATATTCCGGCTGCATCACCGTCAATACCTTTTCAAGAAATGCAGTCTTGCCGGAACCCGGACTCGACACCAGGCTGATCACAAATACACCGGCTTCGCGGAAACGCTCGCGCAATGCCCGGGCGACAGTGTCATTTTTGTTCAAGACATTCTTTCGGACTTCGACCAACCGGGGTTCGGTCATTGCGTGATCTCCAGAGCGAACACTTCGATTTCTTTTCCGCTCAGCACCTGGGTGGTTGTTTCGCCGCAGCGCGGGCAAGCGAAGTTTTGGATCGAGGGTAAGCTTTGTTCTGCGCAGCATTTTGGGCAATACACTTTGACGGGAACGTGTTCGACGAGCAGTTCGCTCTTCTTCAGAGGCGTGTCATACGCAGCCATTTCATAGGAAGAGCGAAGTGCATCTTCCATCACGCCAGAAAGCGCTCCCAGCTTCAAGTGGACGGCGGTAATTTCGGCGGCTCCGTGGCGCGCGGCCTCTTGTTGTGCGATTTCGATGATGCTCATTGCAATCGAAAGTTCGTGCACGGTTGTCCTTCAAGCAAATGTGGTTTCATGGGCAACTTTGGCGAGCTGCTTAGTAGCAGGTTCGATCGCCGCCACCGCCAGCGCAGCCTGGCCCAAACTGATTCCCCCGTCGTTCGGCGGAACGGCATGATTAGTCCAGACGCGAAGATTTGTTCCCGCAAAAAGTGTTTTCAGATCGCTGAGCAACAACTCGTTCTGGAAAACCCCACCGGAGAGCGCCAGCGTGTTAACCTGATGTTGCTGACACAGAACGATGGCGGCATCGTAAATGCCTCGCGCAATGCCGAGTTGGAACCCACGTGCGATCTCGGGCAGATCACGACCCCGCGAGCGGTCTGAGATAATTGCGCTCAATAACGGACGAAAATCGAGTTCGCCGGCGGCGTATGGAAACGGATAGGCTTCCACGGGTAATGCTCGCATGGCCATGTGTTCGAGCCACATTGCCGCCTGGCCTTCAAATGTAATTTCGTGCGTGAAGCCGAGGAGAGCAGCGGCGGTGTCGAACAGTCGCCCGCTCGATGTGGTGGCGAAGCAACGTACATTCCGCTCAACAAGCTTCCTGGCCTGTACATACCGCGAAGAGAAGCGGAAAGGCGCGGCCGAAAGATCGTGCAACTCTGAAAGTGCTGCAATAAAGCCGGCGGCTGCCTGCGCCGGAAATGTTGCTGCTGCGTCACCGCCGGGAAGGATCGAGGGACGTAAATGCGCGACTCGCTCGAATCCCTCGGCGACACTGCCCACGAAAAATTCGCCGCCCCAGATGCTTCCGTCATCACCGTAGCCGGTGCCGTCGAAGCTGATCCCAAGCACACGTTTCTGCAAAGCTCCACGTTCAGCAAGCACCGATGCAATATGAGCGCGATGGTGCTGAACTGCGAGGACCTCGCAAGCAGAGCTACTTAAAGCGTATTGCGTAGAGGCATAGTGGGGGTGTGCGTCGTGAACCAGCACAACGTCTCGCCACGGCACGTTATACATGGCGAGCAGATCATCTATAGTTTCGCTGAAGGCACGTCGAGCATCGTAATGGTCGAGATCGCCGATGTGCTGGCTCACGAACGCCTGGCCATCAACTACGAGAGTGATCGCATTCTTGAGATCAGCGCCGAGTGCAAGAATCG
Organism: Acidobacteriota bacterium; assembly: GCA_046735175.1. Classification (GTDB taxonomy): domain Bacteria; phylum Acidobacteriota; class Terriglobia; order Terriglobales; family Acidobacteriaceae; genus Gp1-AA145. The sequence continues at coordinate 41,497 of JBKPSP010000076.1, forward strand.
GGCGCTCAGATGGCAGAGCGGCGACGACTTCTGGAGCGTAGCCGCGAGCGCGCCGCAGAATCGTTGGGCCAAAAGCACCGACTCTCGCCACAGAATCGTCTACGCGGCGTGCGATTGGCCTTTCCCCTATCAGAAAGGCGTCCGCGATGCCATTCAGTCGCGCCAGGGCATCAGAATCCTCGTAGGCGATCGGTTCGTTGGAGCGGTTGGCGCTGGTCATGACAAGGACCTCCGGAGCGCCAGCCGCAAAAAGAAGGTGCTGCAGCGGGGTGTAGGGCAGCATCACCCCGAGTTCGCTATTTTCTGGAGCCACGCCATCGAAATCAACCCTCGCTTTTCCCAACACAATGGGTCGCGCGTTGGAAGTGAGAAGCTTCTCGCCTTCTTCCCTGAGTTCGATCAGCGTCCGTGCAACATCGAGATCTCGCGCCATTAATGCGAATGGCTTTTCTTTGCGAAACTTGCGTTTGCGTAGTTCGTGGACTGCAGAATCGTTTTGGGCGTCGCACGCCAGGTGATATCCGCCCAGCCCTTTTACAGCCACGATCATTGCAGCGCAGAGCAGGTTTGCCGTTTTGCGAATCGCGGCGTCGCCCCGCAGTTGTGCGCCATTGTGTTGCAAAACGTAATTCGGGCCGCAGCGGCAGCATGCAACCGGCTGAGCGTGGAAGCGGCGATTGGCTGGATCCTGATATTCACCATTGCAAAATGCATCCAGCGGCCACTCTCGCATGGTGGTATTGGAGCGATCGTAAGGCAGGGAAAGAATCACGCTGTAGCGTGGGCCGCAATTCGTGCAGTTGATGTAGGGGTAGAGATAGCGTGGATTCGCAGGGTCTAAAAGTTCCTCGAGACAATCATCGCAGACCGGCAGATCGGGAGAAATGCGGACTGTAGGACGGTCTCGTAC
>JBKPSP010000077.1:0-12283 GCA_046735175.1 Acidobacteriota bacterium
CTCATCCACAGATGACCCTTATTGACCACGCTTGAACGCATCCCCAGATGGGCTACGCGCTCACTGAGATCTTGCGCAGTTTGCTGCTGCTTGAATTTGCCGAGATCGAAAAAGTGCTGCAGCGGAAGCGCCGGTGCCGCAGAAACACTCAGTGTCTGGACTTGTTGCAGGGGTTCGCGTGGGGCGGGCACGGCATTCAATGCAGTGGCGGGTGACGAAACAGCAGGCGCGGCGAGGGAAAGTGGAGCGGCCGCGGCCATCATCCCAGCGTTTGGTGGAGCAATATGCTGCGCAGATGAAGTAGCGCTGTTTTTCTCAGATTCACTGCTGATCTGGGTCGGCTTGAGCAATTGGGCGCTGGCACGCGGGGGGAACGGCGAACTCACGTCTGGCTTTCGCTCGTTTTCTTGGTTCTTCGCGGTTGCACTATGCGGTGGTGGAAAGATTTGGACCACATCCTGGAATTCGGGATCGCTTCTTTGGCGCTTACTATGCGCAGGTGAGTTGCTGGGTGTCGCGCTGACCGGAGCCGGTGTTTGGATCGAAGGCGTCGCGGATGCAATTGGGGCGGTGGTCTGGGCAGGCGCGGATGCAACCGATTTCGTGGGTGCTTTAGACGCCATCTTTTCGCCAAGCCGAATCAGCGATTCACCGAATTGCTGACGGTGCGCGTACGTGAAAGCAAATATCAAGCCCGCGAGCATGGAAACCAGAAGACCGGTAGCCAGGCCTGCGGAGAAGCCGCTCAGTTTCAGGCGAACTTTTGTCCAGCGCGGGGCGAGGGCTTCGCTCGTCTCAACTTTCGGGACAAGGTTTCGCACCTTCAAATTTGGGAAGGCGCGCAGAAATGCCGCACCGAGGCTTGAGCTTCGGTTTGTCTCAGGTTCGTCAGCCTGAGCCATCCAATTTGCAATTTGCTCGCGAGCTTCGCTGGTCAGCGTGGTGAATCGCAAGCCCCCGATCTTCTGCACTTCGTCGGTCCAGATGAGTTCTCCGGAGACGTCAATTCGCCGGTTCTGCTCCTTCAAAGAAAAAAGCATCTGGCCGTTCTTCTCCACGGGCGCCATGGAATGAAAGGCGAGGCCTCCGTCCGACACATTCAGGACGATGCCACCGTTGTCCGGTTCGATGTGGATGTAGGCAAGTTTTTCCAGTTTGGTGCGGGGAACCTGGCGGCGCTCGGTCGCAGACATGGATACACCATCACAGAAGAAGCGACGAAGTAGGCGTGTGTTAAAGGATCAAAAACGAGTGAAGAGAGCGGGTTCGGCTCAACTTCGTGCCGAGAAATATACACTGGAAATCCGTGCAGCACAAGAATTTCTGCTGCGCCGAAAGCCGCGTCCAGCGCTGGATTTCAGGGTAATAGTTACCAAAGGGCAAAGGCGCGTTCTGATGCGCTGTCTTTGCGGATCGACCTCCGTTTTCGAAAACTTACTTCGGCGTGACCGCATTAAGCGCCGGTGCGATGATCGGCGCCGTGGTACGCGCAGGCCTGGCGGTTTCTACTGGCGCAAGCTGCATCCAGCTGCGGATTTTGTGCACGAACGGTTCCACCGCCTTTTCGCCGAGCGCAACCAGGTCGGCGCTGCGCTCGAAATCGTCGTAGCGATACCCGGTGACATCGGGTTCGATCACCAGATCGGCGCATTGCTTCGACTGCGTGCAGTTCATGTCCTGCGCAATGGAGAAGCATTGCCCGATCACATCGAAGATGTGCTTCGGTCCATCCTTTTCCGACCAGCGGCTACGCAGGCTGACGGCGATGACGCGATCAGCTCCCATTTCGCATACCGGCTGAGTGGGAAGCGAGTGAGCGAGCATGCCATCCACGAGTAGACGCCCGTTGACCATCACGGGGAGAAAAACGCCCGGATAGGCGCAACTGGCGCGGACTGGATCGGCAAGCGGACCGGAGCGGAAGACCACGCCGTCACCGGACGCAAAATCGGTCGCGGTAATGGCAAGCGGGATGCGAAGTTCCTCGAAGGTTTTCACCTTCAAAATACGATTCAAGAAACTGATCATCCGCTGGTTGGTGGCGAAGCCGTAGCGGGAAAGTGTCCAGCGTGCCAAGTCGCGGAAGCGCACGCGGGCGGCGATCTCTTCCAATTCGGACGGTGTAACTCCGCTGCAATAGGCGGCGCCAATCAAAGCGCCGACGCTGGTTCCTGCAACAAAGCTGACGGGAATATTTTCTCTCTCGAGGGCTTTTAGAACGCCGACATGGACGATGCCGCGGGCGAAGCCGCCGCCGAGGGCGAGTCCAATTGCAATCGGTTTTTGCGGCGTTTCAACTGTGGGGGTTCGAGCGATACCCCGGCCCAGCTCCCGGACGGAGCGGACGATCTTTCGCAAGCCTTTCATGGCCATATTGGCCTCCCGGCTCACCGGCCCCATCCGACGAAGCCCGCGCCGGTGGGACACTCACGCTAACACTATCCAGCAACTTAGATGCCGCGATCTGCGGAAATCCTTATCTGTGGGACTCTGTAGAACGCAGGCGGAGGTTACTTTAGCCTCCACTTTCTTCAACACGTGACGAACCCCTTTGTTCCTGATAATTTGGGGCGATGTTACGCGAGATTTCAGCCGGCGGCGTAGTCGTCCGAAAGGCCATGAATGGCTGGGAAGTGGCGGTTATCGAGCCCAAACGTGAGCCAGATACCGACAACAATGACAAAAAACGTCAGAAACAGATCCTGGCATTGCCGAAAGGGTTAGTCGACCCCGGGGAGAAGGCCGACGAGACGGCAATCCGCGAAGTCCGCGAGGAGACCGGCATAATCGCGACAAAGCTGGCCAAACTCACCAACATCAAGTACGTGTACGTTCGCAGTTGGGGAGACCAACAACGTGTTTTCAAAATCGTAAGTTTCTATCTGCTGAAATATGAGTCTGGGCAAATCGACCAGATCAAGCCGGAGATGCGGATCGAGGTGAAGCAGGCACTTTGGATTCCGCTTGAGGGTGCTGAGAGCAAGCTGGCTTACAAAGGCGAACGCGACGTGGTGAAGTTGGCGCAAAAATATCTCCAGTCCCACACAGAGGAGGTTCGGTGATGGCCGTGGCGCGGATCAAACACGTTGAACAGCACTTCACTTCCGGAAATTTCGTGCGCGATGTGGTCATCGGCATGTCGGATGGGCTAACTGTGCCTTTTGCCCTGGCTGCCGGCCTTTCAGGAGCAGTCGCCAGCACGCGATTGATTACCGTCGGCGGCCTGGCCGAAATCGCCGCCGGCTCAATCGCCATGGGACTCGGAGGATTTCTTGCCGCGCGCGGCGACGCCGAGCATTATGAGCAGGAGAAGTCGCGCGAGTATCGCGAAATCGAGGAGATTCCAGAGGAAGAAGTCGCCGAGGTGAAGCGAGTCTTCCAGAACTACGGACTGCCCGCGCAGGAGAGCACACGGGTTGCCGAGGCGCTGAGCAAACATCCCGATGCCTGGGTGGACTTCATGATGCGGTTTGAATTGGGACTGGAAGAGCCGGACCCCAAGCGCGCGTTGACCAGCGCTGGCACGATAGCGGGATCCTATATCTTCGGCGGCTTGATACCGCTCTCACCCTACGTGATACTGGCCAATGCCCGCCGAGGCTTGCTGGTTTCGGCGGTCATTACATTGGCCGCACTCGCGATCTTCGGCTTCATCAAAGGCCGGTTTACCGGCACTCACGCACTGCGTAGTGCGATGCAGACGGTAGTCATTGGAGGCGTGGCAGCTGCGGCAGCGTTCGGATTGGCGAGGCTGATTGCTTGAAGTCAGGCATGAGGCTTCAGGAAAACGGATCCCTGCCTTTATGTTGCGCGACACGGCTTCATGTGATGTTTTCCTGGGAATCTGGAGTGTCTCTTTTCTGACGAGAACGCGTGGGTCAAGATGACCTGATGAAGTCATTCAGTGTCATCATCGTATGTATTTGCCTCTTAACGCTTGCATTGCACTCGCGAACCGTTCGTCATTCTTCCCGTACCACGAGCGATCCAACGTACAGCTCGGCGCTAGCCGCTGCAAACCATTTTCTTCATGCCTGGCAGGACCAAGACCACGAAGCGGGAATTATGATGCTGGCGGATTCGGGGCGGCAAAACGCTTCACCCGAATCGCTGCAGGCATTCTTTTCGCCTGGCCCCGATGCAGCTTATGAGATTGCGCACGGCCAGAAGCTCAAAGCAGGCGAGTACGAATTTCCTTTGGTGCTGTTTGGATCGTCTGCGAATCCGCATCCTCGGCTATGTAAGCTGATCATTGTGCGCGCGGGGAAGGGCGACTGGGCCGTTGAGAAGTTGCCATAATACGTCGCTTGCCAACTAAACCTCAGGTTTGAGGTTGCCGATGGAACGCTGAGGCAATCATGCGCGCTGCGGCTTTCCTATTGGTCTGCTATTCACTGGTTTTCGCAGGAACCAACCATTTATTGGTGATAAGCGGCGAGATATCGGACAGCCAGTGCGCCTTCAATGTTCATTCCAACGGAAGCTCTCACGACGATGTGATCAAGACCAACGTGCTTGGCCACACGCCGGAAGAGTGCACGCGAAGCTGCGTCCGCCTCGGCGGGAAATATGTGCTGGTTGATATCGTGCATAAGAAGGTCTATCACCTGGCGAACCCAGCGCTCGCCGAACCGTTTGCCGCGAAGAAGGTGCGGGTTAAAGCCACGCTTGGCGAGGGTGACATACTTTCGATTGTTTCGATCGAGCCTGAGCCATGATCGGATCTGGATTTCTATCCTCCCGGGTGGGCCGCCGGATTTTTCCGGTCGCAGTCGTACTCGCAGGTTGCGCCTTAGCCCCCGCGCAGTCTTTCGTGAAAGCGCGCAAATGATCGACTCGCTCAGCGAGCTTCCTGTGGGACTCGGCGTGCTGCCTGAACCTCAAGTACCCGAAAATAATGTTCAGAGTCCAGAAAAGATTAAACTCGGTAGGCGGCTTTTCTTTGACAAGCGCCTTTCGATGGACAACACCATCAGTTGCGCCGGCTGCCATCATCCCAGGAAAGGGTTTTCGGATGGCCGAGCACGCGCGATTGGATTTCACGGCACCCCGCTACCCAGGCATACACCGAGCCTCTGGAATGCCGCGTACAACCTCTCGCAGTTTTGGGATGGAAGAGCGGCACGCCTGGAAGATCAGGCCAATGCACCCTTGTCTTCACCCACGGAAATGAATTCCCCGACCGGAAAGGCGCTCGCAGATAGACTCGACGCAGATGCCTATTATCACCGCATGTTTCGGCAGGTTTTTGGCGAAGCCCCGAGCATCAGCTGCGTCAGCCGGGCGCTGGCTGCGTATGAAAGGACGCTGATCGCCAGGAACTCACGGTTCGACCGTTATGCGCGCGGCGATAAGAATGCGTTGAGCCTTCAGGAAAAAGACGGGCTGGTGCTGTTCATCGGCAAAGGGCGTTGCGCGCGCTGCCACAACGGGCCGAATTTCAGCGATGGCAAGTTTCAGAACATTGGCGAAGGCAGTGAAGACGACCAGGGTCGTTTTTCCATTACTCATGAGGAAGCCGATCGCGGTGCATTCAAGACACCGGGCCTCCGCAACGTGAGGCTGCACCCTCCTTACATGCACGACGGCGACCTGCCAACCTTGGAAGCGGTCATTGACTACTACGATCGCGGAGGCGGTACGAGGCCCGGCAAATCGCCCTTCATCATGAAAATTGGTCTGACAGCTAGTGAGAAGCGAGACTTGATCGCATTCCTCAGAGCATTAACCGACGAGACAAGTTTGCTTCATTAGCCTCGTGGTGCGTCAGGGGCCCAACCAAACCTTGCGTGCCGAATTTTGACAAAAATAAATGCGTGGGCCAATAAATCAGTGCTGAGGCGACCGCGAGATATGCGATCACATAAAGCGGCCCTGCGACGAGATGTTGTTCGTGCCCGAGTCCTCTTGCCCAGTTCACATTAAATTGCGGGCGCCACACCGAGCAGATAGGAATCAGGAAGCAGGCGGTAACTGTCTGCAATTTGAATGCTCGATGATCGTACCCAAGCCGCCTGACCGCCCAGAGCAGCAGCGGGGGAACAATCAGGTGATACAAGCCCAGGATCCGGACCGGCAGCGAAATGTTCAGATCGAACATGTATTCCGTGCCGCCGGTAAGATGCCTGCCGAAGAAGAACGCGGCGAAGAGATCCACTGAATAGAGGACTTGCACCACAAGCAGACTAACTGCCTGCCAGGAAAAAATCAGGGAGCTTTCGAGCCAGAGCGCGAGCGTGATCAGGATATTCCCCAGGTCGCAGAAGAAAAGAAAGTTCTGCACTCCATATTGTTTGAAGTAGATGGGCGACCAAACCAGAACCCAGGCTGTCCAGGCGATTTTTAGCCAAAGTGGAATTTTCGACCGCACGCTGGCCTGCGAACGCATTGGTCCAATTACATCAGTAACTTGCTGGTACATACCAGGGGTACCTACCATCGCTGTATGAGCTATAAGTCCCTGCTTTTCTGCCCAGATGAGAAGGCCGCCAGGCTCGTGGCCCAGGTGTTAAGCGAACTTGAATTTACGGTGGCGCTGGCGAATGATGCGCAGCAAGCTGCCCAGCGGCTTGCTGACGAGCATTTTGATGCCTTGGTAGTGGATATTGCAAATGAGCAGGATGCGGCTCTGTTGTTCAAGAGTGCAAGGGACTCGGAATTGAACCACAGCGCACTCTCGGTTGCGGTGGTCGAGGGTCAGGCAGGAGTTGCGAAGGCTTTCCGGATCGGCGGAAACCTGGTTTTGACGAAGCCGATCAATATTGAGCAATCCAAGGGTACATTGCGCGTCGCGCGCGGCTTATTGAGGAAAAACGAAGCAAAACCGGCGCCTGTTGCCACAAAGCCGACAGCCGTGGAACCCGCACCCATGCCATCAGCGACAGTTCCTCCAGTCGTGGTTCCTCCCGCACCCATGTTTTCTGCGGCACAGGTTCCGGCTTCGCTTTTGGCGAAGCCTACAACTCCATCGGTTGGTGTGCCATTCTCCAGTCTGGAAGTTGAAGAAGAGCCGGCGCCCGCGCCGGAGGCTGCAGAAGCTGCGTTACTGGAATCTATGCAGAATCCGATGGGCGCGAAGCCAGCCAGCACCGAACAGACCTGGGCGCCAACTCTGAAGCGACCTGCGGAACCGATTGCGGCCAGCACCACGGCAGGTGCAGGCGCCGCCGTTGCGCCTGCACTAGAAAAGCCCACGGTAGAAATCAGGCCCGCCGCGCCCTTGGCTTCGCAGGAACCGATCACCGCCGAATTCGGAGCGAAAGAGGACTTCGAAGCAGCGGCCGTTCCGGTACCGGATTTTTCCTACAGCCAGGACTCGGGAAACACCAAAAAGATTGTTAAGACATTTGTCATGCTGCTCCTGTTCGGCGTGGCCGCGTACATGGGCTGGCAGAGATTTCAGCTTGGTCAATATTTGGCGAATCTGAGGAGCGGCACCACGAGCACCGAGCAGGAACAGCCGGCAGCCGACAGTCCTCCGAGTGTTCGCGCACCGAAGCCGGAAGTAACCAAGCAAGCCCCGAATACGGAGCCTGACTTGGTATTTCCCGAGACATCAACCGGCGCCAACGATTCTGCTGCCCCTGCTGCTAAAAGCAGCGAACCGCCCCCATCACCCGAATCCATACAGGTTGAGGACCTTTCTTCCAAGCCAGAACCTAAGATCACGGTCACGGCGAAGCCGCAGCCTCTCGTCGTAAATAATGGTTCCAGGATTACGGTCACACCGAAAGCTGCACAGCCTGCTCCGCCAGCGTTGTCCGTTGCTGCACCTTCTGCTGCGGCCAATGATGCGCTGTCCAACGTTGTGAGCAGTTCTGCACCCATGCCGACTTTGAAAGTGCTGCGAGTTTCGCAGGGGGTCTCACAAGGGCTGCTGATCAAGAAAGTCGCGCCGGTTTACCCGGCAGCTGCCTTGGCGATGCACAAGCACGGCGCCGTGGAACTTCTGGCGAAGGTCGGCAAGGATGGTTCTATCTCCTCAGTCCAGGTACTCAGCGGAGATCCGGCATTGGCGAAATCAGCCTCGGATGCCGTGAAACAATGGAAGTACCATCCCTACCTGCTCAACGGCGAACCCGTCGAGATCGAGACGCAGATCACAGTCAATTTCAATGCGCCGAAATAAGTGATCTGAGCCAGCCACCTGGTTCAATTGACGGGAATGAGCAGCTCAGTTTTCAGCTGATCTTCTGGCGTCAGCTTCGGATCGTTCAGGTAGTTCTCGATGCAAAATTCCGGACGCAATTCGACTTTGTTCTCCGCCAGCGTTTTGAAAATCTGATTGAAGGCGATCCAGATTTGCGAGTACGCGCCGGTGAGCAGGAAACGCGCATAGTCGCCGGCGTTGATTTTCTTATATTGAAGACCTTTCAGCGGCTTTGCCGGCGCTGAGTTCAGGCCTACTCCGGCTTCGTAAATCATCGCGTCCTCACCGTTCCGGGTCTTATCGATTCCGCTCAGTCCCAGGAAGGATGCGATCTCCATCTGATCGATCTGACTGAAAAGCAGAGGAAACATTTCATCCCACGTGGGGGGAGCGATTTCGGCAAAAGGCCCGTGCTTTTCCAGGAAGACGTAATGAGTGGCTGGGCGTTTCACGATGTCGAATTCTGGTGTGAGGTTCACAGCGATCTCCTTTTCCAGTTTTGGTCTGCTTAAACGGTAGATCATGTGTGACTGGCCGTCTTTTCCAAGATTGCGAAAATCACGCGGGCTCATTTCGAGCGTCTTCTTAAAGACCTTATTGAATGCGGAAGGTGTCTCATAGCCAATACTCAGTGCGATCTCGGTGATCGGGCTTCCAGGGTTTTCCTGCAGCATGCGAAGCGCGGTGAGAAGACGGATCCGGCGCAGGAAATCAAACGGCGTCTCGCTGGTGTAGGCGAGAAAAAGGCGGGCAAAGTGATATTCCGACGAACCGGCCTCGCGGGCGATTTGCGTCAGGGTCAGTGGCTCGCTGAGTTGAAGGCGGATGAAGCGCTGAGCGCGTCGAATTTGAGAACGGTGGAACTGGGTTTGATGTTGTCTTTTAACTGGCGGCACGCCTCAGTCTACCGGGACTGAGCGCGAAGAACTTTTCCAAAATTGCGAGGTTCACAATGCAAGCACTGGCGGCGTTGATCAGTCGTGCGCTATGCGATAACTCTGCACGATTCCATGCTGATCGAGCTTAATCGCCAGCCATTCCGAATCTATGCTCATCCAACGGCGCTCCGGCCCGAGCCAATACCTTAGGTCGCAGTCCTGAAAGCAATCCGTTGCCGAAGGCTCTCCGAGCAGCGCTTGAACATCGGCTCGGTGAAGATGGTCCAATTGCTTAGACCTTATTAGATCATCAATCATTCGCAACCGAACCGGATCCTCGCTCTCTACCTGCCTCGGATCCTTCCATGCCTTGCTCTCAAAGCGCTCTCTGTGGATATACTCTCGGGCGTGCTGGTACGCCATCGTGCCAAAGAGAAGGATGTAAGGGGAGAGCAGAGCAAACATAGTGACCGCCACGATTACGACGACCGTCCGTCTCCGTATCTTCATTGTTGCTATTTTATCGCCCCAATGATTGCGGACTGGCTTCGTCGCGCCCGATATAATAGAGAGATTCTGACCCGCTAAAATTCTCTTCTGTGCGGTGTCGGACCAAATTCCATGGATTTCCGCCTCGTTTCCGACTATTCGCCCAAGGGCGACCAAGGTACCGCCATCGAGGCCCTGGTTCGCGGTGTGCGCGACCGCGAGCAGCATCAAGTGCTGCTGGGTGTTACCGGCTCCGGCAAGACCTACACCATGGCGAAGGTGATCGAGGAGATCAACCGGCCTGCGCTGGTGATGGCGCATAACAAGACCCTTGCCGCGCAGCTCTACCACGAGTTCAAGAGCTTTTTCCCGCACAATGCGGTCGAATATTTTGTTTCTTACTACGACTACTACCAGCCGGAAGCCTATGTTCCCGCCGCGGACCTTTACATCGAGAAAGAAGCGACCATCAATGACGAACTCGATAAACTGCGGCTTTCTGCGACGCGTTCGCTGTTCGAACGACGCGATGTGCTGATCGTCGCGTCCGTTAGCTGCATCTACGGCTTGGGATCGCCGGAAGCGTATTACGGCATGCTTCTGTTCCTCGAAAAAGGGCAGAAGATCAAGCGCGAGGACATTACCCGTAAACTGGTCGAAATACTTTACGAGCGCACCGAAGGTGATTTCCGCCGAGGAACCTTTCGCGTGCGCGGAGATGTGATTGAGGTTTATCCCACATACGACGACTTCGCCTATCGCATCGAGCTTTGGGGAGATGAGGTCGAGTCGCTGGCGCAAATTGATCCGCTGTTCGGCACGGTGAAGCAGAAATATGTGCGGTTGCCGATTTATCCCAAAACGCACTACGTGATGAAGCCGGAAACCCGCAGCCGCGCGGTTGAGACGATCAAGGAAGAGCTGGCTTGGTGGGAGAAAGAATTGGAGAAGCAGGGGCGGATGGTCGAGGCGCAGCGTGTGCATCAGCGCACCATGTATGACCTCGAGATGATTAAGGCCATGGGCTACTGCCACGGGATCGAGAATTATTCGCGGCACTTCACCGGACGTATGCCTGGCGAACCTCCGCCGACTTTGCTTGATTATTTCGCCCGCGACTACCTGATGTTCATCGACGAGTCGCACCAGACGGTGCCGCAGTTGCATGGCATGTATCACGGCGACCGCTCGCGGAAATCAACCTTAGTTGAATATGGATTCCGTCTGCCGTCTGCGCTGGACAATCGTCCGCTGACCTTCGAGGAATTCGAGCACCGGACGAACCAGCTGATTTACGTTTCGGCGACGCCGGGGCCGTATGAGCTCACGAAATCGGCAGGGGTGGTAGTAGAACAGGTGATTCGCCCGACAGGACTGGTTGATCCGCCGGTTGAAGTGCGGCCGGTTAAGGGACAAATTGACGACCTGCTGCACGAAATTCGGCAACGGGTAGAGCGGGGCGAGCGCGCTTTGGTAACGACCTTGACCAAGCGCATGGCCGAGGACCTCGCGGAGTATTACAGCGAAGTTGGCGTGAAGTGCCGTTACATGCACTCCGAGATAGAAGTATTGGAGCGGGTAAAGATCCTGCGCGATCTGCGCCGCGGCGAGTTCGACGTGCTGATCGGGATCAATCTTCTGCGAGAAGGTCTCGACCTGCCTGAGGTTTCGCTGGTGGCGGTGCTGGACGCGGACAAAGAAGGCTTTTTGCGCTCCACGGGATCGTTGATCCAAACCGTCGGCCGCTGCGCGCGGAATCTGAACGGCCGCGCTGTTCTTTACGCCGACCGGATGACGGAATCTATGCAGAAGGCGATTGATGAAACGAATCGCCGGCGCGCGATTCAGGAAGCCTACAATGCGGCGAACGGCATAACGCCGCAATCCATTGTGCGCCGGCTGGATATGTCCCTGGCCCACATCGTCGAGGCGGATTACACAGACCTCGCCAGTGCGGATGCGGACGGCTTGCCCGACTTCAAGAGCCAGGAGGAGTTGGACGCGTTCATCACGAAGCTCGAAACCGAGATGCGTGAGAACGCCAAGCGCTTCGAGTTTGAGAAAGCGGCGAAGTTGCGGGACAGGATCAAGGAGATGAGAACGAAAGAGTTTTTGTTCGCGTAGCTTGTGCTTCTTCGCTAGATTCCAGCGGCCGCACCTTTCGCGTGTTTTCTTGTTTTCTGCTGCTCGGCCAACTGCATTTCCTTTTGCAACGAAGTAAACCTCTGCAGGATTTCATTCATGCGCATGCCCATGTTGCGGATGGTTTCGACCTGCAAGCGCACACTCGGCGGAATATTTTGCGCGTCCATCAGCATGAGTTCGGAATTGCCGAGGATTGACGTTATCGCATTGTTGAGGTTGTGGCGCATTTCAAGAACATATCGCCCGAGGGCAGCCTCGCCCTCGAGTTGCGATTTGGTTTCAGAGAGGTGGGCGAGCTCGGATGCCAGGGCCTGATATTCAAGAATCTGCTTTGCCACGGCGATCACCAGATCAGGCCAACCGTCGAATTCCGGAATGCTGATCACACCCGCAGACGTGGTCTTTACCTGAGACACATGGATGATGGGCGCGCCTGTCCGCCGTAGCAATTCCGAAATCTGATCGAGTCCGACGATAGCGAGATCAAAACGCCCGGGCTTTACGTCATTGAACAAAAGCGCGGGTGCCTTTCGCTCCTGCCGCCAACGACTGGAAATAGTGCGGACGAATTCGGGCTGTTCCGAAATGATCAGTATGGTCGGACGTTCCACTGCGCTTACTC
>JBKPSP010000078.1:0-36925 GCA_046735175.1 Acidobacteriota bacterium
CGCTGCAGAGTGCGAAGCAGCCGAACCGCGGGCCGGTTGATTCCTCCATCTCTCAAATGTCATTACCGTTCTCGGTGGACGACGTCGCTACTAGTGCAAAACAGCCGGACACGGGTGAAGGCGACGCGCTGGTTCAGGAGATGGCGCTTCGCACCCCCGAACACCGGGAGAAAGCTATTGAGAAGCTCGAGGCCCTTATTGCCGACGAGAAAACTGAGACCGCGGTTGCCCATCGGGCGCTCGCCTGGGCCTACGTGCAAAAGGGTGAGACTGCGAAAGCCTTTGAAGAGCTCAGCGATGCGATAAAACTGTCGCCCGGCGACCCTTGGGTGCGTATGGGCCTTGCGCTCGCCGCCTACCACTCGGGCGAGCACGGCGCCAAGGTCCAGGGTCTGGCGAACATGATGGAAAGCCTTCACATCGTCCTCCAGGAATTTCCCGACTTCGCCGAAGCCTACGACATGCTGGGATGGGCAAGACTTGTGGGTGGAGGGGCGAATGCAGCCGTCGAGGCGATGAAGAAAGCAGTGGAACTGAATCCGCGCAACGAGCACTACCAGTTGCGCCTGGCGCAAGCTTATTTGGCGGCCAAGAAGTTCGATGATGCGACCGCCATGCTGGATCGGCTGAAGCAGAGCCAAAATCCACAGATCGCACAGACGGCGAAGAAGAGTCTGGTTGACCTGCCGTTTCTCGAGAAATACGGAGTGCCTCCGGTGCAGGAATCGCCCGCGCAGCCGACCCTAAGCGCGGCTGGCAGCAAGGACGCCTCACCGTCAGAAAGAGACAAATCATCCGGCGAGTCTGATGATGAGAACAGTGGTGAGGCATCCACCAAACCTGCAGTCAAAGAAGCCTCATTCGACAAACGTCCGGTAAAGTTTTTAAAGGCGACTCTGATGTCGGTGGATTGCGCCAAGCCTCCCGGCGCCGTGCTCACGCTTTCGGCCAATGGCAAGACCATGCATCTGCGAGTTGGCGACTACAAAGAAGTTCCGGTCATTGGAGCGAGCGAGTTCTCTTGCGCCTGGAACACCGTGCCCGTGAACGTAAATTACAAGGCCGGCGGCGCGCTGGACGGCGACCTTGTTTCGATCGAGTTGCACTAGGTTCACAAATCGCACGACCTCTCCCTCCGGATGCGTTGAATTTAACAGCCCAACTTTTCGTTTCCTGTAAGATGTCTGGTCACAAATTCCCCGGGAGGGTCCGCTCAATGCGCAATGCCCGCATCGTCATTGCCCTGATGTTGTTGGCTATTCCAGCCATTTCACAAACCTACGATCCGAAGCTTTTTGGAGGAATGCACTGGCGCAACATCGGGCCATTCGCGGCGGACGTGTTCTGGCTGTGGCGGGGATTCCCGGCGATCCGAAGACATACTATTTCGGCGCCGTTGCGGGCGGGGTGTGGAAATCAAGCGACGGCGGGATGAACTGGAAACCATTGTTCGATCGCGAGACCACTTCCTCCATCGGCGCGATTGCAATCTCGGACTCCGACCACAACGTGATCTATGCGGGCACCGGCGAAGGCTGCATTCGCGGCAACATGTCGTACGGCAACGGCGTGTACAAGTCGGTGGACGGCGGCAAGAACTGGAAGAACGTCGGCTTGAAAGACACGCAGCACATTGGCGCGCTGGTTGTCGATCCCAGAGACTCGAACATTGTTTTCGTGGCAGCCCTGGGGCACGCGTATGGGCCGAACGCCGAGCGCGGCATTTTCCGCACCCGTGACGGCGGCAAGACCTGGGAGAAGGTTCTTTACAAAGACGACCACACCGGGGGAATCGACGTGGTCTTCGATCCCAACAATTCCAACATCGTTTACGCGAGCCTATGGCAAGTCATGCGCACGCCCTGGAGCCTCGAGAGCGGCGGCCCTGGTAGCGGATTGTACAAATCCTCCGATGGCGGTAGCACCTGGAAACGACTCGAAGGTAACGGCCTGCCGGATGGAATCATGGGGCGCATCGGGGTTAGCGTTTCAGGCGGAGATTCGAATCGCGTTTACGCGCTGATCGAATCGAAAAAGGGCGGGATCTATCGTTCCGATGATGGCGGTGATCATTGGATATTGATCAACGATGACGGCCGCTTCCGGCAACGCGCGTGGTATTTCACGCACATCTTTGCCGATCCCAAATCACCCGACACACTTTATGTGCTGAACACCGGCCTTTTCCGCTCCACAGACGCCGGCAAGACCTTTCAGTTGCTGCCGGCGCCTCACGGAGATCATCACGGATTGTGGATCGATCCCGCCGACCCGAGCAGGATCATGAATGGCAACGACGGTGGCGTGACCATCTCGGTGGACGCGGGACGCTCCTGGACCCAGCAGAACAATCAGCCGACGGCGCAGTTCTATCACGTCAGTGCCGACAATCGTTTTCCGTATTTCCTCTACGGCGCGCAACAGGACAACACAACCGTTGCCATCGCCAGCCGTGACACAGATGAATGGGTCATCTCAGAAAAAGACTGGTACGACGTTGGCGGAGGCGAAAGCGGTTACGTTACTCCCGATCCCACCGATGCAAATATTGTTTATGCCACCGGCGACGCGGCAGCCGACGTGACTCGCTTCGACAAGCGAACGCAGCAGGTACAAGTCATCTCTCCGGGGCCTCTCGATACTTCCGGCCAGGGCGCGGAAACTCTCGAGCACCGTTTTCAATGGACGGAACCAATCCTGGTTTCGAAGTACGACCACAACGTGCTCTACACACCTGCCGAAGTCGTGTTCAAGAGCACCGATCAGGGGACCAGTTGGACGGCTATCAGCCCCGACCTTACGCGAAATGACAAGAGCAAGCAGAAACCTTCGGGCGGACCGATCACACTCGACATCACCAGTGTTGAGTATTACGACACAGTTTTCGCGCTTGCGGAATCTCCGGTGCAGAAAGACCTGCTTTGGGCAGGAACGGATGACGGATTGATTCACGTGACACGCGACGGCGGCAAGAATTGGGCGAATGTTACGCCGTCGAACAAGATCCTGCCCGAATGGAGCCTTGTCAGCCTTATCGAAGCCTCACCGCATGATGCCGGCACCGCCTATGTCGCTGTGGATCGCCATAAGAATGACGATCTGCGCGCTTACATCTACAAGACCAGCGACTTTGGCAAAACCTGGACAAAGATCAGCTCCGGCATTCCCGATGGAGCGTACGTTCACGCCGTCCGGCAAGACTTGAAGAACAAGAATCTTCTCTATGCCGGAACAGAACTGGGCGTGTATGTCTCATTTGATGACGGAGCACATTGGCAATCGCTGCAGCTCGATTTGCCCACGAGCCCGGTTACAGACCTGGTCGTGAAAGACGACGACCTGGCGGTTTCCACAAATGGCCGGTCATTCTGGATTCTTGATGATGTAAATCCGCTACGGCAACTCAATTCTCAACTCGCGAGCCAGGACGTTATCCTGTACGCGCCAGGTGCGACTTACCGATTCAATTTCCCCGAAGCCGTCGACAAGCGGCGCCCGGTTGGAGAAAATCCGCCGAACGGAATGTTGGTGCGCTACTTTCTGAAAGCCGCGCCAAAAGAAGAAATCACTCTGGACATTCTGGACAATGCCGGGAAACCAGTGCGGCACTACTCCAGCAAACCCAAGAACCGCGCCGAGCAGCCACCCGAGTGGCCGGACCTTGAGCAACCGCCAGAGTTGCTGCCGACCGAGGCCGGGATGAATCGCTTCCCGTGGAACCTTCGTTATGAGAGCCCAACGGAAATTCCCGGCGCTTTCTATGTCGGCAATGGCCCCGAGGGACCGATCGTGACGCCGGGTACTTACACACTCAAGCTCACCGTAAGTGGCAAGAGCCCGACCGCGACCGCAGAGGTCAAGGCCGACCCGAGAGTGCACGTTTCTGAGGGCGATCTTCAGAAACAATTAGAACTCGAGCTGAAAATCCGCGAAGACATCGAGGCCCTCCATACCGCGGTGAATCAGATTCGCGGCGTGCGTTCGCAACTGGAAATTGTGAAGTCGCGCATACAGGAGGAAGGTGACAAGGGCAAGCCGATCATCGCCCGCATTGACGATCTGGTTAAGAAAATGGCCCCCGTCGAGGAGCAGTTAATGCAGGTGAACATGAAGAGCTCCGAAGGAAACCTCGGGTTCCCGAACATGCTGAATGAGCAATACGATTCATTCCGCGTGGTAATCGAGGCTGCGGACATGGCGCCGACGCAACCGGATTATGCCGCTTTCGACAGCCTTCATAAGAGACTTGAAGAGCAGTTGGGAGCGTGGCATCAGATCGCCACAACCGATGTTCCCGCAATCAATGAGCAGGTCCGGAAAGAAAATATTTCGCTGGTCAAGGTCCCAACGGGAAAGGAACCGGAGCAGAAACAATAAAACCCTTCCAGCAAGCTGGAAGGGTGGCAAGTGGAACGAAGCTCAGTTAAACGCGGCTGACATTGGCTGCCTGGAAGCCTTTGGGCCCCTTCAGCAGGTCAAATTCAACCGATTCGCCCTCGTTAAGACTGCGATAGCCGTTCTCCTGAATGGCGGAGAAATGAACGAACACATCTTCGCCGGTAGAGCGCTGGATGAATCCATAGCCCTTGGCCCCGTTGAACCACTTCACTGTACCCTTCTCTCTCACAAAAGTACTCCTTTCGCCTCTGTCGGTAGATTCCTGCCAGTAGCCCGCGAGACCTTATGCCTCAATATCCCCCCTCAGGCGACAGCGACAGGTTTAATCAGGTAATGTCCGGTGGCCGCGTACCCCAAAAACAAAGCCCCTCGCGTTGCTGGAGAAGACTCCAGTGCCGCCGAGGAGCGATTCTGTTGCGCGATTTTAGACGACGTGGCACAGATAACATCAGCCCGAATCTGATGCAATGCCTCGAAACCGAGGCAGTGGCAACAGATAATATTCAGGAACTTACCTTTTAGGCAAGAAAAAAATTAACTACTAAATCGTTTTTCGCCAAGACCTGGAGCGACGTGCTTCCGAACACGATCGTCTTCGATCACTAAATACTGCTTAAGTATTTGATAATATTGACCAACCGTGCCGCTGGCGACGCCTGATTCAGACTCCAGTTCTTCTCACCCAAGTGAAAAGCATTCCTTCTGGAACCGTGTCCGGTATTACTATCGGCTGTCTGCGTCGACAGTACAGTACCTGCTGCATACTGAAGTTCACACCTTTGCTTTTTCGGTCGCCGCCAACGCCATTCTTTCGTTCTTCCCGTTCGTGCTGCTGCTGATGAGTTTGGCGCTGCGGGTATTCCACTCCAAAGCAATGAGCGATGTTATCAAGGAACTACTGCGCGACTATCTCCCCGCCGGACAGGATTTCGTGATCCGCAACCTCGAGGCGCTGGCAACCGCCAGGAACAAAGCCCAGGCATTTTCGTTAATCATGTTGTTGATCACATCGACCGGAGTCTTTCTTCCACTGGAGGTGGCACTAAACCGGGTGTGGCGCTTTCCCGAGAACCGCTCTTACATCGGAAATCAACTGATCTCGCTGGGTTTGACCTTCGCCTGCGGAATTCTTGCGCTGATCTCGATTGCGCTCAGCGCCGGCAACGTCCAGTTGCTGCGCTTTCTCGCCTTTGGTCATGACATCCTGCTGGTACGCATCTTCGGCTTTCTGACCGCGAAGGTTTTTGCCATAGTCACCAGCATGGCGATTTTCTTCTTAATCTATTGGGCCTTGCCTAACGGCAAGGTCCCTGCGCGGGCGGTCCTGCCTGCGGCCATCATCATGGGGTTCTTTTCTGAAATTCTGAAGTATTCCTACATTCTCCTGCTGCCCAGGCTGAACTTTCAGGAGGTCTACGGTCCCTTCGCGATCTCCGTCAGCATGATGTTCTGGGCGTTCCTATCAGGGTTGCTATTGCTGACGGGAGCGCATCTCTCAGCGCAGAAGATTTTTCTGAGGCAGGAGTAAATGAAAAGCCTTTAACCGCAAAGTGCGCAAAGGACGCTAAGAAAATCAGTACTTTGCGTCCTTTGCGCGACCTTGGCGACCTTTGTGGTTAAAGGCTTTTCGTCGATAGCGCTGACTGCCCTCCCGCCATGTTCATTCATCACAAACAGAGTGTGATCTCGTCACACAAGTTCTACGGATTGATGCGATAAAATCCTGCCGCTCCCGTCAGAGCGCCCGGCCTCTCACAACGAGGTCCAGCATTGCACGTTTGCTTCTGGCTCACTCTTTTCTTTTTTTCGGCCGCCGCCGCAGCTCAAACCCACAGGACTGCGGCGGCGGCAAATAGACCTACCCTTCAGGTTCCACAGCCGACGCTTCGCCGCATGATTCGCGATTCGGCGCGCATCTTTGCCGGAACTGTGATCGGTGTCGAGCGCCTTCCAACCGGGCCAGGCATTCCGACGACGCGAGTGACATTTCGTATCGATGAAGCCATTCGCGGCGTGCGCAAAGGACAAACCATCCGGATCAGCGAATGGGGAGGACTGTGGCAGGCAGGTGAGCGCTACCGCGCAGGAGAACGCGTTCTCTTATTTCTGCACCCTGAAAGCAAGTTGGGATTGACCAGTCCCATAGCTGGAGCAATGGGGCGATGGTCAATACAGCGCGATGGCAAAGTCGAGACAAAATCGATTGACGCGCGCATCCGCAGATCCGATTTGAAAGCCGTGGCGGCGGCGCTCAGGAGCGCCGCGCGAGAGTAGAACATGAGACTTTCAAAAATGTTGACGTTGCTCGTGCTGCTGGAAGGATTTGCCCACGCGGGCGGCCCGGAGTTCGTCGCTGGGGCAAGTTACTTCGACCCTGTCGCTATTGGACGCCCGCTGACATGGCCGGCGGAATACATCAGTTACTTCACCGACCAAGGGGATCTCAGCCCCAATCTACTTGGAGCTAACGCCGATGCGTTTGTTGCCAATGCGTTTGGCATGTGGAACGCGATTCCGACTTCGGCGATCATGATGTTGCAGTCGGGTCACCTCGCTGAAGACGTAAGCGGCGTGAATTTCACATTGATCAACGGCGTGATCACCGGACCGTCGGACATCGCGCCAAATGCCTCCTCGACTGCGGTCGGCGTTGTCTACGACGAGGACGGCTCCGTGACGGATGCGCTGCTGGGCTCTGGCGCCAGCAGTTCTGCGTACTGTGCCTCGAACTCCACACTCGGGGGAGTCGACAGCTTCGATGTGAGCGGGCATTTTCAGCACGCGCTTATCATTCTGAACGGCAACTGCGCGCAGACTTCCCTGCAACTGCCGGATCTGCAATATCACTTGGTTCGCGTGATCGGAAGAGTTCTGGGTCTGGACTGGTCGCAGGCAAACCTGAACGTGATCACGCGGAACCCGGCTCCGGTTGCGGCCGACTACGCCGGCTTTCCTGTGATGCATGAGATCGATCCGGTTTCGTGTGTTCCTGTAGCGGTTTGTTATTCAAATCGTGGCACTGTGAATCCCGCGCAGCCCAAAATGGATGATCAGGCAGCGCTGTCGCGCCTGTATCCGGTCACAGCGCAGAACCTGGGCAGTTTTCCCGGCAAGCAGATCTTCGTCCAGAGCACGGCACGAGTTTCGGGCAGCGTCTTTTTCACAGATGCATCGGGTATGGCGGCTCAGCCGATGCAGGGTGTGAACGTAGTAGCGCGCTGGATCGATCCGGCCACCAGATTGCCATCGCGGAGCGTGGTCGCAAGTTCGGTCTCCGGTTTTTTGTTTCGTGGAAATGCGGGCAACATCATCAGCGGATATGCCGACGCATCCGGACAGAATTTTGATCGCTTCGGGTCGGACGATCAGGCGCTCGAGGGCTCATTTGACCTCGGCGGACTGCAGATTCCAAACGGGGCCGCCAGCGCGCAGTATCAGCTAACGATCGAGCCGCTGGATCCACTATGGTCAACCGGTGTCGGCCCCTACGGCTCCGCGGGACAGGTGCAACCCTCAGGCGCGGTGCAGCCGATTCTGCTGACGGTCACGCCAGGAGCGAATTTCAAGCAAGACATCCTCCTGCAAGGCAGTGCCGTGCAGAAGCCTCAATGGTACGGCCCGACATCTTACGCCGCACCGGTTCCTCTTGCTGTGTCAGGAGAGTGGACCGGGGCTCTGGGCGACTACGGCGCGACGGACTATTTCCAATTTCCGGTGCAGGCGAACCGCACGTTGTCGGTCATCGTGAACGCGCTGGATGAAACTGGCAAACCATCCGAGAGAAAAATGATGCCGGTGGCTGGATTGTGGGACATCGTCGATCCCGGTCTCATACCCGCTCCGGCCAATACCCCGTCAGCGTTTAACACCTCGTACTTTGCGGAAACACGACTGGACGCACAGGTTTTCCTCACCACAACCTTGCGGCTCGGAATTGCAGATTACCGTGGCGATGGCAGGCCAGACTACAACTACACGGCGAGAGTCTTCTATGGCGATACCTTAACGCCGGTACGTGCCAGTGTCGCGGGCAGCACTCCTCTAACGATTGCAGGACTGGGATTGCGATCCGATACGTTAGTACAAACTGCAGGCATCACCGTCCCGTTGCTTGCCTCCTCTGCAACAGGACTGCTTGTGAGTTCCCCTCCGCTCCCCGACGGTCTCTATGACTTCCTGCTGAGCGACGCCAATACCGGCGGCAGTTCGAGCATGTCTGGAGTGTTGACCGTCGGAGCCGGGCCAACAGATCAAATTGAAATCGTCTCCGGAGCAAACCAGACGGCGGCGGTCGGCGGTCAGGCAGCTTTTCCGCTCGTGGTCGTGGCAGTTGCTGCAGATGGAGTGACTCCGGTGAGCGGCGCGAGCGTGCAGTTTACTTCCTTTTCAGTGGGCTTTTCTGCTTGCGGAGGCGGAACGAATTGCACTGTGTTAACGAACGCGAGCGGAATGGCTTCAAGCTTCATGACGCCAATCAGTGCAGGCGTTGGGACCGTGACCGCGAAGCTTGCGCCCGCGACTTACCCTCTTCCACAGCAGGTCAGCACGACCTTGACTGCGAGTTCATCACAGCTTGATCTGGCTTTGCTCAATCCAGCGGTGTGGATCGCACAGGGCGCGAGTGTGAGCTTTCCCATTGCCGCTCGCGTGCTTTCAAACGGAGCACCGGCAAGCGGGACGACTCTGAATTACCGAATCGCGCAAGGCAGCGGAACCTTGAGTGCGGGAGCCTCGCAAACCGACGCGGCGGGAAATGCGTCAGTAAATCTGCAACTGAGCTCGTTGTTAACGTCCGTCCAGGTGATTGTTTGCATCGCGCCGGCCAATACCGTTTGCCGAACTTTTACCGCCACGGTCGTCCCCGCATCTTCCCTTCAATTGCAGCCAGTCGCCGGAACGCTGCAAGTAGTTCCCGCGGGCCAGGGTTTTCAACCTGTCGCCGCGCGAGTGTTTGATTCATCTGTTCCCGCGAATACTGTTCTTGGCGCCAGTGTGCAGTTCGTCAGCTATGTGGGGCGTGTCGCAGCAAATCAGCCCATCGTCTGGGCCGGAGAGACAGGAATTTCACTGCCGGGAGCCCCGGTCATTTTGAGCAGCTCGAAAGCAGCGGTTGTGTCCGACATCAACGGGATCGCAACTCTTCCGATCTCAACCCAGGGCTACTCCGGCAACATCGTTGTGGCCGGAACGGCGACTATCGGGACTAGCAGCGTTTCGTATAAAGCGCAGCAGTTGGGGCCGTGATCTGGGCGCGTGAGACGACAGTTTTTGTTACGATACGATTTGACTCGAACATCAATGTCGGCAAGATCCGTCCTTTTCAAAATCAAGCGTCAGTCCTCCCCCAAGGACAAATCCCGTTGGGAAGAATTTGAACTGGCCTGGCATCCGGGGATGAACGTCATTTCTTCGATGATGGAGATTGCGAGAAATCCCGTCACTCGAGAAGGCAAGGCGACGACGCCGATCACTTACGATTCGAACTGCCTCGAGGAAGTCTGCGGGTCTTGTGCCATGCTGATCAACGGCAAGGCGCGGATGGCATGTTCAGCACTGGTCGATAAGCTCGATCAACCGATCAAACTGGAGCCGCTCTCGAAATTCCCAGTCATCCGCGACCTGGCCGTTGACCGCAGCGTATTGTTTGAGAACCTGAAGCGTGTGAAGGCCTGGGTTCCGGTTGATGGCACCTACGATCTCGGCTCCGGCCCGAGGGTGACCATGCAGGCGCAGGAAGAGGCATATCCGCTGTCGCGCTGCATTTCCTGTTGCTGCTGCATGGAGGTTTGCCCGCAATTCAACGAAAGCACAGGTTTCGTAGGGGCGGCCACGATTTCCCAGGTCCGGCTGTTCAACACCCACCCGACCGGCGCGGCACTACAGCGGGACCGCCTGACAGCGCTTATGGGCGACGGCGGCATCCAGGAGTGCGGTTACGCGCAGAACTGCGTCGAGGCCTGCCCGAAGGATATTCCCTTGACCACGTCCATCGCCGAAGTCGGCGGGGCGGTGATGAAGCAGGCGATCGGGGATCTGTTTCGGCGATGAAAGAAGCACTCAGCATTCAGCACTCAGCATTCAGCCAGCATCGAGCGGCGAGCAAAAACACAAAAAAACCAGCCAGGGATTCAACGGATTTACACGGATCAACCCATTTTTAGAAATCCGCGTGAATACGTGGCTACGTTTTACAGCCTCCTAAGTCCTTGTCGCCGAAAGCATTCAGCCATGTGAGCCGTAACCGGTCTGTATTTGATTGAATGTTGATTGCTGAGTGCTGACTGCTGCCTTGACACTTTCCGTAACGTGACCGCAAAAACTTGCCACTCCCGCTGAAGGGTTTTTCTCAGTCCGCATTGAATCGAAAGAAGATGTTCTTCGGCAGCATGGACTGTGGAAACGGCATCTTAGCTGCACCCTAAATTACGTCCGCAACAACTAGTAACCGGAGGTAATCAGCAGCAGTTCCGGCATCAACCCTAAAGTAACGGTTGAGAGTTCATTTTTGGGCTTGGTTTTTTTCGGAACTCGCTTAAAATAAGCGCCTGCTGCCAAATCTGCCGATGAGACGAAACAGCGCCCTCGTTTTCTTAGCTACTCTGGCCGTAAGCTGCCAGGCATTGGCCGTGCGGCCGATGGTTTCCCCTCGGTATCACCGGATGCACCGCATCCGCAGAATTCCCTGGAACCCGGTTTTCAAGCCGTCGCATGAATCACTGCTTTTGCAGAACGCCGAAATAAACCGGTTGAACCTGCCGCGGATTCGCGACGACAAGCAGCTGCAGGCGTTGATCACAAACGGCGATCTGGTGTCCATTCAGCCGTCTGAAACCCTGCGCATTCAGCCTTCGCTTGATCCCGGTCGACGCTATTGCCGTCCGTGGACCCTCAGCTTCCTGAACGATATCAGCGAAGCCTACTACAAGGAATTTCACGATCAGATTCAGGTGAACTCGGCCGTGCGGACTGTTCTTGTTCAGAAGAAGCTTCGCCGGCATAATCGCAACGCCGCTCCCGAAAAGGGTGAGACCGCCTCATCGCATCTCGCTGGCCTGACCGTTGACTTGCAGCGCCGAGGAATGACCAAGGCTCAGGTCAAGTGGATGGAAGAGTACTTGAAACCTCTCAAGGAAATGGGCTTGATCGAGCCTGAAGAAGAGCGCCGCCACTGGTGCTTCCACATCATGATTGCGGGCGCCTACGAGGATTATCGCCAGTTGCGAATGGTTACCTCGCAGCAGGATTCCACGCAGGCGTTGCTCGAGATCACCAGCATCGGGCTGCCTCAGTAGTATTCAGCACTCAGCCAAACAACATTCAATGCCGCTTCCACGGATCGCGAGATCCGTGGATTTTCTTTTACGCTGCATAAAGCATTCCCCAGGATCGGTCCTGTGCTGGCTGAATTCTGACTGCTAAGTGCTGAATGCTGATTGCAGAATGCTGAGCGCTCAAGCGCCAATGCTATCCTCCACCCATGCTCATTCTGATGGCCGGGCTTCCTGGCACCGGCAAGAGCACTCTGAGCCGCGCGCTGGCAAATGAACTTGGCGGGACGGTGCTCGACAAGGACAAAATCCGCGCCGCTCTCTTCCCTGCTTCTGATATCGAGTACTCCACCGAGCAAGATGACTTCTGTATGGCCGTCATGCTGAAAGTTGCCGGCTACATTTTTCGAAAAGATCCGAACCGCAAAGTGTTCATAGATGGCCGAACTTTCTCGCGGGCGTATCAGCTCAAGCGTGCGACCGGTTATGCCGAGGCGCTTGGACAGACGTGGCGAATCCTGGAATGCGTTTGTAGTGAGGAAAGCGCCCGGAGGCGCATCGAGCAGGACGGTGAACACGTCGCTGCCAACCGAACCTTCGGATTGTATCTTGAAGTAAAAGCGCGATTCGAGGAGATCGCGCTTCCAAAGACGGTCGTCGATACAGACCGGTTGCTTGAAGAATGCATTCAAACGGCAATGGCGGCTTTGGTCACTCAATGATGTCGTACAATGCTTGTTCGCTTTTTTACTTCAGGAGTGCGCATGCGGAAACATGTTGTTTTCATTCTTGTGGTTCTATCGAGCCAGCTGATTGGTCAGGCGACCTCGGCCAAACCTGCAACAAAGCCTGCAACTAAACCGGCCGGCACCGCGCCTGCCGGGCCGCCGACTGCCATTATCGATACGACCGCCGGCAAGCTGACCTGCATACTGTTTCCGGAAAAGGCACCGATCGGTGTCGCCAATTTCGTTGGGCTGGGGCGGGGAACGAAAGACTGGACCGATCCGAAGACCGGCAAGAAGATGCATGGCGTGCCGCTTTATAACGGCACGATCTTTCACCGCATCATCCCAGAGTTCATGATTCAGGGCGGCGATCCGCTGGGCGATGGTACTGGCGATCCCGGTTACAAGTTTAAGAATGAAACCACGCCGCTTCTGACCTTCGACCGCCCCGGGCGCCTCGCATACGCCAACGCCGGACCGGATACGAACGGCTCGCAGTTCTTCATCACTGAGGTGCCTTATCCTTCACTCGACGGTAAGTACACGCTCTTTGGCCAGTGCGATGACGCCAGCGTCGAACTGGTAAAGAAGATCGCGCGAATGCCGCGCGGTGCGAATGATCGTCCGGATGTTCCCGTGACGATTAATAAGATCACATTCCTGCACGTTGCCGGGACAGCGACGCGCCGCCCCACAACAACGCACAAGCTGGCGCCGAAGCCTGCAACGCCGCAGGGGACCAAACAACAGTGAGGGATTGAGTCATTGGATGGTCGCTCAGGTTCTTCTTTGCGAGCTTTGCGACAACTTTGCGTCCTTTGCGGTCAAAGCGTTTAACCGCAAAGCACGCCAAGAATTCGCCAAGTGCGCAAAGAAAACCGGGCGAGAAAAGGTGCCAGTCCCCGATGAGTGAATGATTCAATTTTCTGAAAGGACTCCTTTATGCCACGCACTCCTGGAACTTACGCTACCTTTAACACGACCGAAGGCACGATCGTATGCCGGCTCTTTGAAAAAGAGGCACCCAAAACCGTCCAGAATTTTATCGAGCTTGCAGAAGGCAAGCGTGAGTGGAAACATCCGAGCACAGGAAAAAAAAGCACAGACAAGCTTTACGACGGGACTATCTTCCACCGCGTGATTCCCAATTTCATGATCCAGGGCGGAGACCCGCAGGGCACGGGCATGGGTGGTCCGGGATATCAGTTCGAAGACGAGACTCGGGGATCGCCGCACAATTTCAATCAGCCCGGAAAGCTGGCCATGGCCAATGCCGGCCCGAACACCAACGGCTCGCAGTTTTTCATCACGGTCGCCCCGACGCAGTGGCTCACTGGCAAACACACAATTTTCGGCGAAGTAGTCGAAGGGCAGGACATCGTGGATAAGATCGCCAACGTGGCTCGCGGGCGGAATGACCGGCCTAACAAGGATGTAAAGCTGCAAAGCGTCGTGATTGAGAGGGTGTAGCCCGCGCAGCCAATTACCGGCTTCTAAGTAGCGTGGAATGGCGCTATGCGGCTAGAATGAGCAGGTTTGTTCGTTGTTACCGAGGGGGGAACCTAAATGACAAGTCTAAACAATGCGCTGGATCAGCTCCGGTCGGAGAGAAGCAAAGCCCAAGCGCAGTTGGAAAAGTTGGACCAGGCGATCACGGCGATAGAGTCGCTGAATGGATCGAGTGGAGTGCGAAGGTCGGGCTCGCAGCGTTCTATTTCCGCCGAAGCGCGACGGAAGATGTCTTTGGCGCAGAAGGCCCGGCGGCAGAGGGAACGCGGAAATGGCGGCGCGTCCGCGCGGAAGCCATTGTCCATCGCCGCCCGGAAGAAGATCGCATCGGCGCAGCGAGCGCGCTGGGCGAAGTTCAGAGCACAGCAAAAGGCAGCCTAGTTAAGTCAGCTTCACTTGACTCAAGAAGTGCTGCCGGAGAGCCTGCAGTAACTCCGGCAGCCTGCGGTTCCATTGATTCCAGTCGTGCCCACCCGGACCCTCGTGAAACTCATAATTGAATCGATATTTCTGAAGCAGAGTTGCGAATCTCCGGTTTGCCGGTAATAGCCCTTCCTGCTGCCCACAAGTGAGATAGAGATACGGCACCTTCGCAGGCTCCGAGTTTTCAACTAAAATATAAGGATCATTTGCCCTGCGCGTCTGGCTGCCCCAAGGTCCAAATATCTGAGCGTGTCCGCGATATTGAGAAATTCGCTTGAACGAGAATGGGCGGCTCGGGACGTCGATTGCGGAACTAAGTCCACCCACGAAAGCAAAACGGTCAGGGTGCTTCAGCGATAATGTGACTGCGCCGAAGCCTCCCATGGAGACTCCGGCAATCGCACGGCTCGCTCGGCCTTCAGCGACAGGAAATCGACTCTCAACATCGGCGACTAGGTCTTC
The DNA here is from genome assembly GCA_046735175.1 of Acidobacteriota bacterium. GTDB lineage: Bacteria > Acidobacteriota > Terriglobia > Terriglobales > Acidobacteriaceae > Gp1-AA145. The sequence continues at coordinate 14,789 of JBKPSP010000078.1, forward strand.
GACAATGTAATCCTCAAATCGGTCGTTCGGCCGTTCGGCTGCGTTGACGTAGTACGACGACTCGCCTTCGGGCATAACCAGGATCAATCCCTCCTCGGCAAATCGAGCAACATCGGAATAGTTAGACCAGTCGCGGTAGTTCCCCCCACCGCCATACAGGAGAAAGATAACCGGCAGTTTCTGTCCTGGAGGGATTGAGGACGGCAAGATTACGCGATAAGGCATGAGGCGACCAAGAGCCGAGCTCTTGAAGTTCGCATCCTGCATCCTGACGCTGGCAGGTAGTCTAGGATTGTCGGTGGGAACAGGCGCTGGCTTTTCGTGGCACGCCGTGAGCAGCAGGAGCAAAAGAACCAATGCGAGGACCGGCCTCACACTCCAATCACTCCCACTAACTCCTTCACCGCGTCAGCGCTCTTGTTGAGGGCGGTTTGCTCTTCGGCGGTGAGCTTGATTTGGATGATCTGTTCGATGCCCTTCACTCCGAGCTTTACCGGTACGCCGACATAGAGGCCTTTGATTCCATACTCGCCGTCGAGATAGGCGGCGCAGGGGAGAATCTTCTTCTTGTCCTTCAGGATGGCTTCGACCATCTCGGTTGTCGCCGAGGACGGCGCGTAGTACGCACTGCCGGTCTTGAGATACTTCACGATCTCGGCGCCACCGTCGCGGGTGCGCTGAACCAGTTGCGCGAGGCGATCTGGAGCGATCAATTCCGTGATCGGAATACCGGCGACTGTGGAGTAACGTGCCAACGGCACCATCGTGTCGCCGTGCCCGCCGAGGACGAAGGCTGTCACGTTCTCGACGCTGACTTTCAGTTCGTCGGCGATAAACGTACGGAAACGGGCAGAGTCGAGCACCCCAGCCATGCCAATGACGCGCTCTCGCGGGAAGCCGCTGAGCTTGTAAGCAGCCTGGGCCATGGCATCGAGCGGATTCGAGACGACGATCAGAATGCAGTTCGGCGAGTTCTTGATTACCTTGCCGACAACGTCGCTCATGATCTTGTAGTTGGTATTGAGCAGGTCGTCGCGGCTCATGCCGGGTTTGCGTGGGATACCAGCGGTGACGACGACGATGTCGGAGTTGGCGGTATCGGCATAGTCGTTCGTGCCAATGACATAGGAGTCGCGCTTCTCGATCGGCATGGCTTCGAGCAGGTCGAGGCCCTTGCCTTGTGGCACGCCTTCGATGATGTCGATGAGAACGACGTCGGCGAGTTCCTTCGACGCAATCCAGTGAGCGGCGGTGGCGCCGACGTTACCTGAACCAACGATGCTTACTTTCTTTCGCATGAATGAGTTCCTCGGATTTTGTAATTTGGTAATTTTGTAATTGGGTAATTTGAAAACCGGAGCCGCAGAGGCGGCTTTGGGGGAAATTACCAAATTACCCGATTACCCAATTACCAAATTGCTGACTGGCGGCGTTCAAACAGCGCTCAGAACCCCCGCTCCCATGTTCTCGATAATGTGGTCAGCAAACTTACTTGTACTGACCTTCGTCGCACCCGGCATCAGCCGCTCGAAATCGTAAGTTACGGTTTTGTTCTCGATGGTGCGCTCAAGCCCACTTTCGATCAGGTCGGCGGCCTCGTTCCAGCCTAAATAACGAAACATCATTACACCCGATAGCATGACCGAGCCTGGGTTGATTACGTCTTTATCGGCGTACTTCGGCGCCGTGCCGTGCGTGGCTTCGAACACAGCATAACCATCGCCGACATTCGCACCCGGAGCAATACCCAGCCCGCCAACCTGCGCGGCGCAGGCGTCGGAGATGTAATCGCCGTTCAAGTTTGGAGTCGCGAGCACCGAATATTCATCGGCGCGCGTGACCACCTGCTGAAAGATGGAATCGGCAATGCGGTCGTTGATCATTAACTTCTTCTTCCAGGCGCCGTGGCCGTGAGTCGAATAGATGCTATCGAGAACAGAGCGAACTTCATCGGCAACAGCTTTGCGGAACTCCGGCGGCGCGAACTCGATTCCCGGCTCGATTTGCGCGGCGTTTTCTTCTGCGGAAAGGTTCGGGTTTTTATCTTTGTTGTCGAGAATCCAGCTCTCGCGCTCGGTGACAACTTTGTCGCGGAATTCCTCGGTCGCGAGTTCGTAGCCCCACTTGCGAAACGCGCCTTCGGTGAACTTCTGGATATTCCCCTTGTGAACCAGCGTGACTGTTTTCCGTCCGCTTTCAAGCGCATGCTGAATCGCCATGCGGACTAGTCGCTTGGTGGCGAAAATCGAAATCGGCTTGATGCCAACGCCCGAATCCGTCCGCACCTGCTTCTTGCCGCCTTTTAGCATTTCTTTGTTAAGGAATTCGATCAGCTTCGCGGCTTCGGGTGTTCCCTGCTCCCATTCCACGCCGGCGTAAACGTCCTCCGTGTTCTCGCGGAAGATGACGACATCCATGCGCTCGGGATTCTTCACTGGTGATGGCGTGCCCCTGTAATACTTCACGGGACGAATACAGGAGTAGAGATCCAACACTTGGCGCAAAGTCACGTTCAGCGAGCGAATGCCGCCACTAACGGGCGTCGTGAGCGGGCCTTTGATTGCGACGCGAAACTCACGAATCGCTTCCACCGAGTCCTGCGGGAGCCAGTCATTGAATTTTGCTTTGGCTTTCTCGCCGGCGAAAATCTCGTACCAGACAACGCGCTTCTTGCCGCCATAAGCCTTCTGCACGGCTGCATCGAACACGCGCGCCGATGCCTTCCAGATGTCACGGCCAGTTCCGTCGCCCTCGATAAAAGGAATAATCGGATTCGGCGGGACCTGAATGCGACCGGCACTGTAGGTAATTCGCGCCCCGTCCTTCGGGACAGGCAAGCCATTGAATGAATCTGCCATCAATTCCTCCGGGCAAAACGAGAACAAGAATTATAAATGCTCGGATGAGCGGCCCTTGCCGCTACAATCGGGCATGCGCGTGCTGGGGTTGGCGGCATTCCTTTGTGTTCTTCTGGTCAACGCGAATGCTCAAACAGAGGCCGGGGACATTTCGTCCGCGTCTGCGGCTACGCCTTTTCTTGAACACAGGTTTTGGGACCGGGAAAACATTTTTCTCTTCTCAGGCGTTGCCGTTTTTCGCGGCCTCGATTACGCCTCCACCCGCAACATGCTGGCGCGTGGACGCGAAGAAATCCTGCTGCCTGATGATGTGGTGAACAATCACGCCGGTTTCGCGGCGCTGGAGGCAGCCGGGGCTGCGACCTCAGTTGGAATCTCTTACATTTTCCATCGCACGGGGCACCACAAGCTCGAGAGATGGCTCTCCATCGGACACATCGGAGTCACCGGATTTGGGGTAGCGCGGAATTATTCCCTGCATTCGCGATACTGAGGATGCGCACAGCCGGGCCGGTTGTGCTACGCGATCGCTATCGAACGACGCGATCGTAAATCGCCCTTACTTCTGCGAACGTCCGCAATAACTCCTCTTCCAATCCGCGTTCAACCTCGCGGCGCAGAATCTTCGATGTCAAATTTTGGATGGCCTGACGTGGATGGTCAGCCACAGGCAGCCAGCGGCTGTTTCGCCCTGTTACAACGCGCATCGCGTGCTCTACAGTGCGAAATAGTTCCGCCGCGTGGTCGAGCAATGCCGCGTCCTTTCTGTCCAGCGCTCCCGCAGACGCACAGCGCCAAATTCTGTCGCGAAGGTTCCCGGTTTTCGGGGCAATGGCGTGTTTAACCAGCAGGAAGCTCGAAAGAAAATCTATGTCATAAAGTGCGCCCGCGGAGCTGCGAATGCTCTTTTCCGGAGCGCTTGCATCCTGCAATTTCTGGCGCATTGCCTGTACCGAAACGGCAAAATCGTGCTCGGCGGCGAAGCGCGAAAATAAAGATTCGCTTACCGCAACTGTCTTGCGGCTCAGTTCCATTCCTCCAGAAATCGGGCGAAGCTTGGTAAACGTCAAGGCCTCCCATGGCTGTGCCTCACTGGCGAAGTAGGCCTGCAACTGCGCCGGTGTTACCAGCAGTTCTCCTTCTGCACCGCGAGGCCGCAAGCGCGTATCCACAGGAAAGACCAGTCCTTCGTTCGTGTAAGCGGCCAAAGCTTGTATCAGGCGCTCGACCGACTTGGTCAGTGCCAGCTTGTCCGCGCCTTCGTCGCAGACGAAGAGCAGGTCAGCATCGGAAAGCAGGTCAAACTCTCTGGTGCCCAATCGGCCAAGAGCAAAAATTGCCAGGCCTTTGGGGACATCTGCAAGCGCGAGCGCGGCACGAATCGCCCCATCCGCCGCAGAAGTTGTTTCCGCAAACGAAGAATAGATGGAGCGGTGTTCGGCAATGTCGCGGGCACCGGAGGCAAACATGCGGTGCCGGAAATGCTGGCGCAAAAGTGCGGTCCTTTCGCCCAGCGAAGCGGTTGAATTAGCCACGTAGTCAAAGACGCGGTCCCCGCTCTCAAATTGCTCGCCGATGAAGGCGTTGATTTCGAATAAGCTTTCTCCGGAACTGGACACTTCGTTGCCATGGATTTCCGCGAGGGTCTGCAACTCGTCAGGATTGCGGACGAGTGCTTCCGTCAGATATTCGCTGTTCTCAAAAATGGGGAGTGACCTCAGCAGGTTCCGTTCATTTCGCAGCAGACTCGTGTAAAACCTGGAACTGCCGAACGCAGCACTCAAAAACCGGAGCAAATTCTTTTTTCCTGCTGAACTCAGGCCTGGCTGGTTGAGAACGCGGAAGATATCGGGTGCGTCTTCGGCGATACGTTCCAGCAATTCGGAGTGCGAAGCGTCCGTTGGCGCCCCCTCATGCCGGCTTCGCAGCTCGAACTCATCCTGCTGAGGTCTGTCGGTCCGGCTGGTCTCCTGCTGATAAATCACCCGGCGATAGATTTCTGAAACCGCGGCCATTCGCTCACGTACTGCCGAGACCAGTTCTACAAGTTGGTAGCCGGGAGTGAGGCCGGTCATGGAGCGCTGCAACGCCTGCAGCTCAGCGGGCGAGTTTGGAAGGCGGTGGACCTGCTGCCCCTGCCGCAGTTGTAGCCGATGCTCGAGATGCCGCAAAAATGCGTAGGCAGAGGTCAGTTCGTGAAAATCGTGGCCGCTGATGTGCCGCTTGTCGTGCAGTTTGTGAAGCGAGAAGAGCGTTCCTCCCGAGCGAAGCCAGGACTCCGCGCCGCCATACACCCGCTGCAGGCATTGCACCAGGAACTCGATATCGCGTATCCCTCCGCGGTCAATTTTTATATTGATGGACTCATGGCCCTCGACAGCAATTTGTCGGCGGCGCTTTTTGTCGATTTTCTCGCGCGCAACCAGGGCGGTCTTGATGGCCGCGAAGTTGATCTTCTCGCTGTAAACCTGGGACTGCACACGACGGATGAACTCGCGCGCGAGCTGAATGTTCCCGGCAGAATGGCGCACCTTAATAAGCGCCTGGCGCTCCCAGTCGTGGGCGGTTTCGGCGTAGTAACGGAGAGCGTTCGAAAGGCTGATCGCGAGTTCTCCCTCATTCCCCTGAGGCCGGAGTCGAAGATCAATCCGAAACACCGCACCCTCGGCGGTGGAACGGGAGAGGCTCTCTGTTACGAGTTGTCCCAGCCGGACGAAATACTCCCGGTTGGAGATAGACGCCGACGGCGGTTCCTTGCCGTCCCCGTAAAGGTAAAGAAGGTCAATATCGGAGCTGTAGTTGAGCTCATTTCCACCGAGCTTTCCCAGAGATAAGACCGCAAAAGGGGTGTTTACGGCGCGGCCCTCGGCGTCAAGATGCTGAGGCAGTCCGAACCGCCGCTCCATTGCGCTTTCGGCCTCGCGCAGTGCTTCTTCGATCAAAACGTCGCTCAGGACGGAGATCTCAGCGGTGGTTTCTGCGAGGGGAGAAATCTTCAGCACGTCACGCAACATGATGCGGACGTACTCGCGACGTTTAAAGCGAGCCAGAAGCAAGGAGGTGTCCCGATCGAAGGAGCGCGACTGGAAGCGTGCCAGGGCTTCGGAAAACTCTTCATGAGAAAAACTGCGATCGAGTTTCCTTTCCCGCAGAAAACCTTGCAAAATGTCGGGATTCTTGACCAGGGTCTCGCCCAAATACCGACTATTGCCAAAAACGGCGATTGCGTAGTGCGCCAGGAATGGATGGGCTTCTAACACGCGAATGGTCTCGGGGGATTCGGTCGCCATCCGGTCCAGCAGAAGAAGGGCGGAGTCTGGGTCGGGCGCGTCCGATAGCAGGGCGGGAACGGCGGCGCGAAGCGCGGGTGATAATTTGACGGACAGATGCTCGAGACTCGCGTGAGCCACGACTGGATCGTGGAACGATATACCTGCCAGAGCTCCGGATTCAGAAGCGGTTGAGTTTGGAGAAAAAGGCATCGGCAACTTAGCCCGGAATGGAGATTTACAAGGCCATCCGAGCTTCTCAATATAGCCGAATGCCGGCTACCATCTCCGGGTGCCGAAGTATTTGCGAACGCCGATCGTGTTATAGCGTCCCCATGGGCCGTTCGTGCCCAGGTCGGCAGGGCCCAGGAAGCGGTCGCGCGCGCCGAAGCGATCGAACAAGAAGTGCTGGGTCACGCGGGCTTCGAATCCCTTCCCCAAATAAATAGCCGCTCCCCAGGAGTGTTCGACGCCGATGGCATCGAGCGACCAGGTATAAAGCGTTTGAGGAACATTCTTCCCGAATAGAAAGTGTGGCTCGCCCCAAAGCATGAAACGGCGAAACGGGCCGCGTCCGAACGGCCGTACTTCGACCAGTCCCGAGAGCATGTAGCGAGCGAAGGCGTTGCAAGGAGCGTTCTTGCCGCCGAAGTTTCCGGCGGTTGCTGCGCACAGGTTTGGATCAATCTCGTTGTGAGGTGGGGCAATGTCAAACTGCGCATATCCCCAAAACATGTCTGAAGGAAAAAACATCCGTTCGCCGGACGGTGACTGGGCGTCCGCCCCGATAACAAAAGCTAAAATCGCCACAAGGACATAGAATCTAGCCTTCATGAAGGCCTCCCCGAAAGTTGAAAGTGTGTAGACTGCCCCAAAGAAGAGTCCGCATTATATTGCGGACCGGGGTGCGTGCCTAATAGCTATCTTTCTTCCAAAAACCATACCCTGAGCTGTGAATCTCCAAGTTGTGGGAGGAAATCGGTATGTAGACGGCATAAGTACCGCTAAATCAAAGCGGAGGTTTGGCCAAGCTCGTGCAAGTAGCTGCGCCGAGGAGTACCAAAAGAACATGGGGCAGGAGATTTCAGTTTCGTATCAGGCAGTTAAGAGCAAGGTATACCGGCTTATTGATAGCTTAGTTGAAAACGACAAGACTGAGGGGGACGTTCAGGAGTCGGTGAAGCGGTGGTGGAAGCACATCCATCCGGCGGACAGGCCGATCGCCCGCAAGCACCTGCTCTCAGTGCTGTCCAGGTCGAATGCCACGCTCGAGGCAATCACTGGCGGCCTGACCGACCTCCAGGACTTCGAAATTCATGAGGTGCGCAGCTCGGCATTACCACGGCTGCACACCATGCCGACCGAACCTTCCGTCCAGCGTTTGAAAGCCTCCATGTAGTCCGATTGCTTCGACTACAAAAGCCCGGCGCAGCCGGGCTTTTGTTTTGCGCCCGCAAAAAGGCCCGGCTTGCGCCGGGCCTTCGTATAGCAGGGCTACAAGGGTTAAATGTCGTAATACAGGGCGAACTCGTACGGATGCGGCCGCAGTCTCACTGCGTCCACTTCCTTCGAGCGCTTGTAATCAATGTAGGTACTGAGGAGTTCCTCGGTGAAGACGTCGCCTTTGAGCAGGAAGGCGTGATCTTTTTCGAGTGCGTCCAGAGCATCTTCGAGCGAGCCGGGCATCGAGGGAACTTTTGCAAGCTCCTCGGGGCCGAGATCGTAAATGTCCTTGTCGAGCGGTTGGCCGGGATCGATCTTGTTCTCGACTCCGTCCAGTCCCGCCATCAGCATGGCCGAGAACGCCAAGTACGGGTTGCAGCTCGGGTCTGGCGGACGGAACTCTACACGTTTTGCCTTCGGCGACGCCGAGTACATCGGAATACGGCAGGCTGCCGAGCGGTTGCGGCGAGAATACGCGAGGTTGACCGGAGCTTCGAAGCCCGGAACCAGGCGCTTGTAGGAGTTTGTTGTCGGAGCGATGATCGCAGCCAGCGCCGGGCCGTGCTTGATCAATCCACCGATGTACCACAGGGCCATCTGTGAAAGTCCGGCATAGCCGTCGCCTGCGAAGAGCGGCTTGCCGCCCTTCCATAGCGACTGGTGCGTGTGCATGCCGCTGCCGTTGTCCTGGAAGATCGGCTTTGGCATGAACGTAACCGTTTTGCCGTACTGGTTAGCGACATTCTTCACGATGTACTTGTAAAGCAGCATGTGGTCGGCGGAGTTGACCAGCGAGTCGTACTTAAGGTCGATTTCGGTCTGCCCCCCGGTCGCAACTTCGTGGTGATGGCACTCAACATCGAGCCCGCAGTTCTGCATGGTCATGACCATCTCAGTGCGCAGGTCCTGATAGTGGTCCATCGGAGGCACCGGGAAGTAGCCTTCCTTGTAGCGCGGACGATATCCGAGGTTGTTGTTCTCGCGGCCTGAATTCCAACGGCCTTCCTCGGCGTCGATGAAGTAGAAGCCGTGCTGCTCGCGCTGATCGAAGCGGATGTTATCGAAGATGAAGAACTCAGCTTCTGCGCCGAAGTACGCTTTGTCAGCGATTCCCGTTGACGCCAGATAAAGCTCAGCCTTTTCCGCGATGTGGCGCGGATCGCGATCGTAATGTTGCTTCGTTAGTGGGTCAATCGCATCGCACACCATGACGAGCGTCGGCACTTCGGTAAACGGATCCATCATGTGGGTCTTCGGGTCCGGAACCAGGAGCATGTCGCTTTCATTGATTGCCGCCCAGCCGCGGATGGACGAACCGTCCATACCGAAGCCCTCTTCAAACGAATCTTCACTCAACTGATTGATGGGATAAGAAACGTGTTGCCACAATCCTGGTAGGTCCGTAAAGCGGAGGTCAAGCAACTTGGCCCCGTTTTTACTCGCGAATTCCAGGACAGTTTTTGCATCTGACATTTTGGAATGCTCCTTTAAGAAGTCGGGCGGTTCCCTGAAGTTGAAGCTTCGGACACACTGCCGTCAGCCAACAGCATTAAGATCAAAGCTTTCTCGGGAATCTGAAGAATTGTACACCTGCTACAATCTTTTCAACATTGCAGGCGATGACAGTCTATTTCCAGCGCCGGATGCGGGGAAATTGATTGTTTTTATGGGGCAGATAATCGCCGATTATGAGGAATAAGGATTGTGCATTCAGCATTCAGCAGGCAACATCCAGAGAGGCTGAGTTCGGACGCAAAGAGCGCGAAGCTGAGTGAGTACTAACGCTTTCCCATGGATTTCGATCAACTAGAAACCTTTATTGAAGTTTCGCGGCTGTCGAGCTTCTCACGCGCTGCGGAGAAGCGCTTTCGCACGCAGCCGGCGATATCTTCGCAGATTCGCTCCCTCGAAGAAGAGGTCGGAGCGAAACTCCTCGATCGCTCGGGCGGGAAGGTTTCCATCACGGCGTCAGGCAAGTTGTTTCTGAAATTTGCTGAAGAAACGTTGGACGCGCGCAAGGCAGCTATGATCTCGATCGCCGAAACCGAGCGGGTGCCCCGCGGCGAGATCGTTGTCGGAGCGAATGAAGGAACTTGCCTTCACATCCTTCCCGAAGTCTTCGCGCATTTCAAGAAGCAATATCCCGATGTCTCCGTGAATATCAAGCGCGCCGACTACTCGAAGGTCCTCGAGTCGGTCATCGATAACTCTGTGGACTTCGGCGTCGTCTCGATGCCGGTCACCGATAACCGGCTGACCGCCGTGTTGATCCATAAAGACGAATTGGTTGTGATTGTGCCGCCGAAGCATCCTCTGGCCAAGCTCAAGGCCGCAGCCGCAACTGACATCGCCCAATATCCCCTGGTAGTTCCCAAGGTGGGCCACACGCGTGACGCTCTCGACGATTTGTTTCACGAGCGCAAACTTAAGCCGCGAATCACCATGGAACTCGACTCAAGCGAACTGCTCAAACGCTTCGTAGCTGCTGACGTTGGCGTGGGGTTTATTCCTCGCTCACACGCGTCCGAGGACGTTCAGGCGAAGGTGCTCGCGGCCATCCCGCTCGCTGATCTCCAGATTCGTCGCGATCTTGCCCTCGTCTTCCGCAAAGACAAGGCCCTCAGTCGCGCCGCACTGGCGTTCATTGATATTGCAGTGAAGAGCAAGACAGGCGAGACGGTCGCCTCAGGAAAACACTGACGCTAGTTACTGCTCATCCGCATGCGTGTTATACAATTCGTCGCGTGGGCCGTTGCGTTCTCTTCTGCTCTTATCTTCTCCTGCTTTGTGCCGGTGTTTTTGCCCAGAATTCCGCAAAATCCAAACTCAGCTATAAGCTCCTGTCGGTCCACGTAAGAGGACTCCAGCATTTCAAGGAAGATGAAGTGGTCGCTGCTTCAGGGCTGAAGCTGGGACAATATGCCGGCGAAAACGAGTTCCAGGAGGCAGCACAGAAGCTGGGCGAAACCGGACTCTTCGCAAATCTGAGTTACAAATATCAGTACTCGACCGCGGGTTGCAATCTCGATCTTGAAGTCCAGGAGACTGAGAAACTCGTTCCGATTCTGTTCGACAATTTTGTCTGGTTCTCTGACTCCGAACTTGTGTCATTGCTGAAGTCTCGCATGCCCTTGTTCGACGGCCGTGTGCCCGCCGGCGGCAATCTGACGGATAGGATTGCTGAGAATCTCAAAGGCATTCTTGCCGAGCGGAAGATATTCGGCGAGGCTGACTATCTGCCGGCGGCCGAACTGAACGGGCCAGTGACTTCGTACATCTATAAAGTCACGCTTCACCCAATCGTAATTAACGAAATTGATTTCGCCGGCGCCTCCGTAGCTGAGCTGCCTGCACTCCGCGATGCCGCTAAGCCGCTTTCAAAGCAGGAATATTCCCGAAGCAAGATGCGCCTTCAGGAACAGCACAACTTCCTTCCGGTATATCTTTCGCGGGGATATTTGAAGGCGAAGTTTACCGACTCCGAGGCCAAGGTCACAGACGACGGGCCGCAGACGCTGGTGAATGTAACGGTCCCGGTCACGCCGGGTATAACGTACATGGTGACCCAAGCGCGCTGGAGTGGAAACTCGGCGTTGCCTGCTGAGCAGTTGCAGCCGTTAATCCACCTGAAACCGGGGCAGCCGGCCAATGCGGTGGAACTCGACGAAGACATCGAGGAAGTACAGAAACTTTACGGAACCAAAGGCTACATCGTCGCTCACGTCGAAGCGCGGCCGGAAATGGACGACGCCTCCTCGTCCGTCAGTTACGAACTCAAGGTGAGCGAAGGTGATCTTTATCGCATGGGCGATCTCACGATCGACGGGATCCCGCAACCAAATGCAGAGAAGATGGCCGAACAATGGCAGTTAAAAAAGGGTGAACCGTACGACAACAGCTATCGCCAGAGATTCTTTAAGTCGATGTACCACGACGTTGGTTTGAAAATTCCTTATAACGTGGTCTCAAGAGAATCGGTGGATGAGGACGAGAAGACCGTGGCTGTGGCGCTGCATTTCGTGCCGAAGTAACCGTTTCCTGACAAATGCCTGCGATTCATTCCGCTAAAATTCGACATGCCATGCCGATCTGGCTTGCGGCGAAGGTAACTTTATCTCGTGAGGGTGGACTTTAATGAAAATGCGAAGTTTGAAGGTTGTTGCTCTTCTTGGCTGTTCGGTATTAGCGCTCGGAGCGGGCAAGTCTCAGAGCTTCACGGGCGAAGTCAGCGATTCTATGTGTGGCGCCAGCCACATGATGGCCGGAAAAAAGGCGGATTGCGCCCGCGCTTGCGTCCAGAAGGGATCGACTTATGCTCTGGTCGTCGGCGACAAGGTTTATAGCCTTAAGGCGAGCGACAAGGCGCTTCAAGACAAGCTGAGTGAGCTCGCCGGAGAGCAAGCTAAAGTTACGGGCACTCCGGACGGCGAGACCATCGAGGTAAGCCAGGTCGCTGCAGCCAAATAAACAGCCGAGACGGGTGTGATTTTCTTCGCGGCCTTTGCGGATCTTCTTCGCGATCTTTGCGGTTAAGAGCTTTGACTGCTCAGTGCGCCAAAAACGCAAAGAGCATCGTTGGATAGCCAATTCGCCGGCAACGTGCCGCTCGGGCCGAACCCCGGGCGGCACTTTTTCTTTTACTTTTCACACTTGTAGGCTGAAGTCGTATGTTAAATTTGACGATTCATCCACTCAAAAACCCGGAGGGTTTCTGAATTGTCCAAAGACATGGTCCCCAAGCGGATCTTCTTCACCAAGGGGGTCGGTAAGCACAAAGAGCGCCTGACTTCATTCGAACTGGCGCTGCGCGACGCTGGCATCGCGGCCCAAAACCTGGTTCGGGTTTCTTCCATCTTTCCGCCACAATGTAAGTTGATCTCGCGCGCCCAGGGACTTCCCTATCTGAATCCTGGCGAGGTTGTTTTCTCCGTCGTCGCTGAGAACTCTACGCGTGAACCGCACCGCCTGCTGGCGGCCAGCATCGGGGTGGCGATTCCAGCCGACCGCAATACTTATGGATATTTAAGTGAGCATCACTCGTTCGGCGAAACGGAAGACGCCGCCGGGGACTACGCCGAAGAGCTGGCGGCAGAAATGCTAGCTACAACGCTGAACGTTGAGTTCGACCCCGACCGCTCCTGGGACGAGAAGAAAGAAATTTACCGGATTTCTAACAAGATCGTGCGTACGGCGAACGTGACCCAGTCGGCGGTAGGCGACAAGCGCGGACTGTGGACGACAGTGATTGCGGCGGCGATTTTTATTTTCGATTAGCACTGTCTTTCTAATTCATAGCACTTGAGAAAAGACGGGCTTCCGTAATGACAGTTGTGGTTCAGCTCTTGGTTTGTGCTGGATTTGTAGCAGCCGCTTGGTATTTCTGCGCTTCGCGACTCTACCCACAAAACGTTGCCGAAATGGCAGCAGTTCGGCTTGCTGATTGGTCTCGTTGCGGGCGCGGTGAACTGGTTTTTGCGCTGCGTTATTACTGATCGCGCATACTTCTCTCCGCTCAACGCTTGCCAACTCGAATGATGTGTTTGGGTGGATCGGCTTTTGGTTCAGTCCTCTAGCTTTTGTTGGTGCGGCAATGGGGAAAAGCGGCCGGGCCAGCGTGTCGTTGAGCATAAGTGCAGTTCTGGGGTTTTTCCTATGGGTTCCGTTTGGACTCTTGTAGTGTCGAAAAGCAGAACGGGCACTATCCGGACATACCAACAACGGCGACCTTTTGCGACATCGCCGCTTTCGCTTCTTTGATGCCTGCCACAATGCTCTGTTCCCAATCCAGGTGTGGCACAGGCGACTTGTCCGCGGCCTCGAACAACTGAAGCGCTCGCTCAGGCTGGTTCAGGCGTTTTAAGCACAAGCGCGCTGCCGCAAGCTGGGCCAGAATCGACTGCCGCTCCTTGGGATATGCACTCGCCAGCTTTTCGTATTCCGCGAGCGCGCGATCGAAATGTTCGAGTTTCTCGGCGGCGCGGCATAAATCGAGCCAGGTCGTGGGCGGCGGTGCCTGACCGCCGGCCTGCCGAATCTCCTCGTAGCACTTCCAGGCCAGTTCGTTTTCCCCGGCTTTCAGGTGAATGGCGCAGAGTCGCGCCAATGCCTCAGCCAAGGCAGTAGTGTTGCTTTTCTTTCTGTGAATGATGACCAGGAGATTGCACGCGTCCAGAGAGTTCGGTCTCCTCGAAAGATAATCGTTCAGAATTTCTTCCGCGGATGTGAATTCGCCTTTATCGATCAGATCACTGGCTTCTTGAATTTCAGCGTCGCTCTGCAGTGTCAGGTCGGCTTCAATCTTCTGGTTGGCTTTCTGCTCGAGGCCTGAATAACGCAAGCCCAAGGCCGCCAGCGCGCCGAACACAAAGCCGCTGACGTGCGCCCAGTGCGCGACACCGGTCGACTGGCCAAAGAGCGAGCCGTAAAAGATCTCCATCGCCAGCCACAAAGGCAACAGCCAATAGGCTGCGGCCTTGAACCGGCGCGGACGAAGGAATATCCACCACAGCATCTCGATCTTCATTTTCGGGAACCGTACCAGGAACGCGCCCATCAGCGCGGCCACAGCTCCGGATGCGCCCAGGGTTGCCACCGTGCTGCCGGCATTCAGCCACGCGTCGAACTGCATGGCCGCAGCCCCGGCAATCAGATAGAACGCTGTGTAAAGCCACCGTCCCCACAGATCTTCAAGGACAAATCCCGCCAGCCAAAGGAACCACATGTTGCCGATCAAGTGCATCCAGCCGCCGTGCAGAAAGTTCGCCGTGATAAAGGAGATGGCGCTGGGATGAGCCGGAATGAACGCGTACTTTTCCGCGATGGAATTCTCTTTCGCCTGCTGCAGTTGAACTGAAAGCGAATTCATATCGCCTTGCAGTTCATCTTCGTCCTGCTTCTGCAGCATTTGCCGGTCCCAGGCGTCGACCGGCCGGCGCGTTCGATCCGACAGCTCTGCCCAATCTTTCGGGTATTGGCGTTTGACCTTGCTGACGGTCTCCTGCACTTCCGATGAGGTATTCAGTTCGGGATGGGCAGCCGCGAGAAGAACGAGGTGCAACCGAACGTCGCCAACACGCTTGATGTCATCCTGCAGGGTCTGGAAAGTAGCCAGGAAGACCAGTACATTGATGGCAATCAATGCAAAGGTAATCACGGGCCAGCGCCGGGCCGACATGTTCTCGTGCCGGATGGGAATCAGCATGGGTCTTCAGCGAAAGCGGTTCAGTTTTTGGGGAAGTCGCGTCAGTTTATCGCGGGGATGGTGGGCAGATCAGATAGGGAAAGGGCTGGGACGAAAGTAACGTCTCGACGCAAGACTAAGCGGCAAAACGCTCAGGTCCTCCCCGTTTGCTCGTCCACTCCACGATTTCCTTTCCCACGGCTGGTCCACTGGGAACCTCAGGGTGCCGGTTCACCGGAGTGATCTGCGCGACGAGCTTACGAAGACTTAAGCCTCCTGAGGTGCGAGAAAGTTTATTTGCGGGCGCCGGCTTTTTCTTTTTTCGCTTTTCCACCGGTTGATTTTACCTTTCCTAGCCGTTCCAGCACCGCCGCCACAATCAATGGCAAGCCTACGGTTGCATCCACGAACACTTCGCCAAACCGGCCGCCCTCAGCAGGAGGCACAAACTTGCCCCAGGAAATTGCTTCGCTATACGGGCTGCCAGAGAGGCCTCCCCAATACACTGGCTCTGGGCAGATGCGCACTCCGTAGTGATAGCGCTTCAAAGGCACATTCTCTCCGAGACGACGGTGTCGCAATTCGATAAACGGCCCGAACTGTTGCGACCAGTTGCGCGGCACGCCCCCGCCGATGGTAAAAATTCCCAGGCGTTTCTGCCGAAGCAGCGTCGAGGCAAAGTGTTCCAGGTCTTCGAAAGGATCAAAGCGAATCTTGTGACGGCCAGACCCTTCGCGTAAACGATTGTGAAGAGCTACATCCAAACCCAGCTCGGAGTCAGTGAACGCCGGCACAAACACCGGCACACCCTGATCATAGGCAGATTTGAGGATCCCGCGCTGTTCTTTCGATCGCCTCGCCAGGAATTCGCCGATCTTGTGGTTCAGCTTGTATGAGCACAGGACATCGGAGTGGTCCCAGCCTTCCAGCACTTCGGCCATGACGTGCTCAACGTCGTCCAGGTTCTGTTCCGGCTCGAGCGTGTCGTAAACGCGGTTGTAGCCCTGCTCGTAGAGTTCGGTGTCCGGGACATCAGGGTTGTAGCGGAAATGCGAGCGCCCGGTGGCTTCCACCAGTCCGTGAGCCATAAGCGCACCGGTTGAAACGATGGCGTTCACGATCCCGCGATCGATCAGTTCGGCGATGATCAGTCCCTGCTTGGCGACGGTCATTGCTCCGGCCAGAGTCATCACCACAAAGCAATCTTCGTCTCGCGCCATGGCTTCGAGCACGTCGGCCGCTTCACCGATCTGGCGTCCGGTAAAAGCGGTATTGGACATCGCGCGGACCAGATCGTCGATCGAACGAACCTTTGTGAGATCCAGCGGCTGGAGCGGAACAAGCTTGTCCTCAATGGGATTGTGCAGCTTGCGCTCAATTCCGGCGCCGTCGTGATTATCGTGCTTCATGATTCCCTCGATGGATGAGTGCGAAGAACTACTTTACTAGACCACGATGTGGAGGTGCCAGCGCGTACGGGGTCTGCGTTCGTGCGAGCCGCATATATAATGGCGCGCAGCGCGATGCCCCTCAGCTCCGGAACCAAACTTGGACCTTACGAAATTCAGTCTCTGCTCGGCGCGGGCGGCATGGGAGAGGTATATCGCGCCACCGACACCCGGCTGGATCGCATAGTCGCCGTCAAAGTCCTCGCCTCGCATCTTTCCTCCTCTCCGGAGTTGAAGCAGCGCATGGAGCGCGAAGCCAGGGCCATTTCCGCGCTGAACCATCCGCATATCTGCCATCTTTATGATGTCGGCGCGCAAAACGGCACAGACTTCCTTGTCATGGAGTTCCTGGAAGGAGAAACGCTGGGCGCGCGGCTTTCGAAGGGAGCACTACCGCTCGCGGAGGTTTACCGGATTGGAATCGCAGTAGCCGAGGCGCTTTCTTCCGCGCACAGGCAGGGCATCCTTCATCGCGACCTGAAGCCAGGAAACATCATGCTCACGCCTGGTGGCGCCAAGTTGATGGATTTCGGCCTCGCCAAGCCCGTCGGCCATGCCACGGTTGCTGCCTCGGGAAATGCGCCCTCGTTCACCGCCGTGGCTACGCTGAGCGGTCCCAGCCCGTTAAGCCCGCTGACAACCGCGGGCACTGTCGTTGGCACGATCCAGTACATGTCACCCGAGCAGATCGAGGGCAAAGAGGCCGACGCACGCTCTGATATTTTCGCGCTCGGAGCCGTGCTGTACGAAATGGCAGCGGGTAAACGGCCGTTCGAAGGAAAGAGTCAGCTATCGCTGGCATCGTCAATATTGGAAAAAGATCCGGAGCCCCTCAGCGGACTCAACCCCACGGTTCCGGCAGCGCTCGATCATCTGGTTGCTACTTGCCTGCAAAAAAATCCCGATGATCGTTTTCAGACGGCGCACGACATCAAACTACAACTTCAGTGGATTGCGACCGACAAGGCGCCCTCGGCGAAGTTGGCGGTTCCAACAGTACCGCAAAAACGTGAGCGACTGGTGTGGGCCGCTGCGATTTGCGCGGCAATCGTTGCAGGCGCTTTTGCCGGTGCGGTTTTCTACCCCCCTGCACGGCCATTGCGCACGATCCGCGCTGCCATGAATCCGCCTCCGAATACCATTTTGAACTTGATGGGCGATTTCGCTGGCCCGCCAGTGCTGGCTCCCGACGGTTCCGCCATTGCGTTCACCGCTACGGATTCGCAAGGCAAAATCATGCTTTGGGTTCGCCCGATGAATTCTTTGGATGCGCGGGCAATCCCCGGTACCGAAGGCGCGATTTTTCCATTTTGGTCTCCGGATGCGCGTTCGCTTGGTTTTTTCGCGGACACCAAGCTAAAAACCATTGATGTGAACGGCAGCGCAGCGCAAGAGATTGCGAATGCACCCTTCGGACGCGGAGGCGCATGGGGACCAAGTGATGTCATTCTATTTTCTGCCGGCACTCAGACATCATTGATGCAAGTAAACGCTGCCGGCGGGACGCCTGTGCCAGCCACCAAGCTTGATCCAGGCGTGCACACTTCGCACCGCTGGCCTTTTTTCCTGCCCGACGGCAGGCATTTCCTGTACATCGCGATCAACCACGACCCGGGAAAGGCGGCAAACAACGGGATTTACTACGCCTCTCTAGATGGAGGCGAGAACCGGCTTTTATTTCGGGCTGATTCCAACGCAATTTATGCAGGGGGATATGTTCTGTTCGCACGTGGCGATCAGTTGATGGCCCAGGCTTTCGATCCGGCGCATGGCAGGTTGAGCGGGACCACTGTCAGCGTCGCCAAGGGTGTGGCCAACGACATTAGCACCTGGCACATGGATGCCTCGGCTTCCGACGACGGAACTTTGGTGATGGGCAGTGGAGGGACCGCCAGTTGGCAGTTGCGTTGGCTGGATCGCAAGGGCAATCAAGTCGGGACAATCGCCGACAAACTCGCAAACCTGGGATTGGCGCGGCTTTCACCGCACGCAGATCGAGTCGCCATGCAGCTTGATAACGGTCAAGCGGACATCTGGGTGCTGGATATCGCGCGCGGAGTTCGCACCAGGCTGACGTTCGGTCCGGTGAGCAACCATTTCCCTGTCTGGTCGCCGGATGGCAAATGGATCGCCTACAACTCAGGCCGCAATGGCCACTCTCAGATTTACCGCAAGCTTTCTGACGGCTCCGGAAATGAAGAGCTTTTGCTCGATAACGAGCAGGAGATCGTGCCCAACGATTGGTCGCGTGATGGCAAGCAACTCATCTATTCACGCTGTCCTCCCGGTGGTCATTGCGAGGTTTGGGCCTTGCCCCTCGAAGGGGAGCGCAAGCCACAACTGATTGTTTCCCACGCAGCCGTGTCTCTGACCACCAACGCACACCTTTCGCCGGACGGCCGCTGGCTCTCTTACGCGTCCGATGAGTCAGGCGGCACAGAAGTATTCGTGATGGCGTTCGGAGGTGGGCAAGGCAAATGGCAGGTCTCCGCCAATGGAGGGTCGCAGCCGCAGTGGAGTAATGACGGAAAAGAACTCTTCTTCCTGGATCAACAGTTTGATCTTTACGCGGTGCCGGTAAAACAAGCCGAGGGCGCTCTGCAATTTGGCGCGCCGCAAAAACTCATCGGCACGGTTGCCAGTGTGGCTCCGGTTGTGTTCTACGATGTAGCTCCCGATGGCAAGCGATTTTTGATGGAAAACGTTTCGCAACAGGCGAGCCAGTCCGTAACTGTGGTTTCAAACTTCACTGCCGAATTGAAAAAGGATTAGCGCACTTACCGCTCACTTCTGCTCCGGAACATCCGATCAAGCGTCTCCGTTTGTTATGATTCCCTTTCTTAGGAGGAAGCTTGGCGGAAAAGTATCGCGTTGGGCTGGTGCAGATGTCGGCAACGCCCGATCCGGACAAGAACCTGCAGCGTGCAATCGATCGCGTGCATCAGGCACAGGCGAAGGGCGCGCAGATCGTGTGCCTGCCCGAGCTTTTTCAGACGCAGTATTTCTGCCAGCGTGAAGATGCGGCTCTGTTCGACCTCGCAGAACCAATCCCCGGGCCCACGACCGCCCGCCTGTCTGAAGTAGCAAGACAGTTGAAAATTGTTCTGGTCGCGTCATTATTCGAGAAGCGTGCGCCGGGCGTGTATCACAACACAGCAGTGATGCTCGATAGCGACGGCAGCCTGCGCGGCATCTATCGCAAGATGCACATTCCCGACGATCCGCTTTATTACGAGAAGTATTACTTCACTCCTGGCGATCTCGGCTTCAAGGCTTTCGACACGCAGGTCGGGCGAGTGGGAACATTGGTTTGCTGGGACCAATGGTATCCCGAGGGTGCGCGGCTCACGGCGTTGCAGGGAGCGCAGGTTCTTTTCTATCCAACAGCCATCGGCTGGCATCCTGACGAGAAAGAGCAATTCGGGCAAGCCCAGTACGACGCCTGGCAGACCATTCAGCGCGCGCACGCAATCGCCAATGGAGTTTACGTGGCGGTTGTAAATCGAGTGGCATTCGAGGAAGGCGATGTACGCGGAAACAAGGCTTCCGGCAAAGGACTGGAATTCTGGGGCGGCTCATTTATAGCCGACCCGTTCGGCCGGCTGATCGCACTCGCATCGCATGACAAAGAAGAAATCCTGATCGGAGATGTTGACCCGCGTGCGCTCGAAGATATACGCCGCAACTGGCCTTTTCTGCGCGATCGCCGGATCGACGCATATGCGCCGATCACCAGCAGATTGATCGACTGAGCCATGCCTCCGTCACCTTCATCCGAAATTCAACTTCGCATGCCCGCTGAGTGGGAACCGCACGCCGCCACGTGGCTGGCGTGGCCTCATTACAAGCTCGACTGGCCGGGGAAGTTTGAGCCGATCCCATGGGTCTACGCCGAGATCATTCGTTACTTGAGCCGGCATGAGCGCGTCGAGTTGATCGTCAAAGATGCGTCTGCGGAGCGGACCGCACGAAAAACGCTGAAGCGCGCGCATGCTTTGAATGAAAATGTACGCTTTCACCGCTGGCCGACGAATCGTGTGTGGACGCGGGACTCGGGGTGCGCATTTGTGCTCCCGTGTGGCAAGGGGTTTGTTGCCGGCGAGGATTCGACTGCAACGCTCGGAAGTCAAAATCCCCATCCTGTCTTCGTAAAAAGCGCGAAGACAAGGGTGGGGCACCCTTCAGAGCTGGTTGGAATCAAATGGCGCTTCAACGCCTGGGCAAAATATCCCAACTGGCAGCACGATGAGAAAAGCGGCAGCCTGATGGCCAATGCCGCAGCGGCCCCGGAGATCCGGCCAATGTTCGGCAAGCAGCGCGTGGTCCTCGAAGGAGGCTCGATCGAGGTCAACGGCCAGGGCACGCTGATCACTACCGAAGAGTGCTTGCTCAGCCGGGTACAGCAGCGCAACCCAGGCATGAAGCGTCGCGATTACGAGAAGGTTTTCGCGCAATATCTAGGCGCCACAAACGTGATCTGGCTGGGATCGGGAGTCGTCGGCGACGACACCCACGGGCATGTGGACGACATAACGCGCTTTGTTTCGCCTGACACGGTTGTCACCTGCGTGGACGCCGATCCTAAAAGTGAGAACTACGAAGCTTTGCGGGAAAACATTCGCCGCCTGCGCGACGCGACTACCGAAGACGGTAAGCCCCTGGCCACAATCGATCTTCCCATGCCCGCGCCGGTTTATTTTGAAGGGCGCCGGCTTCCCGCAAGCTACGCAAACTTCTACATAGCCAATGGTCTCGTGCTCGTGCCGGTTTTCAATGATCCCAATGACCGAGTGGCGCTCGACGTCCTCGCCGACATCTTCCCCGACCGCGATATCGTGCCGATCTACTGCGGAGACCTGATCTGGGGCTTCGGCGCGATCCACTGCATGACCCAACAGCAGCCTGCTACCCCGGCCTGAACTACCCGATTCTGCAAAATTCAACAATTCACTGGCGGAGTTTTTCCGCGGATCACGCTTTTCATGTTGTAGGCGGAAATGCTGACATGAAACTGTGGACAGCGTTTCTGGCCGGCTCACTTTTTCGTATGCCGATGGTCATCGGTCGGGGGAGCGGTGACCCGGAGGCAAACATCGCCAGCGGCGGTAACTTCGCCGCTGGCGAGAATTTTTATGCATCTATTCTCGCTTAGTCCCTGAAGCTCGCCTCGCGGCTTCGCGGTAACATACTGGCGAGTCATGCCAGACACCTCCCACACTGCCCAATATTCCAGTCTGCGCGACCGAGTCGTGCTGATCACCGGCGGCGCCTCCGGAATAGGCGCGGCTATGGTGGAACAGTTCGCTCGTCAGGGAGCAAAAGTCGCGCTGGTTGACGTTGACGACCGGTGTGTCGCGAAGCTGAAGACGGACCTAACGCCCAATCCGCCCTTGTGCCTGCATTGCGATCTCACCGACACAGGCATGGTGCGGAACTCAGTTGCCGAGATTGAAGAGAAGCTTGGGCCTGTCCGAGTACTTGTAAACAACGCGGCGCGTGACGATCGGCACAAGTTTGAAGAAGTCACACCCGAATATTGGGACGAACGCATTGCGGTCAACTTGCGACATCAGTTCTTCGTCACTCAAGCGGTGGTGTCGGGAATGAAGAGTGCGGGCGGGGGATCCATCATCAACATGAGCTCGATTGCTTGGATGATTCCGTCGACCGGCCTACCGGTTTATGTGGTCGCCAAGGCTGGCATTGTTGGGCTCACGCGAACGCTGGCGAAAGAGTTGGGGCCCGAAAACATTCGGGTGAACTGCATTTCGCCCGGCGCGATCATGACCGAACGGCAGCGCCGCCTGTGGATGACGCCGGAGTATGTGGCAGAGATCATGCAGCGGCAAAGCCTGAAGCGTGAGCTCCTGCCGGAAGATGTAGCGCGACTAGCTCTGTTTCTTGCTTCGGATGACAGCTCGGCGATTACCGGACAGAAC
>JBKPSP010000079.1:0-4030 GCA_046735175.1 Acidobacteriota bacterium
CTGTTTCCCGTACTCATATGCTGCAAAAAAACAGTCGCATGCTGCATCGCCGAAGCGATGGGCGGTCCCAGAACTTTGATCATGAGCACACCAATCACGGCTCCGGAAACAATTGGAATGACGAGAATGGGCATAATCGGGCGAATGTATTGTGAAACTGGAACTTTCTTGAGACCTTCGACCAGATAACCGGCGAGAAGTCCCATTAGTATTGCCCCCAGGAATCCCGCCACGATGTCTTTCGTTCCTGGGACAGGGATCGGTACGCCCGATAAATAACCGCCAATAAAGCCGGGAACAAGTCCCGGTTTGCCCGCAATCGAATACGAGATGTAGCCGGCAAGGACGGGCAGCATAAGAGTGAAAGCAGCTTTGCCGATATCGAGCATCAATTTCAAAGTTGGCGCGTGCGAGAAATCGGGTCCCTGAGAGGTCATTGCGGACGGATCAGTAAGTTGAAGCAATCCAATCGCAAGCGCGATCAGTATTCCGCCGCATGCTATGAATGGGATCGCAAATGAAACCCCTGTTAGCAAATGCTGACGGACGTTATATAGCGGCTTTGTCATTGGTTATGTGGCGATGAGATATCGGCCATGGGTGCAATTCTCTACGCTGTGCTCATGGCCGGTTTCTTAGTATGTGTGAATAGTCCTACTATCGAAAACAGGAGAAATAAAACGTTTGTTGCATTTAGGTAACCTTTTCGCGGAAGAGCGCTGTTGCCACGTTCTCGCCATCTGCGGTGGTGGCCAGCCGAAGTGCACTGATCTTCGTCTTCGGTTTGTTTCCCAAACTCCGGGCGCGATATTCCGTTGGTGTCACCTTGGAGATTTTCTTAAAAACACGGCAGAAGTATGCCGTGTCAGTGTAGCAACAATTCGCCGCGATCTCTTTCAACGTCATGCTGTAGTTCTGCAGCATGAACTTTGCCCGGTTCACGCGGACGAGGTTGAGATAATCGTTGAAGCGCATCAACCCTTCTTTGCGGAAAAGCCGAGATATATGATTCGGGGCGAGCCCAAAATGTTCTGCCACACTCTCCCGCGTCATCGGATTCTGGAAATTCTCTTGCAGGTAGAGGCAGATGGATTCGTAAGTACGAATAGCCTTGCGCAGCTTTCGATGCTGCGGCGCCTTGAGCAGCCGTAAACAAGCATGCAGCAAAGATTCGGTCAGCAACCGAGCCAAAGGGCCTTCCGAGCGATCGGCCGCCAAAACCATAAGCGCGGCAAGAATGCTGTGCGTGGGAACGTCGTAGCCGCCATGCATGCTAGCCTTCAGACCGGTGGGCATTAGCGCGCCCCCTTTGTGCCGAACCAAACTAACTCCAATCTGTTTCACTCCAAAAAGAATAGTGAGTACATCAATTCGTTCTACCCAGTCCGGCTTGTTCCAGGCGTGGTCCGGAACAAAAACTGCGTGCCCGCGTACGGGCCGAATCGTTTTTGTACTGCCGTTTTGTGAAATTTCCATGGTGTGCCGACCGGATAGCGGAATAGAGAGACGAGGGAAGTTGGTGACGTACGCCAGCGGCGGAGGCACAGTCGTTCCATCACTGAAATGTACGTGACGAACGCGGCTCTCGCGCAGAAATGCTTCGAGCTCGTGGATCACAATCTGGTTTGCGGAGAGTCGTGCACTACGCGAAGCAAAAGGCCGTTCCACAGAACGTTACATTAGTACAAACAATGTTTACTGTCCACTAGCAGTTTTCATTGACTGTCACCGTCGTTCTCCCACATACTCCGTGACCGGCGCTATATATCGGTGCCTTCGCTGGCCATCGTGAAAGCGCGTTTTTTCGTGGCTGAACTCGATGTTCAAGTTGGTAAGGAGCCGGAGATGAATATCCCCTCATTGTCAATACCTTCTGTGTCTGCTTGCAATTCGACACTCGGACTCTGCGGTAAGACCCTTGTGCTCTGTATCCTGATGGCACTTGCGCGACCACCACTGCATGCCCAAGTCCTTAGTGGCATCAACGGGACGGTAACAGACCAGAGCGGCGCGGTTGTTGCGGGCGCGAGCGTCACCGCGACGAACGTTGACACCAACGTGTCGAAAAAAACAGTGGCGACGACGGCCGGCACTTATTACATTACCGACCTGATTCCAGGGACCTACACCGTACGGGTGCAGCAGTCGGGGTTCAGGGCCTTCATCCAGAACAACGTGAACGTTGTGGGAGGAGCTACGTCCACGGCGAACGCGGTGCTGCAGCCAGGCAGTGTTGAAGAACAGGTTGAGGTCAGCGCATCAGCGATCGCGCTGCAAACCGAGCAGCCTGAGATCGGAACTACCATCAATCAGACCCTGTTGTCGGACCTGCCGCAGATAATCTCAGGCTCAAATCGCCAAATTGACAACTTCATTTTCCTGGTCCCCGGCGTCACGGGAAGTGGATTCAGCCACCGGATCAACGGGGGCGTTGACGAACAGACCGAAGTGATGTTCAACGGCGTCCCCGAGGCGTGGTCAGAAACGTCCGGTTTCACGTTCTGGAACCAGCCGCCATACGACTCCATCAAGGATGTCAACGTCTTGACGGGCACGTTTTCTTCTCAGTATGGCCTTGGGCAAGGGGTTGAGCAGTACACAGCAAAATCGGGAGCCAATCAGATTCATGGAAGTGCATTTTACTTTGACCGTGACTCCATCTTCGACGCGCCGGGAGCCTTCTTCGATATAAATCCAAACAACGAAGGCGTGGTAGGGGAACCTTTAACAGATGTTGAGACGGACTGGGGCGGTTCGGTGGGCGGTCCGGTATGGATTCCGAAGTTATACGATGGACGAAATAAAGCCTTTTGGTTTGTCAGCTATGACCGCTATCGAAAATCCCAGGGGCAGCAAGCAATCACGATGCCGACGACTGCGATGGTCCAGGGGGATTTCAGCGGTTTGGTCAATCCATTCACTGGAGCACCGGTACCTATTTTTGTCCCGGTGGCATGGGGCAGTAATCCCTCGCTGATACCAGCCGGTTGTAATCTCGGGGCTTTGGGCTATACACCAGGGCAGCAGTTTCCGGGTAATAAGATCGATCCGAGCTGCTTTAGCTCCTCTTCGCAAACGCTACTTCAGTATGTGCCGGCTCCGAATGCGCCGGGTGGCGGGATCAACAACGAACTCAGCAACTTCGTTCCCAGCTTTACCCCGCTCAACCTACAAACCGACTTCAGCGTCAATGTGGACTATAACGTCACCGATAAACAATCTCTACACGGTTGGTACTGGCGACAATACTTCCCTGTCCCATCCGGAACAGAGTTTACTGCGGGTCCGATCGACAACGCATTTATAAACACTGTTCTTGGAAGAGGGGTGGACATCACGTACGCCAACGCAATCACTCCGCATCTAGTGGTGACCGGAGGCTTCTTATACGTTTTTCAGAACAACGATTTCAGTCCAACTCACTTCTACCAAGGCCAGTTCCCAGGCGTAGCCCCCTTCAGTGCGTCTGCCAATATCTTGCCGGGCATCGATTTCGTTGGTCCGGACGGCACGTGGGTACCGCAAAGTTGGGGAGCCAGAGATGGCGGTTTGCCTACACAGAATCACAAAACTGGATATTCGTTCATGGGGAACGCCCTGTGGCAGCATGGGCACCACACCATCAACTTCGGAGTGGACATTCGGAAATCGAAGCAGCTCGATTTCGAATGTGATGGTTGTGCAGGGCGGTTGTCCTTTAATGCAATCACGACTGCCGACCCGAATGAGTCAAGCCCCGGCACGACCTCCGGCAACGCATTCGCAAGCTTCCTGCTCGGCAATGCAGACTCAGCCGCCCGCTCGGGCGCAGCTCCCACGACTTTGACCAATACGTATGTTGCTCCCTATTTTCAGGATGACACGCAGATTACGCGGAGGCTCAAGATCAACTGGGGGATTCGATGGGACCTTGCGTTTCCGTTCAACAACGACTTCAAAACAAATCAACTTACTTTCTTCAATCCCAAAGTTCCGAATGCCGGCGCTATCGATCCAGCTACTGGGCAACCCCTCCTTGGCGGAATGGCGC
>JBKPSP010000080.1:0-10181 GCA_046735175.1 Acidobacteriota bacterium
ATGCAGAGCTGGTCAAGTTCTGTGGTGCTCAAAGTTTCAATCGGAGCGATAGCGGTGCTCATAGCTGCCTCCATTGCATGTGCTGAAAATTAGTTGGTGTCGTTATGGCGGAGTTCCGGTGCCGGACGCCGGCGCGGCCAAGAGGAACAACAAAGTCCAATGCGCATCGTGCAGTTTCACCTCAGGCCTCACTTACGCCACTTCTGTCTTCGAATCTCTATTCACCTGACCGGCGGCCGCGCGATCGGCCAACACGACTGCGTTGGGCGCACGAACACGACCGGCGGGAATGGAAACATCTGCTGATAGAAGGCGCTGCAGCATTGTGACTTTTTCGCTACCAGTCACCAGCCACAACACAAATCGTGCGCGATTAATGATCGGGTAGGTCAGGGTCATGCGCCGACGGCCTTGATAGATGGTTCCGGTGAGTGCCACATCTGCGTCCTGAATATCGAGCACGGGATCGGAAGGAACCAGAGACGCAGTATGGCCATCGGGTCCCAGCCCAAGGTGTACGAGATCAAGGACCGGCGGGGAACCGGCGATTTCTTCCAAGGTCGCCACGTATCGTGCGCTGGCGCCTTCGAAGTTGCACGACTCTACCGGCATGGCGTGGATCTGCTCGGGTCGTAAGGGTGCATTCGCAAGCAGGCTCTCGCGCAAATGGGTCACGTTTCTGTCAGGATCTGCGGGCGGCGCAATTCTTTCGTCCACTTGAAAGACGTGGACTGCCTTCCACGGGACATCTTCCTGCGCCAGATCGCGAAGCATGACCCAGGGAGTTTTGCCGCCGCTTACTGCCATGGCAAACTTGCCGCGAGCCGCGACCGCTTCACGAGCTTTTTGCGCGATCAGCTTCGCCGCTTCGCGGGCAACGCTGTCGGCATCTGGGAACACTTCCATGTTCATCACGCCGCCTCGCTTGCAACCGCCAACGCTTTCGTTTCCCCGGGATTGCTCCACCCGCCAGGCGGAGTCACTCGCGCGATTTCGTCCGGACCCCAGGTTCCCGGCGCATACGGATAAACTGGCGTGTTCTTTTTCAACACTGGCTCCACAATCCGCCATGCCTCTTCGACGTAATCCTCGCGCGCGAAGAGCGTGCTGTCCCCGCCCATTGCGGCGCCGAGCACGCGCTCATACGCATCCATCTCCTCCGCGCGCGGATGATGGCTGGCAACCATCTCGCCGGTCTGAAGTGACATCCCTTCGGCGCCGGGCGACAGACTCATCATTCCCATCGCGATTGTCACTTCCGGGCTGAGGCGGAGCCGGAGATGGTTTTCAACCAACAGACTGTCCGGAATCAGGGTCGGTGGCTTGTGAAACCTGGCAAGGATCTCGGTACAATTTGTTGGCAGGGACTTGCCGGCGCGAATGTAGAACGGCACGCCCTTCCAGCGCCACGAGTTTACCTCTAACTTCACAGCGGCGAAGGTTTCGGTTTGCGAGTTTTTGGCCACGCCGTTTTCCTGGAGATAGCCTAGGAACTGCCCGCGTACGAGGTCCTTCTCCGCAATGGGAGCAATCGCCCGCAGTACTTTGACTTTCTCGTCGCGTAGAGATTCGCTGTCGGAGCGGACCGGCGGCTCCATTGCGAGATTGCACAACACCTGGAAGAGGTGGTTCTGAACCACATCGCGGATGGTGCCAGTCTGGTCGTAAAAACCGCCGCGGCCTTGCACGCCGAAATCCTCGGCCATGGTGATCTGTACGCTCTCGATGTAGTTGCGGTTCCAAAACGATTCGACGAAAGCGTTGGCGAAGCGAAACGCCAGCACGTTGTTCACCGCGCGCTTGCCAAGATAATGATCGATGCGAAAGATGTCGTCCTCTTCGAAGGCGCCAAGCAGGACCTTGTTCAATTCCTGCGCAGAGGCAAGATCATGCCCGAAGGGCTTTTCGACGATGACTCGCGCGCCTCTGCCGCAGTTTGATTCAGACAAATGCTCAACTACGGTTTCAAACAGCACCGGTGGAATTGCCAGATAATGCGCCGGACACTTTGCATCTTTAAGCTCATTGCGAAGTGCAGTGAAGGTAGCTGGATCCTGATAATCACCATCAACGTAGCGCAACAAGCCGATCAGCTTTTCGAAGGCGGCGGGATCGAGCCCGCCGTGCTTCTCCAGGCTGTCTTTCGCCCGAGCTCGAAGCTGGTCGAGGTTCCGTCCAGCTTTTGCGACGCCGACAACAGGAACGTTCAGGTGCCCGCGCTTCACCATCGCTTGAAGGCAAGGGAAAATCTTTTTGTAGGCGAGGTCGCCGGTTGCCCCGAAGAAAACCAGCGCGTCGGAATGAGAATTGGCCATAGAAATCCCTCCTTTAAGCGGCCTCTGATTTTTCTGCCGGCTTTTCCAGGTGTCCGCCAAACCCGAAACGCATCGCGGACAGCAGCTTGTCGGCGTAGTCAGCTTCGCCGCGCGAGCTGAAGCGCTCGTAGAGGGAAGCGGTGAGCACCGGCGTCGGGACGGCTTCGTCAATAGCCGCTTTGATCGTCCAGCGGCCTTCACCGGAATCGGAGACACGGCCGGCGAACTTCGACAGAGTCTGGTCCTGGACCAACGCAGATGCGGTCAGGTCGAGAAGCCAGGAGGCGATGACGCTTCCACGCCGCCACACTTCTGAGACATCGCGCAGGTTGAAGTCGTATTGATAATGTTCCGGATCACGCAGGGGAGTGGTCTCGGCATCGACGCCGTGCTGTTGCTTGCCGACATTGGCGGAGCGAAGGACGGACAAGCCTTCGGCGTAAGCGGCCATGATTCCGTATTCGATTCCGTTGTGCACCATCTTGACGAAGTGTCCGCCGCCATTCGGCCCGCAATGCAGATAGCCTTGCTCGGCGGTGCCGTCGAGTTTTTCGCGGCCGGGAGTTCGCGAAATGTCGCCGGCTCCGGGAGCCAGCGCCGAGAAAATTGGATCGAGATGCTGGACAACATCTTTTTCGCCGCCAATCATCATGCAGTAGCCACGCTCCAGTCCCCAGACGCCGCCACTGGTGCCTACGTCCACGTAGTGGATCTCTTTGGGAGCGAGGTCTTTTGCGCGCTTGATGTCGTCGATGTAATAGGAATTGCCGCCGTCGATCAGAATGTCGCCGGCTTCGAGGTGCGGCAGCAGATCGGCGATCGTGTCGTCAACAACCCCGGCGGGAACCATCAACCAGAGTGCCCGCGGCTTCGCGAGCTTTTGCACGAGATCTTGCAGTGATGAGGCACCTACGGCGTTCTCTTTGACTAAATCGCTTACCGTTTGCGGCGAGCGATCGAACACAACGCAGTTGTGTCCCTTCCTGATCAACCGGCGCACCATGTTGGCGCCCATGCGGCCCAGTCCTATCATTCCTAGTTGCATAAATTCTCCTGTTCTAAAAAATCGGTAACACGACAAGTTTGATATCGGTATGGCGACTGTTACGCGACACTCCCGACTACGCCGGCGCCGACTGCTTCGCCATGGAAGAGTCGCAGGCGCGAAATCACAACCTGCTTCACGGAATCTACGACCGGCCGCAGAATCTTGTAGGGCACAACTTCGTTGGCGTCGCGCGACAGACTTGCGTCGAGTGATTCCCTCCAGGCAACCCGCAATTCGGTGTTGATGTGAATGATATTGATCCCCGCGGCGATTGCCTTGCGGAAGTGGTCGTCGTCGGTGCCTGACCCGCCGTGAAGAGCGAGAAACACGCCGGATGTTTGCTTGATCTGTGCGATTCTTTCGAGATCCAAATGCTTTTTGGCCTTTCCCTGCACCATGCTTTTAAGCATGCCGTGCATGTTGCCGACAGCGGGCGCGAGAATGTCGATGCCGGTCGCCTCGACGAATTGTCTCGCCTCCTCGGGCGTGCTCAGCTTCCCACCCTGAACTGTTTCTTTGATTTCAGAACCAGTTCCGATATCGCCAATTTCGCCTTCCACAAGGATTGCGGGATTGATTGCCTTGATCGCCTGGACCGTTTCCTTCGTGCGCGCCACATTCTGGTCGAAGGGCAAGGCAGAGAAATCAATGGTGACCGCGTCGAAGCCGGCATTCGCCGCTTCGGCAGCCTTCTCCAGGGTATGTGTGTGGTCTGCATTGAGGAAAATCGGCAAGCCCGATTCCTGGCGGCTAGTTTTCACAACTGCGGCAAGCTCATGCGCGCCCAAAAATTCCCGCTCGCCTTTGGATGCGCCCACCAGTACCGGGAGCTTGGTCTCGGCTGCAGCGGCGATTACGGCCTTCAACAAAACTTGATTAGAGATATTGAAGTGGCCGAGGCCCGCACCCTCTGCTTCTAATCGTGTTAAGACATCGCGTAGCGAATCAGTGTGTGTGTTCACAACTACTGCTCCTTCATCTTGCGGTAACGCCGGATCAGCGTGTTGGTTGAGCTGTCATGGTTGAGCACGGGTTCGGCGGGATTCTCGAGTTCGGGAATGATGCGCTGTGCCAGAACTTTGCCGAGTTCCACTCCCCACTGGTCAAACGAATCAATGTTCCAGATCGCGCCCTGCGTGAAAACGGAGTGCTCGTAAAGCGCGATCAGCTTGCCTAGAGTTTCGGGTGTGAGCTTCTCAGCGATGATCGTGTTCGACGGACGATTTCCCTCGAAGACCCGGTGCGGCACCAGCCAGTCCGGCGTGCCTTCGGCTTTCACCTGGTCCGCCGTCTTGCCAAACGCAAGGGCTTCCGTTTGCGCGAAAACATTGGCGAGCAGCATGTCGTGATGCCGGCCAACATGATTCAGAGGTTTGGCGAATGCGATGAAGTCGCAGGGGACAAGCCGCGTGCCTTGATGGATCAATTGATAGAAAGAATGTTGGCCGTTGGTCCCGGGCTCGCCCCAGTAGATGGGACCGGTATCCTGCTTGACTTCTTTTCCCTTCAGAGTAACGTGCTTGCCGTTGCTTTCCATGGTCAACTGCTGAAGGTATGCGGGAAAGCGCTTCAGATATTGTTCGTAAGGCAGGACGGCGACAGTTTCCGCACCGAGGAAGTCGTTGTTCCAAATTGCAAGCAAACCCATGAGCACGGGCAGATTGCTTTCGAACGGCGCAGTGCGAAAGTGTTCATCCATTTGGTGGAAGCCGTCGAGCAGCGCGCGGAAATTATCGGGTCCGACGGCGATCATGGTTGAAAGGCCGATCGCCGAATCCATGGAGTAGCGTCCACCTACCCAATCCCAGAACCCGAACATGTTGGCGGTGTCGATGCCGAACTTCGAGACCTCTGCTGCGTTGGTTGAAACCGCCACAAAGTGCTTGGCGACGGAGTTCTCCTCGCCTCCGAATCCCGCGACCGACCATGCCCGGGCCGTTTGTGCGTTGGTCATGGTTTCGAGCGTGGTAAAGGTCTTGGAGGAGACGATGAATAGGGTTTCTGCAGGATCCAGGTCTTGGACCGCCTCGGCGAAGTCGGTTCCATCCACATTTGAGACAAAGCGGAATGTCAGGTCGCGCTGGGAATAGTGTTTGAGCGCTTCGTAGGCCATGACCGGGCCGAGATCGGATCCGCCAATGCCGATGTTGATGACGTTCTTGATCCGCTTTCCGGTGTGGCCTTTCCATTCTCCACTGCGCACTCGATTGGAGAAATCAGCCATGCGATCGAGAACCGCGTGGACTTCCGGCACTACGTTTTTTCTGTCCACGAAGATCTCTTCGTCTTTTGGCGCCCGCAAAGCTACGTGCAGCACAGCTCGTTTTTCAGTGATGTTGATCTTCTCGCCGCTGAACATGGCGTCGATGCGGGAGCGTAAACCGGATTCCTCGGCGAGTCCCAGCAAGAGTTTGAGAGTCTCGTCCGTGACGCGGTTCTTGGAGTAGTCCAGGTACAAGCCGACGGCTTCAATCGCCAGCCGCTGCCCGCGCTTGAGATCGCCGGCGAAAAGTTCCCGGAGATGGAGCTTCGAAACTGACTTGTAATGTGAAGCAAGCGCTTTCCATGCGGCTTGCGGGCTGGCCCGCTTTGCCACTCGCGGCTGGGGGTTTGCTGCCATGCTGGTCTCCTTATTTACTTCCCGTACGTCATCTATCGCGAAGCTAAATTTACGCTGCAGAAAGTGGTGTTCGGTTCTTGTTGTGTACGTTTCTCAAACTTTGTAGTCCAAATGTGGCAGCGCCCAATAGCGCTGCGCGGGTTGTGATCACATTGACCGGAATACGCGCCATCAGATC
Organism: Acidobacteriota bacterium; assembly: GCA_046735175.1. Classification (GTDB taxonomy): domain Bacteria; phylum Acidobacteriota; class Terriglobia; order Terriglobales; family Acidobacteriaceae; genus Gp1-AA145. Next base: position 6,162 of record JBKPSP010000080.1, read on the forward strand.
CTTGAAGCGGCCTTTTCGCGTGAGGCCTTCGATAAACTGCGGCTGTTGCAGCAAAGGCAGAATGTGAAGAGCGATGCCGCCGGCCATGTAAACGCCTGCGGTGGCAAGGACCTTCAGAGCAAGATTTCCGGTTTCGGCGGCCAGAATCGAAGCCAACATCTCGACCGTAGCTCGGCATAACTGGCTGGGATGGTCTTGATCAAAGGCGGCCTGCACGATCGCCTTCGTATGATCTTTGGCACCGGCGATGGCTGCCGCGACCTCAGGCCGCTCCGGAACTTTTTCCACGTCGCACAAGAATTCGTAAACATTAGGAACGCCAATTCCGGAGCAAACGCGTTCGAAGCCCACGTGGCCGAAACGCGGGAGCAGATATTGAAGGAGGCGAATTTGCCGCTCGTCCGTCGGCGCGAAATCGGAGTGGCCGCCCTCAGACCCGTGGGCAACATATTCAGAGCCATTCCAGGTCAAAAATGATTCGCCCAAGCCGGTGCCGGGAGCGATCACAGCGATTGGACCGTGGGTTACGGCTTCTCCCTTGTTGATTGTGAGCACGTCTTCGGAGCGGAGTGCCGGCACTGCGCGCGCAACCGCCTCGAGATCGTTCATCAGGTGGGCGGCTTTCAGGTTCAAATCTCTGGCTAACGACTTCTCATCCATGACCCAGGGTAAGTTGGTAGTTTTGACTTGCCCATTGATCACGGGTCCCGCGACATCGAAGGAGGCGACATCGACCGACATTCTGGCGTTCGCAACAAACTCTCTGACCATGGCCTCGAGGCTGGGGTAGTCGGCGCTATGCATTTCCCCTTGTACTAAGGGTGTGTAAGGTCCGGAGTCAGGCGAATAGATTGCCAGGTCAGTTTTTGTACCGCCGATGTCGCCTGCGATAAGCATGGCTAATTTCCTGTCCGTAAGGTCGAGTGGCCGCCGAGCCTGCGCAACGGGACGCCCGCCTTAAGGTTGAATTCCATCTCCTCAAGCGTCACCCCTTTAGTCTCCGGCACAAACAAGGCGACGAACACAATCGCCAGCACACAGAATCCTCCAAACACATAAAAGATCGACGCGTTCCCGTGGGTGTTCATAAATGAGAGCGCGTTGCCCATTACCAATCCCGCGAAGGTCCAATTGACCATGGTGGTAATCGTCATCCCAACTTCCCGGCCTTCAAGGGGGAAAATCTCGGAGCAGACGAGCCATGCCACGGGTCCCCAGGAAACCGCGAAGCCGAAGATGTAGACGACCGCCGACACCAGCAATACCGCCTTCACGGTGCCGCTGATCGCTGCAGGATTGGCGGCGATCGACTGAAACGCGGCGCCGGCGGCGACCATGGTGACTAACATTGCCACCGCGCCTACATACAAGAGCTTCTTGCGCCCCCATTTCTCGACGAGATGAATGGCGGGGAAGGTGAAGAGCATGTTGACTGTGGGGACGGTCATCGCGGCCAAAAAGCCGGTTATGCCCGCATAGCCGAAGATCGTCGGTGAGTAGTAGATCATCATGTTGATGCCGACGAGCTGCTGGAACATCTGCAGCAGCACTCCGACCACGAGGACCTTGAAGAAGTAGCCGCGCAGGACAATGCTGATTCCAGCTCCCTGTGGCCCATGCAGCGCCTGCTCGATGTCGGCTATTTCAGCATCGATCTCTTGCTGCGTGTTCAGTGTTCTCTGCAACACAGCGATCGCCTGCTCCTTCCTGCGCTTCAGCATCAACCAGCGCGGGCTTTCGGGAAGTATGAAACCGCCGAAGAACATCAGCGCCGCGAACAGAGTGATGGTCAGAAACATGAGAGGCAGCGAGGTAGAAGGATTGGTAAAGGCCCGGGCGATCAGGACGTTCGTCAGCGAGATCAGAAAAATGCCAATCGTGATCATCAGCTGAAAGAGCGTACCCATGGAGCCTCGAATCGCCGCCGGCGCGGTTTCAGCGAGGTATAACGGCACAATAAAGGATGCGACGCCCACACCGAAGCCAAGCGCGAAGCGGCACGCGGAGAGCACCGGCAATGAGGGAAGCATTGCAGAGAGGGCTGACGCGGCAGTGAATATGAATCCGGCGAACAGCAGGCTCTTTTTCCGCCCCAAGAAGCGCGCGAAGATGCCCGAGAGCAACGCACCGATAATCCCGCCAGTTGCGAGGATGGCCGAATAACGCTCGCCACCCTGAACGCCGAGATGATAGTACCCATCGATGGTTGTAAGCGAATTCGCGATGAATCCCTGGTCAAGGCCGAACAGAAGGCCTCCCAGAGCAGCCACTGCGCAGATGATGTAGACGATCCGCTTATAGCCCGCAGAGTTGCTTCCGGGCTTCGCGCCAACTGTCATGGATTGCGTGGCCATTCGTTTTTCTCCTACCACCAGGTTTCGGCTTGCACTCCGTATGTTAGACCGTTCGTACGGTTCTGGAAGGGAATTCCACCAACAAAGCCGCGCAATCCATCCGACCAGTCCGCAGAAGTAAGGTACGCGCGAAGGACGGGCCGGCTGAAGAATTTTCGTCCGGCTCCGATTTGGGGTGCGATGGTGAACTTTCGCAGCCAGCCATCGTATTCCCCGGTGCTGCTATGCGTGTGGTCGAATCCTCCCTCGAATGCCAGCGAAACGTACTTGGTAAAGAAAATTTCCGGCCGGGCACCGAATGAGGTCCACTGGTCCCAACCGTGAAGGGGATTGCGGTCCTTCGTTCGCTGAAGGATAAAGATCGGCATGATCGCGAACTTCTCGTTGGGCTGGAAAAGTACCTGTTCGGTCAGCAGAAACCGAGCGGTGCTGTTCACGAATCGGCTTGGATCGTCGATCGATGTGCTGAAGTTACTCGCTGCGCCGGCCCCGTACCGAATTCCAAACACGTGATAGCCGCCATGCCACTCCAGCCGCTGATGGCGAAATCCGAAGGCGTAACCGCCGGTGGTAGGAATCAGTTGGCCGGTTGAGGTTGTCCCGCCTCTACTATTGGCGAAATCGAACCACGCACCCAACGTCCCGCCGGGCGCCTTGATGTCATACAGACGCAGGTCGATGTTGCTCTTGGCATAGTTGCCGTTCTGGGTGGTAATGTCGGGACGCGCGCCGGATAAAAATCCGACCGCCATTTTCGCGAATCTCACATCCATCGCCACCAGAGATTATTTCGGCAAAATCCATAAATCGAAGGCGCGAATTTACGCACGCCTCAATACAGGTCGCATACAGCGCGATCACCAGCGTCAGATATCGAAGGGGAATATTGCGAAGCGCAAAAGTCAGCGGTAGCGGATAGAAGGTTCCGGAGGTCAATCCGGCCAGGGCGAGTAGTGTAAGCAAAAGACTGTAACTGTGGACCAGCGGCAGATACGCCGAGATCGCGGTAAATACGGCTGCGGAGCCCAAAAGAACTCTTCCTGGACCGAGCAGTCCTCCCAGGTACACTGAAAACGGCCCGATGAACATCAAAGCAATGTTGTAGGTGCTGGAAATCCATGCACCATCATCGAAGCCGATTCCAACATTTCCCTTCAGATCAGTAAGGCCGAGAGAGAGTAGCCGCCCAGTCAGAGTGACGATCCCCGCGCCGAGGATCACACCCACAATCCCTAGCAGTGGGCTGTGCGAAAGATCGATCGGCAGTGCCGACAACGCCGCGGCCGGAGGAGCGGGGCGATTTTGAGCGAGAGCAATGGAAGCCGAGCAAACTAGCAGTTGGCTGTGCCTTGTTCGATGGCATGATGACTGCAATACTTAGGCGGGAGTTTCGTAGCCTAACTGACCGGCAGCGTCTGTCATCGCCGGTGTCAGGTGACAGTAAACTTCTTCATCGAAAGACAGAGCGGCGATGCCAAGCGTTTTCCCACAGAAGCACCGATCCTGGGAGCAGGTCGAAGGCAGTCCCCTGCCGCTCGGCGCTACCTGGATTGAAGACGAGCAAGCTTTCAACTTCGCCGTGTTTGCAGAGCATGCCGAGAGCGTCACCCTGTTGCTTTACCTGGACACGGACCTGGTCAACCCGCTGCTCAGCTACCGCTTCGAT
>JBKPSP010000081.1:0-10053 GCA_046735175.1 Acidobacteriota bacterium
TTCCATCCTGATCGGCAGCAGCACCCGAAACTCCGATCGCACCCACGATCTTGTCGTCCACGATCAGCGGCACGCCGCCTTCGATAGGCACTGCATCAGGCAATCCTAAAATCCGTAGTCCGCTGCCGCCGCCGGCAACCATGTCCTGGAACATCTTACTTGGGCGTTTGTATAAAGCCGCGGTGCGTGCTTTCTCGATTGCCACACGGGCGCTGCCCGTCTGAGTATTGTCCATCTTTTCGTAGTAGACCAGCGTGCCGCTCGTGTCTACGACCGCGACCGCCATGATCCAGTGGTTCTTCTGCGCCTCGCCGAGGGCGACGGAAGCAACCTTCTTCGCAGTTTCGATTCCGACGGAAGGTCCATACGACGGTGGCGCTTGCCCGACCGCAAGCACACAAACAAAAACCACGGGTACTGATACGAGAGCGGAGTAACGCAGCATGAGCACCTCTATTGTGTGCGAAAGGGAAGCTTAAGCTGCGTGACTGTATGCCGCATTCTGCCCGATGTCAAGGCTTGCGACGCCGAGAAAATTTAAAGCGGAGCTTCAGAAATACAAAAACAGAATTGCTAATTTCTTTTGAAGGAAATTGCTGCTCTGCGGCTGGAGAGGAGCGTAAAATTTTGTCATTTCGAGTACTGCTGAACGAATGCGTTAATTTTCCTCGGTTGACTGAGGTTGTTGCTGGTTGCATAGTTGCATGACTGACGAGGAGTTGTGATGCCTGATAGCAACGGGCTGGAACAAGTTGGGACGGATCAGTCGCGCCGGATCACGCGGCGCAACTTTATCAAAGGTGTCATAGGCAGTGGTGTTGCCGTCTCTTCGGCCACCTATCTGTTCCGCGCCTCGCGGGTGCTTGGCGAGGGCGGCGATCGTCTGCTCACACTCAATGTGAATGGCCAGCAGCGCCGTGCCGACGTTATGAAGCAGGAGACCCTTGCCTGGACACTGCGTTACAAACTGGGGCTCACTGGAACGAAGCTGGGGTGCGACCGCGCGGAATGCGGATCGTGCACGGTCCTGATTGATGATGTTCCGCACTATGCCTGCTCGGTGCTCACACACACAGTGCGCAACAAGAAGGTAGTTACGATCGAAGGGCTCGCAGCTCCCGGCGGAAAGCTCCATCCCGTGCAGCAGGGGGTCATCGATGAACAAGGGTTTCAGTGCGCCTTCTGCATGTCGGGATTCATCATGTCGGCGGTCGGATTTTTAAAAATAAATCCGAATCCCACCCGCGCCCAGATGGCGCATGGCATCTCCGGCAACCTGTGCCGCTGCCAGGATTACGACAAGATTCTGACTGCCCTTATGCGTGGCGCAGAAAATATGCGGAAGGTGAGCCATGCCTAGCCAATGGAAACCCAACCAGCAAAAATTCGGGGCCCAATACAAGTTTCTCGGCAAGAACTACGCAACGCCCGACCTGTACGCCAAAGTAACGGGGCAGGCGAAGTACGCAGAGGACTTTCGTGCTGAAGGGATGCTGTTCTGCAAACTGCTGCTCAGTCCGGTCCCGCATGGGCGCGTAAAGCACCTTGACGTGAGTAAAGCGATGGCAATTCCCGGCGTCAAGGCAATCCTGACACAAGACGATCTGCCCGCGCCGGCCGACAGCGTCACCGACCTGGGCGTGACAATAAAGGCGAATCCGCAAGGTGAGAAGGCGCTCACCAACGAGCCACTGTATCAAGGCGAGCCGGTTCTGGCGGTTGCCGCCGTGGACGAATTTACCGCGGCAGAGGCAATCGAAGCGATTGAAATCGAATTCGAGCATCTGCCTTTCGCAGTGGATCCGCTGGACACGCTTCGGCCTGGCGGACCTAACCCGCGGGTCGAAGGGAATGTCTGGATTAAGCCAACTCCTCCTGCACCGAAACCCGGTGAGAAACCGCAGACGCCACCTCCGGCCGTTGGCGAACTGAAATGGACTCAAGCGGATTTTGCAGAAGCTAAAGATGGCCTTCCCATGGGTAAGGCGCAAGACGAATGGAAGTATGGAGACGTCGAAGCCGGCTTCAAAAACGCGGATTTGATTCTCGATGAAACATTTGTCACGCCTGATACCAGCCATCAAACCCTCGAGCCGCGCAGCACGCTGGCGTACTGGCAGAACGGAAAAGTGTTCGTTCACATGGGGACGCAAAGCACCGTACAGACGCTTGCCGGACTCGGCCGCTGGCTGAATATGGATCCCAGCCAGATCGTGCTGATCAGCGAATACACCGGCGGCGGGTTCGGTAGCAAAGCCACCGGCTATATCTTCGCGATTATCCCCGCGCTGCTGTCGAAAAAGGCGGGTGGCGTTCCGGTAATGATGCGCATTAGTCGCGAAGAAGAAAACTTTATTGGACGTGGCCGTCCGGGCTTTCAAGGCCGCACGAAAGTCGGCTTCGCAAAAGATGGCCGCATCACTGCCGTCGACATGTTCGTAATCTGCAATAACGGCCCCTACGACGCGGTTGGTGATGCCGGCGCTTCAGGGGCGATCGTCTCGCTGTTGTATCAGCCGCCCGCTATGAGGTGGCGCGGCATCACGGTGCTGACTAACACTCCGCCGCGTGGACCCCAAAGCGCGCCAGGAGGAATGCAGGGCATCGTGATGATGGAACCGCTGTTGTCAAAGGCGGCTCGTAAACTCTCCCTCGATCAGGTCCAGCTCCGCAAGACTAATTGTCCGGAAGGGAAGTCCCCTTGGGGGCCTGAGCGTGACGGGAAGCGCGCACACTCGACCAGCGCATTTCTGAAAGAAGCATTCGACTCCGGTGCAGAACAATTCCGCTGGAAGGATCGCATGGCTCAGCCCAAACGCAGCGGGACGAAGGTCCGCGGAGTTGGCGTCTCATCCAGTTGCTTCTTTGCGGGTTCCGTAGGGTACGACGGTTTGTTTCTCATCCGCCCCGACGGCCGGATTGTGATTCAGTCAGGCATCGGAAATCTTGGTACGGAATCAATTGTTGATGTTCATCGGGTCGTCGCCGAAGTGCTGGGGGTAGCGTGGGATAAGTGCGACGTCATCTGGGGCAACACCGCCAAGAACCTGCCCTGGACCTGCGTTTCAGGCGGAAGCCAAACCACGCACGCCATGAGTCGGGCCGCTTATGCAGCCGCGCTCGATGCCAAACAGAAGCTGCAGGAAATTGCAGCGAAGACCTATGGCGGCAAGCCTGAGCAGTACGAAGTGGCCAACGAGCGGGTCTTTCACAAGGGTGGCGGAGGAAGTATGACTCTGGCTCAGGCGGCTGAACATGCCATCAAACTCGGCGGAGTCTACGACGGACACGAAGCTCCCGCGGACGTAAATAAGTACACCAAGGCGTCGATAGCTGCACTCGCCGGCCAAGGCCTGGTCGCATCGGCGAAGGACAAATTTCCGCACGACGGCCAGAGCTTCTCGTACGTGGCCTGCTTCGCTGAGGTTGAAGTAGATGTTGAAACCGGCAAGTACTACATCACCGACTATCTGGCGGTTGCAGATGTAGGCACGGTCATTCATCCGCGAGCGCTCGGCGGACAAATTAACGGACGCTCAATTCTCGGCATCGGTCACGCCATCGGTCAGAAGTGGGTGTTCGATCCGCAGTACGGGCATTTCATTTCGCGGCGCTTCTACCACACGAAGCCGCCGACAATTTTGGACGTTCCAACGAACATGCAGTGGGCCGCTCTTGACTTGCCCGATCCGGAAACCCCCATCGGCGCTCGGGGAATCGGCGAGCCGCCAGTTGGGGGAGGTTGTGGCGCCATTCTAAATGCGCTTTCAGACGCACTGGGCGACGAAGTTTACCGTCGCGCGCCCGTTAACCTTGACATGATTTTGACTTCGCTCGAGGCCGGTCGGCCAATGCAGGATCCGCTGACCGCCTTTGTGTAAGCCGAAAGATGACACGGAGTGAACTATGGCAGTAATTCGTGACGTGATGCCGGCGTTCCAGTTGCTCCAGCCGACTTCGGTCGCAGATGCGCAGAAATTGCTGGAGCAGCAAGGTCATGATGCCATGCCGCTTGCGGGCGGCCTGGACGCGTTTGACTGGCTTAAGGATCGTATAAGAAAGCCCAAAGCCGTTGTTGATTTGAGTGGAATCGAAGAGCTTCGCGGCATTCGCAGCACAGATAACGGAATCGAAATCGGTGCGACGACTACCCTAACCGAAATCGTCAACCATCCAATCATCAGGCAGCAGTATGGATTACTTGCGGAGGCCGCATCCTATGTAGCCTCCCCACAGATTCGCAACCAGGGGACTCTCGGCGGCAATGTTTCGCAGGATGCCCGCTGCTGGTACTATCGTGCCGGTTGGCCCTGTTATCGTGCCGGCGGGAATATTTGTTACGCCGATACGCCAGTCGGCAGAAATCGTGAGCACGCGATTCTGCACGCTGAACGCTGCGTTGCCGTAAATCCATCCGATACATCACCGGCTCTGATTGCGCTCGACGCAAAATTCGTGCTACGAAATTCGAAGGGTGAGCGCGCGTTGAACGCTGAGGACTTCTTCCTCGGTCCTGATGTCGATATCACCCGTATGAATGTTCTTCAGCCCGGCGACCTGCTTACGTCGATTCGCATCCCATCAACCTGGGCTGGTTCAAAGTTCTATTTCGAAAAAGTCCGCGACCGGAACGTCTGGGATTTTCCGCTACTGAACGTCGCTTCTGCCATGAAGCTCTCCGGCAACTCCATCCAGGATCTCCGCATTTCTGTAAATGCGGCTGCCGCAAGGCCGCTACGCCTCAAATCCGTGGAAGATGCGGTGCGTGGTCATGCCCGGGACGCTTCCACCGCAGAAATGGCTGGAAAGCTGGCGATCCAGGGCGCCGTTCCGCTGCAATTCAATGCCTACAAAATTCCACTGATGCGAAACCTGGTGAAGCGCGCTATCGGCGGAGTGCAGGAGGCATCATGGGCGTGATTCAGTGGGCAACAAGTCCTTTGGGACAGAATGTCCCCATCCATATTACCTGGTTCTTGATCTGGGTAGCCGTTGTCGCCGGACTGGGATTCCTGATTGTGCATGTCATCTACATGCGATTTTTTGCGAAAGAGAAAGAATTCGCGGCTGGCAGCTCAATCAACAATTCCGGCAACTTGCCGGCCCGCATCCCTCGCCACTCCCTGACTGCTCGCCTGTTTCATTGGATCATGGCGCTCGCCATGCTTACGTTGCTGGTTACTGCGTTCCTGCCTAAGCTGGGTTATCAGTTCGATTGGGTCGAATACCACTGGATCGCGGGTATCGTACTCACGATCTCCGTCCTTTTTCATATTGTGCACGCCAGTTTCTTCCTGGATTTCTGGTCGATTTGGCCAGACCGCACCGATCTGGAAGACGCTTGGAAACGGACTCTTCGATTCTTCGGCAAACCCGCCGCCCTCCCCCGCAAGTTTGCCAAGTATCCACTGGAGAATAAGCTTTACCACGGCGCGGTGATGATCTCGGGCCTCGCTGCCATCATTACGGGAGTTTGCATGATGTTTCGCGTGCGGACTGCAATATTCCCGCGAAACCCTTACCTGTTCGGCGATATGACTTGGGGCCTGATGTATGTGCTGCATGGTTTGGCAGGCGTGGGATTCATTACTCTGGTGATTGTGCACATCTACTTCGCTGTCCGGCCGGAGAAATTGCCAATCACTGCCGGTATGGTCTTCGGTACCATGAGTCGCGAGTTTTACCTGAAGGAGCACGATCCTGCGCGCTGGGTCGTTCAGCCAACCAAAGCGCGAGAGGGGGCTGCGCATGGCGACTGATTTCCTTGACCGTTCCGATGCTATTGAAGAATGCTACGAGTTCATGCTGGCGTACGCTGGCCAAGGCTTGCTCGAAGAAGGCGGTGAAATTCGAAGGCATCTCGAGCGCGCGGCTGCGGCGCTTTCGGGACTGAAACAGTGTTGCTCGACTGCAATACTGGACACATGTCCAGAATGTGCCGATGCATGTGCGGCGTTTCTGTCTGTGCTCGAACGCGACGCTCAAGACTCCCTTGCGGCTGTGACCATGGTCCTCTCCCAGCGGGCGATCAACTCCCAATTGATAGATAACCTGAATGGGTCAATTCACCTCCGCGCACTATTAACCGACATGTTTCTCATAGGCGAAATTCTCAACTCTAACGTGTCTGCCTCTGTGATCCAGAGTTGACGGCGGGACCCGGCCTGACCTCTTTGCCGACATGTGAGCACTAGTCGCCGACTCGCAGCTCCATACACATCCGTTGCCAATCTGCGTCGGTGAGTGCGTCGGATACCACCTGTTAAGATGCATACCTGGCGGCGTCTGCCCGAAGCCGGGGAGGTGATGAGTTGCAGAGACGAGCGTTCATGGAACGTGCAGGCGTAATAATCAGCGCGACAGCGCTCGTTCCAGCTTTTGCGCAATCGCAAATGATCAGGGAGTCGAAGATGCCCAACATGAAGACAGGTTTTGCTCCGGTGAGTGGTCTGCAAATGTACTACGAAATTCACGGTGAAGGAGAGCCGCTCATCCTATTACACGGCGGCGTTGCGGCAAGCGAAGTTTTTGGTGCTAACCTATCCGACCTAGCGAAGTCGCGGCAAGTTGTCGCCGTGCACCTACAAGGCCACGGGCACACAAAGGATGTTGACCGGCCTCTCCGATTCGAGTCCATGGCCGATGATGTCGCAGCTCTAATTGCGCACTTAAAGCTCGGCAAAGCTGACGTGATGGGGTATTCATTGGGTGGAGGCGTTGCTCTTCAGACCACGATCCGCCACCCTACAGCAGTAAAACGCCTGGTTGTGATTTCGGCAGCGATGGCACAGGATGGCTCCTACCCGGAGGTGAATGCAGCATTTGATCGTATGGGGCTGAACGCTCCGCAAATCGCGAAGAACATAAAAGGATCGTCACTCGCTCAGCGATATCCTGAGGTGAATTGGGAGTCTCTGCTCGTCAAAATTGGTGAGATGGAATCGCACCCATTTGATTGGTCAGCTCAGGTTAAGGAGATCAAATCACCCACAGCACTGATTTTTGCGGACGCCGATTCCATTCGACCTGCGCATATCGCGGCATTCTATGAGGCTCTTGGTGGGGGAAAACGCGATGCAGGACTGGACGGATCTCTGCGTTCAGTGGCCCGGCTCGGAATTATTCCGGGAGCAACGCACTACAATATACTAGCCAGCACGATGGTGGCAGAAATGGTCGCGCCCTTTCTTTCGTCGTCCGCATAATGCCCAAGCCCGTGTGATTGAGTGCGCATCGAAACACTAACTCACGATAAATTTCCCAGGATTTTTTATGGACAGACGTGAAGCCCTGCAGCTGTTGGCCACGGGCATCGCACTCCAACTCGCGCCACCGAAGGTGTTCGCAGCAGTCCGCGAAATTAGGACGCTGATTGGTAGTGAGACAGCCCTCCGTACTCTGAACGCCCACCAAAACGCCACGGTCATCGCAATTGCAGATCTAATCATTCCAAGAACCGAGACTCCGGGAGCTGCCGATATTGGTGTAAGCCGCTTCGTCGATTTGATACTGACTGAGTGGTACAACGAGAGAGAGCGCGATCGGTTTCTGCATGGTTTAGCGGATGTCGATGAACGCACCCGGGACTCATTCGGAAAGAAATTCATCGAATGCTCATCGGTCCAGCAGTCAGAGATCATGATGGGACTGGGCGAGCGGATGACCGAAGAGGCCAATGCTGTGCGGTTCGACCCTCGATACCGTGGCGCACAGCCGAAACCTAACAAGAACTTCTATTACATGATACGAAGTCTGACTCTGACTGCTTATTACACATCCGAACAAGGCGCGACCCGAGACCTTGGGTTTGAAATCGTTCCCGCTCGCTATAACGGTTGTACCAGCGCGCAAGGCACCCAGCAGGCGAAGAGACATTTGTGATGGCAGAGACTGCATATGACGCAATCGTGGTCGGCTCGGGGATGACTGGAGGCTGGGCTGCCAAGGAATTGACTGAGAAGGGCTTGAAAACCCTGGTGCTCGAAGCTGGGCGCGCGATTCAGCCGGGAAATGACTATGTGGAACACGTTCCGCCGTGGGAGGTGAAGTTTCGCGGAATGCGTGACCGGCGCCGTATAGAAGAAGACCAGCCTATTCAGGGCTTGTGTTATGCCTGCGATGAGTGGTCAGCGAAATTCTTTGTGAACGACAAAGAGAACCCGTACACCACCGAACCGGCCAAGCCCTTCCGATGGATTCGAGGTCGTCAAGTTGGGGGGCGCTCCATTGTGTGGGGCCGGCAAGTCTATCGCTGGAGCGACTTGGATTTCGAAGCAAATCTTCGCGAAGGGATCGCGATCGACTGGCCGATCCGTTACGCAGATCTCGCGCCTTGGTACGACCATGTGGAAGACTTCATCGGAATCAGCGGTGAACCACTAGGACTCCCACATTTGCCGGATAGCATATTTCTGCCCCCGATGGAGCTTAATTGTGCGGAGAAAGTTGTGCAGGATGCGATTGCGAAGCACTTCAGTGGAGAACGTGTTTTAACGATTGGTCGCACCGCGGTTTTGACTAGGACGCATCGCGGACGAGCCGCTTGTCACTATTGCGGGCCTTGCGAAAGGGGATGTATCACGCGATCGTACTTCAGTAGCGTCAATGCCACGCTGCCGGCGGCACAGCTGACCGGGCGAATGACACTTCGGCCTAATAGCGTTGTCCACAGCGTGACCTTTGACCCGCGCACCCGTAGGGCGACCGGGGTTCGCGTAATCGATGCGCAGACGCGTACCGCGTCAGAATTTGAAGCCAAAGTGATCTTCTTGTGCGCTTCGGCTTTGGAATCTGTGCGGATTCTTTTCAACTCCTCGACTCCCGAATTCTCAACAGGCCTGGCGAATTCAAGCGGGGAACTCGGCCACAATCTGATGGACCACATAAAAGGTGGAGGTGCAACTGCGGTCATTCCCGGAAACGAGGACCGCACTACGGTTGGTCGGCGCCCGAATGGTATCTATGTTCCTCGATTTCGAAACCTGAGCACGAAACATCGAGAATTCTTGCGAGGATACGGTTATGAAGGAGGTGGGCACCGTGAGGGGTGGGAGCGTGGTGTAACACAGACTGAATTCGGCGCAGAATTTAAGAAATTGATGAGGCAGCCTGGGCAATGGAGGTTTAGCTTTCAAGGTTACGGGGAATGCCTTCCGAATCACGATAATTATGTGGAGCTCGACAAACAAAAAGTAGACGCGTGGGGAGTTCCGACGCTGAAGATCCATTGTGCCTGGGGTGAAAACGAACTTGCGATACGAAAGGATATGTCAATCGCCGCAGCAGAGATGTTGGCCGCTGCCGGGGCGGGCGACATTCAGCCCTTCACCGATGACGATCCACCGGGTTTTTCGGTTCACGAGATGGGAACGGCCCGCATGGGCCGGGACCCAAAGACTTCCGTTCTTAATTCTTACAATCAAGCGCATGACGTAAAGAATCTCTTTATTACCGATGGTGGGGCGATGACTTCATCATCCTGCGTTAATCCGTCATTGACCTACATGGCGTTGACCGCTCGAGCGTGCGACTACGCAGCCCAGCAAATGAAGAAAGGCGAGCTTTAGCGAAATGCGCAGCAGCCGTCGGAAATTTCTGAGGGGACTCTCTACAGCGGTGTTCGCCGGGGCGGGTGCCGAAAGTCTTGACCCGCGAAACTAAGAAGATTCGGTTGCCGAGAGACTTCCCGACCTTGGGCTGAATCGGAATTGGGCACCTGGTCGCTGTTAGGCTCTGGCAGAATCTGCAATTCTATCGCTTCGCTATTTCACTCGCTTATCCTCAATTCCCAGGCCGGCTGCTGACGGAGATCCTCAGGCAAGTCCGGAAGCTGGATCGATAATCCGCTGCTTGACGCTTTGAATTTCAATGGCGCCGTGGAGCCAAGCAAGTCAACGGACTTCGCGGAGTTCGTATTTTTTATAACCAGGCTGTGACCCGACCACCGAGGCAGGATTGCGTAAAGGTTCCCGCCTTTCGAGGTGAAAAAGACCTCGATCGATGCTTTACCGTCCGACGATTTTTCAATTAACTTGGTCACATCGTACGCAGATG
>JBKPSP010000082.1:0-4477 GCA_046735175.1 Acidobacteriota bacterium
CCGCATAAGCCTCGCTGCATTCCTTGAACTTCTCTTCCGCGTCAGGATTATTCGGGTTCCGGTCAGGATGGTATTGCAGCGCAAGTTTGCGATAGGCGCTTTTGATCTCCTGATCGCTGGCGCCCCGCTGGACACCCAAAACTTCGTAATAATCGCGTTTTACGTTACTAGGCAATTTTGCTTAGATCCCCACAGCGTTCTTTGCGACCTTGGCGAGTCCTTAGCGTCCTTGCGTTTAAAGCGTTTAACCGCAAAGCTCGCAAAGAAATGCCGCTAAGAACGTAAAGGAAGTCGTCACCGTCTCGTATTCCTCGCCACCTTCACCATTGCCGGCCTCAGCAATCGATCCTTGAGCTTGTATCCAGTCTGCAACTGTTCGATCACCTGATGGTCGTCGAAATCTTCCGTGTCCACCATCTCGATCGCTTCATGGAAGCGCGGATCGAACTGCTCGCCCTTCGCCGAAATCTGCCGCACGCCTATCTTCCCCAGCGCGTCTTGCAATTGTTTATGGATGAGCTCTACCCCTGCGTGGAACTCAGATTTTTCCGGAGATGTCTGCAGCGCCCGATCAAAGCTGTCCATCACCGGAATCAGCGCCTTGATCGCATCGGCAAGCGCATAGTCGCGATACTCCTGCTGCTCCTTCGCAGCCCGCTTGCGTGCATTCTCGAAATCCGCCTGCAGACGCGCAAGGCGGTCGAGCAGCGAATCCCGCTCAGCGCGCAGCTTATCTACTTCCGAAGGCTCCTGAGCCGGAGGTAGCTCGTGTTCGGTATCCAATTGCTGTTGCTCTTCCACTTCAGTTTTCCCGTTCTTGCTCATAAGCTTTACTCAGATTCGTTTAAAACTCTGTCAAACAGCCTCGCGATATACGAGACCGCTGTGATTGTGTGCTGATAATCCATCCTCGGAGGTCCGAGGACCGCAAGCGAACCCATCACTTCGCCGCCAACGCGCGCCGGCGTCCCAATCAAAACCAGGTTGCGCATCGAGGCCTGCGCCTCGTCAAGCCCAATCACCACGCGGACCGCCTCTTGCTTCGCATCCAGGTACGCGCCCAGTAACTCGACCAGCTTCTGTTTCTCCTCGAGCGCCTGCAGCAATTGCTGTAGCCGCTGCCGGTCCTGCTCCCCGGCGACAAGATTCGCCGTACCCTCCACGAAAACCACCTGTGCTGTTTCATCGCCTGAGAGCACGCCTTGTTTGTAGAGTTGCTCGAGCGACTGCATCAGGCGGTCATACTCGCTGCGCTCCTGTTCGAGGCGTCTGGCTATCTCCGCGCGAACGTCTTTCAGCGTCCAGCCGCGAAAGTTGTCGTTGATGAAGCGCGCGGCCGTATCCAGGTCTGCCTGGGGTAGATCTAACCGAAGAACACGATCTCGAACCACGCCTGATTTCGTGACCACCACAGCGAGGACCTTCTGATCTCCGAGACGCGAGAAGTAAACATGCTCCAGCGCGTTCTTCGGCCCGGTAGCTGCTACCGCAACGCCCACATTTCGCGATATCAGCGACAGCACGTGCGAAGTCCGCTCCATGAATTCCTGCACGTCGGTGACACCCTGCAGCGATTCCTGAATGATAGTTTCATCTGTCGGCGCAAGTTGCGTCTTGCCGCTCAGCTGCTCAACGTAATATCGGTACGCCGAGGCGCTCGGGACCCTGCCTGCCGATGTATGCGGCTGCTCCAAAAATCCCGCGTCCGCCAGGTCCGCCATCACGTTCCGAATCGTCGCCGGGCTCAACCCCTCGCGACTCGCCCGGGAAAGCATCCGCGAACCAACCGGCTCTCCCGTAGAGATGAAGGTCTCGACAATCGCCGTCAGAATCTCGCGCTCTCGATCGCCTATTGGCGCCCCGGAAGACATGCTTCCTTTATATACTCCGTTCGCTCAGGCCGAAAGGTAGGCTCCCCCGGGTCTGACTTGACTCGAGTGGAATCCCATAATCCGCCAATTTCTTTGTAAACAGTGACTTATAACCTGGCTGGTCGGACATCACGCACTGGCACACCACTATTTTATCGGCTCAGCATCCAGATGTCAGTATTGGATGCCGGCGCCCCAGATTTCGTCTCACACCCCCCGATCTACCAGCGCACGCCGAACGTCACGGGGACGTAAGTGTAATCCCTGCCGTGCGCGGTGAACATCTGGTGATATCGAGCTTCAGCAAAGAACTTCAGACTTCGATAGCTGCCGAATTCGAATCCTCCGCCGGCATTAAAGCCGGTGCGCAAAGTGCTATTGGAGAACACAACTTCATTCACACCAACTATCGCTGGAGAGCAGAAGCCGAAGAATGGATCGCACACCAGGGTCTGGACGGAACTCGGCTGCGTCAACTGCAGGTTGCGATAGTACAGGCCGTATCCTGCTGTGACATATGGTTTTACGGGAGTATATTTGCCTGCGAAGTGAATCACAGGGTTAAAGGTCAGCGACCATGTACCGACGCTGCCGCCAGGTTCATTATATTTCGCCAGTGCGGCATCATTAAGGTCAGATAAGGTCAGAGTGGTTATAGGTGAAATCCAGATCGGCCGCGAACTGCGGTGAAAAGTTGTACCCGCCTCGTACGTTCAGATTCCATCCGGTGTTGAGGCTGTCTCCGGCGCGACCAGTCGGCATGGTGAAACCACCGCCAACCCCGATATTGAAACGCTGAGTTTGGGCTAATCCAAGGGAGGAGAGAAGAAGAATGCAGAAGATCCATCGTGCCAAGCGAAGCGACATGTCGTACTCACTTTCAAAGGTTTAGCTCGGCAAGCGTGGTTCATTAATTCGATTGGAGCCTCAAGAGCTAAGGTTGCATGAAAGTGGCGATTCTATCGGTTCGCACGACTCTCCCGCCCCTCTACTATTCCGCTTGTAAAGCACGTTTCCGTGAAAACTACCGCGCCATACGGATTGCGTGTTCGCTCCAGGGCAGTTCTACTCAAGATGTAATTCGGGCAAGGAGACTTTATGCGAATTGTGTTTGCAGTCGTATTTTTTGCTGCCACGCTTCTGCCGAGTGCGTTTGCCCAGAACCAATCGGCCACCATGCCCGCAGGTCAGTCACAGGGTATTGGTCAAGCCGGGATTGAACGAATCACGAAAGAAGTTCGGCACGAACTCCTACTATTGCCCTACTACGGCGTATTCGACAACCTGCAATATCGGGTCGCCCCCGATGGATCGGTGACCCTGATTGGTCAAGTCGCACGTCCAACCCTGAAGTCCGATGCGGAGAATGCGATCAAACGCATCGAGGGAGTAGAACGTGTAGATAACCAGATCGAGGTGCTACCCACCTCTCCTATGGACGATCAGATCCGCATCGCGACTTATCGTGCCATCTACGGAAATGCGAGCCTCAACACGTATGCTCTGCGCGCGGTTCCGCCAATCCACATCATTGTAAAAAACGGGCACGTCACCCTCGAAGGTGTAGTCGCTCGCCAGATGGATAAGCAGATCGCCGAACAGCAAGCCAAGAGCGTTCCCAACGTCTTCTCGGTGACCGATAATTTGCGGGTCGAAGAAAACGGGTAACTGATCGACTATTGAAATTCTCGAAAGGTGATGACCATGTCCGAACAAGCGCAAAACTTCGTCCAGAAAACGGCAGGCGTAAACCTGAGCGACGCCGCTGAGCGTGTCAGCGATATTGGCAAGCAAGTCGAAGCGGGGTTGAACTCGGCCACGCGCCGCGTAAAGTCCGAAATCAGCGGAGTGAATTTCACCGAATCCACGGTGCCCGACATGTTTCGTGACATGCCGAAGTTCATCTCGCCTCGTCTCCACCGCTGGCTCGATGTCGCGGTCACCGGCTACTTCGCTGTACTTGGGGCCTTCTTCGCCAGCCGAGGACGGAAAGCCGCCGCCACTGCAGCATTTGTTAATGCCGGCATGGTAGCGGGCGTGTCAATGCTCACAGACTACGAGGGAAACGGCAGGAAGCCGATCAGCTTCAAACTGCACGGCACCATGGACGCCGTACAAGCCGCCACCGCTGCCCTCGCGCCCGTGCTTCACGGCTTCGCAGACGAGCCGGAGTCGGCTTTCTTTTATGGTCAGGCCGCGAATGAACTGGCCGTGATCGCCTCAACCGACTGGGATCGCAACACGCTCGACGAAGCCCTGCGCAGAGCAGCATAGAGCGGCAGGGTTCGAAATTCGCCGATTTGCCTTTCGCGGATGTAGAACGCGATTTATCCAGTTCGCGGAACTGTAGCCGCGAACACCGTCCCGCGTAGACCATCTCATCACGTGGAGCGTTTTAAGAAGAGTCGCAGCTTCCGTTTTTGTAAAAACTCTAGCTGGATAGTCGCGCACACGCCTAGGCCATCTGCATTTTCGCGTCGCAACCCCTGTGCTAACCTGTCACTAACCTTCCCAAGCCGGGATGGCGGAACTGGCAGACGCAGCGGACTCAAAATCCGCCGGTGCTTAGCACCTTGGGGGTTCAACTCCCCCTCCCGGCACCAAGC
>JBKPSP010000083.1:0-17704 GCA_046735175.1 Acidobacteriota bacterium
TCGTTAGATGCCACACTTTGCGAGAGGCCCTGAACTTCCGATGCTCAGGTGGCAGTCCACTTGAATGGCGAAAATGGACCGCCTGGGCTGGGCGGCAGGCATTTCAGCGGAAGTGTTTGGTTTGAAGATCGGTATTCGGACCCGCGATCCAGCGGTTCTGGATTCTCTGATCTCGCGAATACCGGATGGTTGGATTCCGTTGGAAACCGCCGTTGTCGATCGCCTCTACTCCGTTGTGACTCCCACTGCTGCCCGAGGCAAGGTGCGACAACTGTGCATTCTCTATGGCGACCTCGGAATCCTGAGCAGAACTGCGCGAATTGAGCAACTGATTGACGCTTTTGAATCGGATCTGGACCTGTACATTGCTTCAAATACTCAACATCGCCTGTTTGTTCACGCTGGCGCCGTGCAATGGAATGACCGTGCCATCGTAGTACCGGGGCGAAGCCGCACGGGAAAGACGACTTTGGTGGCCGAATTCCTTAAACGTGGAGCGGCTTACTATTCCGACGACTTCATCAGCATCGATACGGGTGGTTGTCTACATCCCTATCCTCGTCCATTGTCCGTTCGCGGGCTGAACGGCACAGCGATAAGAGTCTTTCCTGAAGAGTTAGGATCTGCGCCCGCACAACCGCGCCCAATTTCGTTTGTCTTTGCCACCGTATACGCTGAGGGGGCATCTTGGAATGCGCAATCGATTTCTCGGGGGCAAGGCGTCCTCAGCTTGCTCGAGAACACTCCGTCTGCGCGAAAACATCCTGCTTTTGCGATTGAGGTACTCCGGCGAGCAGTTCTGAACGCTGAAGTCTGCAAGGGGCATCGCGGCGAGAGTGAAGAGGCCTTGATTGAAATACAACGAATTCTGGATCGAGGGGGGCTCCGTTGAAAGATCACGAGATGGAGGGTCTTGATTCGCTGCGGTTTCAGCAAAAGAAACTTATCGCGAAGAGGCTTGAAAATGAGTTACTTCTTTTTGAGTGTGAATCGAACACAGCCCATTGCCTTAATGAAATAGCGGCTGAAATCTGGCGTGCCTGCGAGACGCAAAGAACAACCCTAGAGATCGCTGAAGTCGTGCATATTCGAAGGCCTGATGTTCAGAAAGAGGTAGTATTCGAGTGTCTAATACGAATGGCGGATGGCGGGCTGTTAGAGGAATTTCAAGCTGAAAACATCTGTCTACAACGACGCGAGCTGATGCGCCGCGCAGGGTTGGTCGCGGCAGCGTTTCTCCCTATCGCCATAACCTCTGTGGTGATACCGCCGGCGGCGGAAGCTGCATCGTGCGCACAGCTTGGCCAAGCCTGTTCTCCGACCCATCCGTGTTGCCCCGGAGGAATCATCACGCTGGGTTGTGTTGGCGGCGCGTGCGTGAAATTGTAAGTTCAACCAGATGACGATTGGTCGTCTATTGGCGAAAGAGGCAATCACAGAGTCCGAGCAAGTGGCGTCACTTCTGGCCGGTGCCTGGCGTCCGCCGGGTTCTAAAGTTTCAAACGCGGTGCTCGAGAAGCTTGCTCCTCTGCTATCGAAAGGAGGCGCGGCAGCGTTGGCCTGGTTTTGCGTACGTCAGCAGAAATCTGAATTGTCGGAATCGGTCGCGAGCTTCTATTACAACGCGTATGTAGCTTCTGCTGCTCGTGCGGCCGTGCACGAAGCAGAACTGCAATGTCTGGTTCAAGCGTTTAATGCTTGCAATGTCCGATGCATTCTACTCAAGGGCTGGTCAATAGGGCGACTCTATCCAGAAAGCGGACTGCGGCCCAGCGGCGATCTCGACCTTTGGGTGGATCCTGAACACAGGAAATCAGCGAATGAGATCTTGCGGGAAGTGCGGATAGTTCAGACTATTGACCTGGAGCACGATCAGCTGCACCGATTTAAGGAGCGCTGTTTTGGAGAATTCTACGCATCTTGCGAAACGGCTAGATTGGGCACGACTTTAATAAAGGTTCCACGGCGCGAGGATCAATTGCGCATTCTCTGTCTTCACTTCCTGAAGCACGGAGGGTGGAGGCCCATTTGGCTGTGCGATATTGCTGTTCTGTTGGAATCACAGAAGGCGCTTAACTGGGATTTCTGCTTTGGAACAAACTCCAAGTGGGCACGCTGGATTGGGAGCACAATCGCACTCGCGCGCGACGTACTTGGTGCGAGAGTTCCAGAGGGAGCCTCCCCTGAACTTATCGCGAGCCCCCCCAAATGGTTGCTGACTGCAGTCTTGCGCGAATGGGGATATCCTTGGCCTCCGAATAGGGCCGCCCTTTCCGGATTGCTTCCGTATTTGTGGAAGCGCCCCTGGCACGTAAAAACAGCGCTGGCGGGGCGGTGGAGGAACTCAGTCCAAGTGACTGTCGATTGCAACGGGGCCTTCAATACCTCCCCACGTTGGCCTTACCAGATCAGGAACCTGGCGATCCGCACAAAGCATTTTCTTAGCAGCTAAGCGAGTTAGTGCGGACCTCCCCTGCGAGTCAGCCGGCCTTCTCCCAAGTCGTCGCTGACGGAAATAAATTTGGCAAATACCTTTGTAAATTGAGCCAGCACGTCCTGCATATTCCAATTTCTATCTCGGGACCAAAGTCTGCATTGGACGCGTCAGCCGTTATTCTAATCTTCAGGGCGATAAGAACCGGGTGGGGACATCTTTCACCTAATGCATGCCCGCAGAACACGGCGGTGCACATACACTCTTTTTCTTGCATGGGGTGTTTCTCTTTCAGGCGCGAGCAGCATAGAGCGCAGGGTGCTAGCTTAACAGTTGTCACGCCAGCCAGAAACTAACGATGCCGGTAGGTGACTCGGATATGGGCCTCCGAAGTCACGACCTTCGCCGCACCGTCCCTGTCATTTCCTTGCAAACGAAACTCCCAGAGCACCCGCTGGTCACTCCTTTGTACTTCTCGGCATTCAGCAAACTTGCCACATTTACGATCTCTAGTGAGCCAGAACTCCGCTTTTGTCACGGTATACCCGTTTGGCGCCTTGCCAGCTCCCAATTGATACCAGTCGCTCCAATTTTTTCCGGCACCACTGGGCTTGACTCCGGAATCCGCAGTGACGATCGCGGGTGCCACAAATTGCGAAGATGGCCCGAGCTTGGGTTCCTGCGAGCTTAATTGCACTCCCAAAGCAAAAACAAAAAGCAGCAGCCAAAAGAGGATCCCGAGAAAGCGAACACGCCCAAGACTCCGCATTCTTCATAGCTCCTTCTTCAGAATCAACTGAGAACGCCGCAATATGCCGAGCACCGATAGCTCAAACTAGATCGGCGTCGTACCGACGGAAGCGATACACACGGATCCAAACTCGGGGAGCCGCCGCTATTCGAAGAGGCTAACGAGAAAATTTGTGTTCTCTGGGCCACGAACTCATTAGCTGAAACGGCGGCTCCTTAGAGCCCCTCGAAAACTCTAGGCTCCCGAGTAGCCGTTACCCGGCAAAACCAGAGCCAACAATTCCTTTGCGTCCGGGTCGCCCAGCTCGGCGTGATGGAGGAGAAACTGCTTGGCGTCTTCCGATTCCAATTTCCTGAGGGACGGCGTTTCGTAGGTGTTCGGAACGCTTGCCTGTTTAGTGGATAGCATGACTACAACTCCAAAAGCAGAAGTGATTTGCTAGATTTCAACATGGATTTGTGGTTAGTTGTTTACTACTTTGATTTTGTTCCGTTTTCGTAACAAACTATTTCTCCAGCAAGACTGGACCTTCGTTATGCGCGACGTGACCGTCGTCATGGCAATAATTGAAGCCGGTAATTCAAGATGAAGCTGGGACGTCAGTCTACATTCAGTTCAATACAGAGTTGCCTTTAGGAATTGCTTACATGACACCCGAAATGGCTTTCGAGTGCTTGCTGGTTTCACACGATGGCGGATTGTGCTCGACGATGAAGGAGGTTCTTCAGAACTTCTCAATCATAGTCGAGAATTGCGCAACCGCCTCCAAGGCTTGCCAAATTGTTCCAGACCACAACCCTGATCTTGTGGCGATCGACTGGGACGGAGATGCTTCCTCAGTGCTACTGCACACACTATGGAATTCACCCCATAGAAGGAAACCCACCATTCTCGGGATTTCGGCCGATTCTCGACCCATTCCTGGCGCCCACTTCGTTCTGCGGAAGCCCGTAACAAATGGGTCAGCAACAGAGTCGCTGAAATCCGCTTACCGAAGAATGTTGCTGGACTATCGTCTGAAAGCGCGATATGCGGTAATGAAACAGCTGAGCGCCAGCAATGGCACTCGAAACTTCTCTGTAACCGTCACCGACATTGGCGAGGGCGGGATTGGTATCAGTAGCAGGGAACCGCTTACTGTCGGAGACGAGCTTTCTTTCAGCCTGCGCCTGCCAAAAACTCCGTTGCCTATCCACATTCAAGCACGCGTCATTTGGACCAGAGCGTATGGGACGGCTGGATGTGATTTCCTGAACATACCGCCTGTCGATCGGGAGATCCTACGCGACTGGGTAAAAGCCAAAACACAGGTCAAAAAGCCCCTAATCACACTATGAATGTGGGTCACTTGAGACAGCAGATGCACTCACCTACCGACAAACTTAAAATCGTGGTCGCTGATGACTCACCATTCTTCAGGAGATTGGTCGAAGACGCTCTTGCGCGTGAAGACTACACGCTCCTGTTTGCAAAAAACGGCCGGGAAGCCATCGATTTTGTGACCGCCGACGAGCCTGCCGTCGTGATCACAGATTGGGAGATGCCTGACTTCACGGGGCTTGAACTTTGCCAGAAAATACGCGGCGCCAAACACCCGTACACCTATATTATTCTGCTCACCAGCAACAAGCATAAAGAGCAAATCGTGTGCGGACTGGACGCCGGCGCTGATGACTATTTGACCAAGCCATTCGACCCACGAGAGTTGTTGGCCCGGATTAGAGTTGGCCGGAGAATAGCGGAACTGCACCGTGAGGTCCAGGCCAAAAACAAGATGCTTGAAGAATTGGCTCTGACGGATGCTCTTACCGGACTGCCGAATCGTCGCGGAGTAGAACACTGGGTGGCGCGAGAATTGAGCGCAGCAGATCGGTACGGCTTCCCTCTATGGGTTGTCATGGCTGATCTAGATCGTTTTAAGAAAATCAATGATACTCACGGCCACGAGACTGGAGATCGAGTGCTTAAAGAATTTGCAGCAATTCTGAAGGCAAATACCCGAGCCTCGAACATGTGCGGCCGTCTTGGAGGTGAGGAGTTTGTGGCGGTGATTGGCCACAGCGACCGGGCCGGTGCCCTGATCGCCATCGAGCGAGTGCGTCAAGAACTTGAAGCGCACGCGTTCACAATGGATGGAGCAACCATTCGGGTCACCGCAAGCTTCGGCATAGCGGGGCTCGAGGGTCGAAAAACGACGGAGTTTGCGCAACTGCTCCGCGAAGCCGACGCAGCTCTCTATGCTGCTAAGGCCCACGGTCGAAACCGGATTGCATTTGCAGAAGCGCACTCAACCGCGCAAGTAGGTCGTTCAGAAGCTGTCGCGGAAAACTCGGGGATTTTCGCGGGCGTTAACGGCGAAGACTAGCGTCTGTCACGAAAACGGAACACGAAAGCTCACCATCCCTGTGTAACTTGGTCTGGCTCCCCTCCAGGCTGCACAATCTAATTTTTCTAATGAGATTGCATCTCGTTCAATTCGTTTCCTCGAGCAAAGGGCAAAGCCAGCCCTTGCTCCGGCCTCGCCAGCTAGAGGGGCGGGCATGGTGGCTCCTGGGATTTGCCGTAACTGTCACACTCGCGCTGACCGCCGGGATAGTTTTTCTGAGCTTCTATGGAAACCACCCCGAAGACGCCTCGTCCTACTGGGCTGATCCGAAGGAGTGGGTACGTGGTCTTGCCGCGTTCGTTATTTTGTTTGACATCTATACGATTTACCAACACCTCCAACTGCAGCGCGTTCGCCGCCGGCTCGCTGAACGTGACCAGCTGTTTCAGTTGATCACCGAAAATGCTGCCGACATGATTGCCGTTGTCGATAACGACGGAAATCGACTGTACAACAGCCCTGCTTATACCCGAGTGCTTGGGTATTTGCCAGAGGAATTGAACAGCGGCTCCTCCTTTGATCAGATTCATCCTTCAGATCGGGACCGCGTAGAACAAGCGGCGCGAAAAGCGCGAACAACGGGGCAGGGACAGAGGCTGGACTATAAGATCCGCCACAAGGACGGTTCGTGGCGCATTCTAGAATCTACCGCCAGTCCGATCCGCAATGCGGATCAGCAAATACACGGCCTCGTCATTGTGAATCGTGACATCACGGACCGCAAGCGTGCCGAGGAGGCACTCGAGCACAGCGCATTCTATGACGGCCTAACCGATCTTCCCAACCGAATTTTGTTTGCTGACCGGCTACAACATGCGTTGATGCGCTCCCTTCGACATTCAGACTACAAGTTCGCGGTGCTGTTCATTGATATCGACGGATTCAAAGTGCTGAACGATAGTCTGGGGCACTCGGCAGGAGACGAACTGCTGATTCAAATCGCGAAGCGCCTGACTGCGAATTTTCGCGACACAGATACACTGGCGCGCTCTGCGGCTCCCGATTCACAGCCCAGCCAAAATGGCGTAGCCCGCCTGGGCGGCGACGAATTCACAGTTCTTCTCGAGGATGTTTTCAATCCCAGCGACGCCATCCGTGTTGCGCAACGCATTCAAGCCAAATTGGCGACCCCGTTCGACATAAAAGGCCAGCAGATCGTTATAGCGGCAAGCATCGGCATCGCTTTGAGCGGCAGCTCTTATTCCGGCGCCGAGGAACTTCTCCGTGACGCTGAGATTGCAATGTACCGCGCGAAGCAAGCAGGAAAAGCCCGTTGCGAAGTTTTCGATCCCGCCATGCATTCGACTGCGTTGCAGCGCCTAAGGCTCGAAACTGATCTTCGTCGAGGCCTCGAAAACGGTGAGTTGTTGGTCTACTATCAGCCGATCATTTCACTCGATACCGGTCGGATCATGGGTTTCGAAGCGCTGAGCCGATGGCGTACGCCCGAAGGTTTGGTGCCCCCTGCGGAGTTCATTCCTGTTGCGGACGAGACCGGCTTGATTCTTCCCTTGAACCGCGCTCTTTTGCGCGAAGCCTGTGACCAACTGGGGAAATGGCAATCACAGTTTCAATGTGATCCTCCCCTGACCATGAGCGTGAATCTTGCTCCAAGGCAATTCAATCAACCAGAACTGCCGGATGAGATCGCCACAGTGTTGCATGAGACGGGCATCCGCCCGAGTGCCCTAAATTTCGAGATCATGGAAACAGTTGCCATGGGCGATGCAGATCGAGGGCTCTCAATACTCACGGACCTCAAGGCCCTCGGTGTTCGCCTCAGCATTGACGATTTTGGGACAGGATACTCCTCTTTAAGCCGTCTGCCGCGATTTCCCGTGGATACTCTCAAGATTGATCGGAGTTTCATCGTCAATATGAGCCAGGATCACGAGAGTCGTGAGATAGTCCGACTCATCATCATGATTGCGCACAGCGTGGGCCTGAAAGTGGTTGCGGAAGGCACCGAAACGAAAGATCAGATCGGAGAACTGAAGAACCTCGGCTGTGAGATGGCTCAGGGATACTTTTACTCGCCGCCGGTTGACGCACAAGCGGCATTTGGCCTCTTGGCTAGCGGTGATCCCGCGATCGTGTGTTCTTAATTCAAAACTTTCCTGGTTAAAAGAGCCTAAAGGTTGTGCATTCCCACTGAAATACCCTTTTGTGGTGGATCTGCACCGACAACGAGCGGGAGTTGCGAATCCAGCCAACCCTCCAGATCACTTTGATGTTGCGGAGTACAGCACCTAAAACTGAGTCCGGTTTTTCCATGGCGGTCGTCCCAAACCACCGTCGCCATGGCGCGCACAGATAATTCGGCATCACGTAAGAAGATAATAAGCTGCAACTCCTCGCCGGGGGTGAACACGGATGGAGTGTTGACAGCAATGCCGCTGCTGCTGATGTTGATGCTGGTGCACCTGAAATCAGCCTGCGAATTCGGCCGGGTCAGGAGAACGGGCGCCTGAACGGCGCAACGAAAGTATCGCCTTCGCTCTCGGGCCATCTGATCATAGCTTGCGTAGAGTGCTCGCCTTAACTTTTGGCCGTCCAGCGGCCGCTCCAATAGAATAGTCGCACCGTTCTCGATGGCAGCATGCCTCTGCAGCGTATCTGTTGCCACTGCAAATACCACAGCATTTTCGTTGGAGCGGCTCTTGCGGACGGCAGTAAGAACCGCCATCGCTTGCGGGACAACATCAATGTCGAGCAGCAGTCCTTCGAACTTCCCGCTGCTCAATTCCTCTGGAATCCCAGCATTTCCTGAGCTTATATGGGCTTCGACACCCACCTCTCTCGCAATTTCCGCAAAATGCGATGTCAACCAGGAGTCAGATGTCACCATCAGAGCTCGAAGAGCATTGTTCACAGCGAGACTCCTCTATTCGGGCCGTCGATCCGCACGCCGGATACTGATGTTACTCTATCTTGAATTTCGCTTCGCGCTGGCCCAATTCGGCACCTGTTCCGTTTTCGTAACAAAACAAAAGTAGTAAACAGTCGTGTCCTCAAGTAATGCAACAGTGGTGCTGGGAGTATTGCATCTTGACGCGAACGCAGGTACTAGTTCATCTGAGAATGACACCGCTCCGCAGGAATAAATGCCTGAGTAAAGCGCTGCTCACCTTCGTTGCACCGCTGGTATTTTCTTGCTTGATTATCGCTCAAACTTTCACTCCAACAGGTAGCTTGAACACAGGGAGAAACGGACATCGCGCAATAGCCTTGAAAAATGGAATGGTGCTCATAGCCGGTGGATACGATTTCCAGGAGAAGGCGTTAGCCAGTTGTGAGCTTTATGATCCGATGAATGGCTCTTTCTCTACTACCGGCAGCCTCAATGTGCCTCGCAGGAACTTCGGCATTACGTTGCTCGACGATGGCACAGTGCTGGTCACTGGAGGGTACGATGCGAGCTTTAATGCATTGGCGAGTGCCGAAATCTACGATCCAGCCGCCGGTATGTTCCGCCTAACTGGAAGCCTGAACGTCGCTCGCGGAGATGCGACTGCCACCCGATTGAGTGACGGCACTGTTCTTATCGCGGGCGGATTCGACACTTCGTATCAAAACACGCTATCGAGCGCAGAGATTTACGTTCCCTCCGCTGGCACGTTTGCTCTGACCGGAAACTTAAATACCGCTCGAGGGTTTGCCACCGCAACGGCTCTAATGGACGGCACAGTTTTGATCGCCGGCGGTGGAAATTCAAATGGCATCATATCCACCGCCGAAATCTACGATCCAGTGGCAGCATCTTTTAAGCCTGCGGGCGGCATGAGTCAGCCGCGCGCTCGGCATACTGCTACCTTGCTGAACGGGGGCGATGTTCTGATGATCGGAGGCGTAGATAGCGGCGACAATATACTGCCTACTGCAGAGATCTACAGCCCTTCGCTTGGCAGATTCATAGCAACGGGCAACCTGAGCACGCCCCGAGGGGATCATGCTGCGACCTTGTTGACAAATGGAATGGTGCTGGTCGAGGGCGGCTTTGCTTGCGATTCCGCGAACTGCGTCAACACAGAGGTAGACATGTCGGCTAGTGCTGAAGTTTACGATCCGACATCCGGCTCATTTATCGTAACCGGAAACCTAAGCACGGCTCGCCAGGTACACACCGCAACCTTGATTCCGAATGGAATGGTCTTAATTGCCGGAGGCTTTACTGATGCAAACCCCGGTCTAACCAGCGCCGAGATTTATCGGCCCGCCACCTTTACTCCCACGAATCTGGTTTCCATCAGCATCAGTCCGGCAAGTCCGTCCTTATCGGTTGGAGACGTACAAGCACTCGCAGCAGTCGGAACGTGGAGCGATAACAGCACCAAGCGGCTGGCCTCGGTGATTTGGAGTTCCTCGGACAGCACAGTTGCGACCGTGACCAACGACTCTGGGAGCAACAGTGGAATAACGAACGATTCCACAAACAGCGGCGTGGTTTTGGGAATGGCGCCGGGAACCGCGATTTTGACCGCATGTGCTGGTACCGTTTGCGGTTCGACAACCGTTACCGTTGGTCCGCCAGGTGGAAGTCAAGGTTTTTCGCTCAACGGGTCGCCAGGTAGTCTGACCGTCGCCGCTGGGGAGGCAGCGACGTTCTCGATCATTTTGGTACCGCAGAATGGGTTCAACCAAACCGTAGCATTATCATGCGGTGCTCTGCCTCCTGGTGCGCGCTGCTCAATTTCTCCGTCCTCCCTGGCGCTCAATGCAAACAGCACTGCAACAGCAGCGTTAACGATCACCACTAACGGAATCTCCGCCAGCATCAATTCAAAAAAGCCGGGAGGAACTGTCTGGGCGCGAAATGGAGAAGGCCTGTACTTCAGGGGTACGGCATTGGCCGGTTTTATCAGCCTTGGACTTTGCTTTCTTCCGCGAAGAAAACGAAGGACGGTAGCTCCAGGGTTACTTACGGTGTTCCTTCTGGTCCAGATAATCGCATGTGGTGGCGCAAACTCGCCCGGAACGGGATCGTCCGCTACACCTCGAGGGACTTACACGATCACTGTTACGGGCAGTTCCACTAGAATAAGCACCACAGCGCGGGTGAATCTGATCGTGAAATGAAATCGGCGAAAGCACATCGTCGACTGCTGAGATTAACATCTTGTTCCATTTTCGTAACAAAATGCAAAGAGTAAACAAATCTCACAGCCTTTTGTGCGAGAGTCTTTGACATGATCGTCTGAGGCACTAGGAGGGCAGCTCGACCCCTCGGTGCTGCATCCTTGTGCCTCCTATGCTGATCAGAGCGTTTTTAATTCTCTTTGCCATCCGCGCGTGGACGACATTCCCCCATACACGCATCCCAGATATCGAGCATTGGGCGATTCATCTCTCTTACCAGGCCCGCTGGTGTAGCCCTCCCGCTCCCCGTTCTCTTCTGTGGGCTGTAGACCCCGAGACCGGCATCGGTGGTTAACCAAACCGGTATAGTCACAATTTTTTCTATGGCATCTCGGGAAAAACTAAGCGACAATTACCAAAAATCGAGGGGACGATGGAAGGCGTTTTCCTTCCTCCGCGATGGACGTGTGTCCCGTGGAAGGGGTGGATCCTCGATTGGTTTAGGCTCTGGGGGGCGCTTGGCCATGAGACGAGTCCATCAGGTACGTAGTTTGGCTCCAAAACGGCGAAGTGGACGCGGCGAGCGCCTACGGGCTCTGCGTTTAGTACTCCGTTTGACCATGCGCGACGTTCAACAGGCGAGCTTCGCGATATCTAAAAGACTCCGGAATTCAGAGTTCCTCATACCAGCAAGCCGACTGCACGATTTTGAAACCAGAAGTGTTGTCCCGAGCATTCATAGGCTCTATACACTGGCCAGCATCTACCGTTGCGAAATCACGGAACTTCTCGGCTTGTATGGGGTCCCCCAACACGTTTCGAAAGCCCCAGTTCAACCTGCGCTCAGGGGCTGAACCCTCACCTGCATCAGCTCTTCTTGGGGCACCGGGATCAGATGTGCGCAGCCTTTCGGATGGTTGAAGTGTCGGCGTTTGATTCGTAGGACTCGCCCAGTCTCATTGCAACCCCGACTACCTGACCAACAATTTCAACCTCTGAATTGGGGAAAACTTTGAGAGGCCCGGGAGAGAGAGGGTGAGACTGCAAAATGATTTCCTCCTGACCCACTGTGCACCAGCAACAGGTATGGCCTTCTCGCGTTTCAACGAAGTAAATTGGCCTTTCGTACTCCGATCGCCATCCGCCTTTCTTGACCCTATTCCGCGATTCATCTACTTGAATGAAAGTGCCGGGCGGCAAAATTGGGTACATGGTCACATCCTCAGTGCCAACGTAGCCGTAGGTGAACTCCAGTTTTGAAAGCCGTTCTAAATAGATAAATGGAACCGCACCCCACCTCTCGACCATTCTCCCCAAGTTCAAGGTCCTTTTCGGATCGAAGGCGGGATCTAGTTGCACTGGCATCCGAACAGTTTGAGGTTTGGTCAACGCATCGGTGAGGTGCGATTGCGTAGGGGCTGCGGTTTCCAGATCACCCAATGATACTTCTATATCTACTCCGTAGAACGAGACGATCGTCGCGAGATTGCATCGGTAAATGGCAGCCAGCGAGTAGAGCCGATAAATGCTGGGAATGACACCCTTGGTTTCGAAGTCCGACAAGCGGCTGATCGGAATCAAGTATTCTTCATTTTCTCGCCGCTTTGCTATGCGCTCGCTGGCACTTTCAACATCCCGCATCGTGAGCCCCAGCTTTTCCCGGAGGATGCGCAAATTTTCCCATCCTGCGACCATCAATTACTCCCTTTCAACTCGACTGGAACTTTGCCCCAAAGAGTTCGTGTTCTGTATTCGTAACACGATACAACTAGTAAACAGGAGCGGGGCGACCTATGCAACAGTGCTTGGGGGTGGAATAAACATCGAGGTAATCGCCTGCGGTTGATCGAACTGAAAGTGCCGGAGGCGATGAGCAATCAATCAGCAAAACTTTTCATTGCAGCATGTCCGAAGAATCTGTCGGGCACGCTCTCAGGAATTCTGGAAATCTGGTCTTTCGGAACCGACGTGGTCAGCCGATCACGGTCGAGTGCGAAGCTGACTATTGGACGCCTAAGCCGAAAAACCGCGGTGCGCCGTCAGATTTTTGTCTTCTGTGGCATTTCAACGACGTTAGTCGCGTGCACCTCGCCGCGAGCGCCCATCCTGCGCGAGTAGAGCGTCGTTCCTAAGTCTTCGAAATGTTGTCGAATCGCTCGCTGCAGTTCACCCGCAATGTTCCGCGCTTCTTCAATATCCTCGGTTTCGCAAAGCTTCCGAGCGAGGGTCAAAATCTTCCCTCGCATGATCCCGCCTTTTCTAAATAAGACGCCGCCAGTACATCTCCATATCACTCAATGCCAACGCCCGCTCGACTTCCTGTTGACCTGGGACGGTACGACGATAACTGATCAGGCCGCTTTCCCATCTCGCCAACTGCGGACCCGGTCATGGGCAGCCTTTACACTGGCATACTGAGTGCGCACCAACTCTTCAATTCCCAGCGGGAGGTTTTTCCCCAACACACTTTCATAACTGTGCTTTGCGCTGTCTTCTCCCTGTTCAACACTTTCGAGCAAGGTGTGATCTCCTCCTCCAAGATCATCTTTGAGTTCAAACCAGGCTCTGTGAAGCACAGCCGCACTGCTCCCGCTCGTGTCGGGGTTAGACTCTCCAAGCTTCTTTACCGCTTCTGTGAGTTCCACCCGGAAGCGAGCGCGTTCCAGGCTTTGCTGCTGAAAATAGTCTTTCAGTTCCGAATCGCGAACCACGCTTGCCGCATGTAGGTACCCGGTTTCGCCATCACGGCAGGTTTCGATCAGCTTCTCGAGTATGTCTCTGAGATCGTCCGGCATAGTTTTCTCACTCTCCCGCAACAAAGATGATTTCGAGGTCGGCCGGGCTGTCTCTCCCAAGGCAAATCACGAGACAAACTGCGGAGAATCACCCAGTTGACCTCGGGAGATTGACCGAGGTCATGTACCCTGATCCACACTCGCCTTAAACGCAACCGCGTTCCAGCAAATGCCTTCCAAAGTTGAGTCGAGCGCGTAGACATGAGCCTGTAGCAAATGGTTTCTGCCTGCTGCCATCGACACGAGCGCGTCTTCGTCGAAGCGCGGGGATGTGAGCTGACGAACGGCAGTCCCCTGGGAGAGATTGTCGGTGCCTGCCCCGCGCTTTCACATCTATTAGACGGTTGGCTCCGATAAGTGGCCGGTTTAGTACGAGAGGCCAAAAAGCGCTATATGACCCAGAGATCTCAGGGCTTGCGAGTTGTTTCGATTGGAACCGATTCCAATCTTCTAGCGCTAAGACAGGCGGTATTGGAATTAGGTGGGTTTGAGGTCTCAACTACCAGCAGTATGCCGCTGGCTCAAGCCCTCATAAAGCACCGGCGCTGCGGAGTCCTCTTAGTCTGTTATTCCGTTCCGGAAAATTGGAAAAAAACTCTCATCCAGTCCTTCCGTGAGTCTTGCCCTGAAGGCCGCATCGTGGGTATCGTCGCCGGCGGCCTGCAAGGCCCCTCGGACGATTTCGACAAAGTCATTTTTAGCACTGACAAAGCCGATGCTTTCCTCTCCTGGAAGCCATCAGCGGAGAACGCCGCTGTCAAAAGGCCGGGTAGGCACCGACCGCCGCATCCGGATGGAATGTCTGTTGGTGAACCCACATCACTCATTCAGCCCTGCGGCGAACTCAATGAGGCGCTGCTGCGTAATTTGGCGGAATGTTCGGACTGACCTGATGGCTTGGATTTACGGCAGCATACACCAATATTAGTACCATGATGACGACGGCATCGGATGAGGAACTGGAGCGGTCGGGACCAAAGAACGTTTCGGTGCTTTGCGACACACGCCAAAGAGCAGTCGCCAGTCTGTCTGAAGGGAATCAGCGATCTCCTTGCTGGAATGCCCAGCCACGGAGGTTCGGTTGGTGATTCCATAAGTCTCGTATCTCCACACACACCATACGACAAATCGCATTCAGCGGGTGTCCTTCCCAGACGCGGCCTCAACTACAATGCCATTTACGGGGAGATTCCGTACACGGTCAATTGTTTTGCGCCGCCAACGTACACATGTCCGTTGGCCACAGTTGGAATGGTGAATTTGATTGCTGTGCCCGCGGTGTCGCGGGTGCCAGCCTGACTGCTGTTGTAGAGTTCCACACTGAGATTGTCCGCGCGATACGCATGTAGGATCGCCGGGCCTGCTGCGTTCGCGACTCCGCCTCGAGCGCCGCCAACGAACATCGTGTTATCCAGTGCCCAAACGATCCCATTCGACGTGCCGCTGGCCGAAACCGTTGCACTCGCGCCGGGATATCCGAAGGTGTTTGCGGTTTGCGAGGACGACGAAGTCGGTAGGAGCCCATTCGTGAATTTGAACGCCATCAACGATTCATTCGTCCCACCGAAATAGACGTAGCCGTTCCAGTTCGCAGGAGTGAACCAGTTGCCGTTGATTGGCGTCGGCTGGCCGATCGCTAGCTTCTGCACGGCTGGGTCCATGGTTGCATTGTAGTGACCCATGTTGGAGCGATTCACGACGTAGATGATTCCGTCTTTTCCTCCGCACAGAATCAAGTTCGGGGCAGTGGCGGCGTTCTGCGTTGGTGCGATCATCGGTCCACCGGAACCGAGGTCCTGGTCTTGTGCATTCAGAGTGGATTCATTGCTTGGTGTATAGAAATCGAGCATGTTGAAGGCGCCGTTCGATAGCGTCAACTTGAGGAATGAATCGCCGCCGCTCATTCCTCCCGTAGGTAGGTCGAAATCGCCATTTCCGGTCACTACGAAAATGTTGCCATTCGTGTCTGCCGCGGGACCGCCTCCGCTATTCCAGATGGCCGCCGCACCATTGCTGCTGGGTGCGGTGCTGAATACGCCCGTGCGGTGCAACGTACCGCCACTAGCGCCGTAGGCGAAGACCCAGCCTTGGTATGGCAGCGAGTCGCCATGCGAACCAAAGCAGATGATTACGTTCCCATTTACCAGTAAGAGCGCCGGCCGTTGCAGATGCCGGGCTGGTGCGAAGGTAATGCCTCCGTAGCTTCCAGAGATGGTCACTGGGCCACCGTACTTTTCCGCTCCCGTTGTCAGGCTTAATGCGTGCAGCTTGTGCTTCTGCACTCCGCTTTCAACCGTGGTCGCGACGACATAGAGAGTCTTGCTCGATGGGTCGATAACTGGGGTGCCGGTGATCCCGATCTCAACTGAGATCAGATTAATGCTTGTCCTCGGCACGGTGGTGATGTTGGTGCCAAGAAAATTCCGTTTCCAGATCGGCGACGTAGTTTTACCGTCCGCGTTGAATGCGTAAACACTGTCATGCTCGGTGGCGACATAGACGACATTCTGGTACGAGGTCCCGATGAGGAGATTAGCCACGTAAAGCGGTTGCGCATAGATCTGTCCGTCCACCGAGCGCGTGAAGAGCTTTTGGAATGTCGTCGTGCTTACGCGCGAAGGCGCGAGTGCCCGCTCCTGCCCGTTGAGGCCGCTGCGAAACCCGTCTCCATGGTAGGTCATCATGCCGGAATAGTTTGTCACCCAAACGGTGGCTGCCGCGCTCACGCTGGTGTTAGCGTTGCTACGTGCCTTGACAGTGTGTGTCCCGGCGGTCGCGGGTGGCGTGTATAAGCCCGAGGTGGAGATGGTTCCCACGGTCGAGCTTCCGCCAACCGTACCATCGACCAGCCACGTGATTCCTGTATTCGTGGTGCCTGAAACCGTAGCCGTGAATTGCTGCTTCTGTTTGAGAGTGAGTGGTGCGCGCCGTGGGGAGATCCTCACCGTGACCGCGGCAACGGACGAGAGTGAGAGACTAAGAATTGTGAGTACAAGGGAGAGTCTGCGTACTGCACGTCGGTTCGTCATTTGGAAGCCGGGATGGGTTGTTGGATGAACGCTGGCGAAGGTTTGCGTGCTCATAAAGACTCCCGTACTCTGCTCTCAGACGGTTATTTCATTGGAAAACTTCTGGCGCAACACACGGTGGACGCGCAGGACTGAATGGTCGTCCGGGCAATCGGAAGGGCCTCACAGACAGAGGCGTCGCCTGTGTAATCGAAGAAATTTCAGCACCGGAGAATGCTTACTGTCAACTGAATTATAGAGCAGGGGCAATGGTCACGAGGATGGAAACAATGACGATCAAGCCCCGTATCACCCTTGACCTGGAGAATGACGCTTGGAAGGAGTATCATGCAGCCAAATTCGTAGAGCCACTTCTCATCGCCCACGCGGAAACCCGAACTGGGGTCAACCCCCGGCGCCCATTCCTGATGGTCCGACCGAATTTGAAATGATGGCGAAACGGCTAAAGCTCTCGCCTGAGATGTATGTGGGATCAAACGCCCTGAGAAACTGGTGCCCCCGGAATAGAAACCGATGCTACGTTCCGGAGTGGCTGCTTAAAGAGTGGCACATGGACGTGGAGATTGGATATGGAGGTGGTGCGTTGTTCATCTGGTTCGACGTGTTTGTTTCTTGAACTTTGAATCTTCCGCTCTCGTCCTCCTGACTCTCCAGGATCCCCACCTGTAAGCTGATTACCAACCGGAAGTGATGCCAAGCGGAAAGACCAAACTCGAAAACATCAAGCCATCGCGCACGATCATCTGTCCGCATTGAAGGCCACGCTCGGCGCGGCAGACTGGCAGCGCATGGGCGGTAAGCGTGTGTGCGTGTGATGTGACGGACTATTCGTTCTAGCAACAAACGATGGACGTAAGCGTCCTCGGGAAAACACCGTATAGCCAGCGATTAACCGCTTCGGCACAATTTGATCGGCAGAGCGACCCAGGGCGAGACTACCTTTCCGAATGACGCGCAAGCAGTCCCCCACTTCCGTATCGACAGAACATCGCAGCTCAGTACTGCTATAGGATGAACCATTATGCGACGGCTATTGATGATGTCCCTCGTTGGTCTGAGCGTTTGCATAAGCAACGCATCTGGACAGGTAGTAAGCAATGTTTTCACCTCAACCGGTACGATGTTGACTTCGCGTGAAGGCCATACGGCTACTTTGCTAAAGAATGGGAAAGTGCTCATCGTGGGAGGAATGCACTGGACGACGGCATGTACGCCTGGATGCACTGAACAATT
>JBKPSP010000084.1:0-4884 GCA_046735175.1 Acidobacteriota bacterium
GCGCAGGCTGAAGCTGCTGAGCTTGTTGCGCATTATCGATTCGGCTCAGTTCACTGGCGGCAACCTGCGGTGTGGGGTACCCGATGAGCATGAGTTTGCCGTCAGTATTAGAAACTCGATAGTCGGCAAGGACGACCTCCGGGCTCTTGCCAAAATCTACGAGCGATTGTTGGAACTCAGGCGCAATCTTCTGAAACGCAAGCGGGCCAACCATGTATTTCGCAGAATGCGGCACGAAGGCTTGCCTGGGAAGATAGGCAACCAGGTCCGGCAACTTGCTTTGCAATCCTGAAACTTTCGCTAGATTGCTGCTCAACTCTCTCAATTCCGCCGCCGACATCGCCGAGAGCCTGGTGAAGGTTGCATCCACTAAAAGATTCCCGCGGAAAAACAGAACTCGCTGGCCTGACGATGCGGCTTGATCTCCGATCTCCTCTGGCTGCATCTGGGGAATGCGATAAAACGTGTACGCGCCAAAAGCGCCGCTGGCGTCCTCGAAGCGGGCCACTTTCAGCGCCAGTTGGCGTCCATCATCGCGGGTGTAGGTTGCCGTGGTGACATCAGTGAATCCGTATTCCTTTAGTACTGCCGCGTTCAGCGGGTCGGCAGCAGCGGGACTGGGGCTGTTTTGAGCCGAGTTAGCGACGCGCCATCCGGCAAACGAATTTGGCAGCGGGGCGGAGTCTGCAGCGGTGGCGGTTTTCGGCAGTAATGCAGCCGTGAGAATGAAAGCAATGATGAGGTGGAAGAAGTTCATGGACCGGCAGAGAAACGCCTACCTATTAGAGTACAGAGGCCTGAAGGAAGTTTCCAGGAACCATAGCAGAGATGTTGAGCTAGTCGGCTGAGGCTTTTTCGATCTTGCTCGCGACTTTGACTCCGCCGAGCCCATTCACGTAGCGCGATACACCTCGATACAGAGACTCGGCAATTCGCTGGCGATACTCGGGAGTTTTCAGTTTCTTCTCGTCCGCGGGATTACTCAGGAAGGAAATTTCTGCCAGGATCGAGGGCATATTGGCGCCGATAAGGACGACGAATGGTGCCTTCTTTACGCCACGATCACGGATTACACCGTTTCTGGCCGACAAACCGTTGTGCAGGGACTGTTGAACGTCGGCGGCGAATTCGCGGGATTCATCAATCTTTTCCCTGAGCGCGATTTTCTTTACCAGATCCTGCAGTTCGTGAATGTCTTTCTCAGACGCGGCATTCTCGCGTGCGGCCACTTCGAGGGCTTCCGGCGAGGACGTGAAATTCAAGTAGTAGGTCTCAACTCCTCGCGCATCGGGATCGCGGCTTGAATTTGCGTGCACGGATACGAACAAATCGGCTTGTTCCTGATTGGCAATCGATGTCCTGGTCTCAAGCGGGATGAACGTGTCGTCCCGGCGCGTGAAAACGACCCCCGCTCCGAGACGCGCCTCAAGCAACTTGCCCAACCGCCTGCTCACGTCGAGCACGAGATCTTTTTCGAGCAGTCCGTTCGGACCGATGGTGCCGGTGTCATGACCTCCATGACCAGGGTCGATGACGATCTTGCCGATTTTCAATCCGAGCGCGCGAATCAATGAGCGATCACCGGTTAAGGTCGGCTCCGCCTCCCTGCCTAAAGATGCAACCTGGCGTTTTCCAGTCCGAGCTGTCGCTTTCGTGAGCGTGGGAGGGCTTTTCTTGGAGGCGCGCGCAGGCGCTTCGCTCACCCGATCGTCGTCAGCCTCGACGATGACTTTCTTGGGAGTGCCGGGAGTAGAGGATTGAACGACCTTCGCCGGGATGGCAGCAACCTTCTCTGATCCGGAATCGGCCGGCGGATCCGGCGTTCTTGTGCTTGCAACTATTGTCGGCTTGGCTGACCCTTCATCGTTATGAACATCGATAATCAAGCGCGGAGGATTCAGCAGAAGAGATGCGTTGTAAGTTGCGTTCTCCTCGGTCTCGATCACGATCCGCGCTTTGCCAGGTTGAAATTGCGCCACGCGGATTTTTTTGACCAATCCGTCGTCAACGTCGAAGCTCTTGCCCTTGAGCGCTGATGTCACGTACGCATTTTTCAGATCGAAGAAAATGCGGTCCGGATTATCGATGTGCTGCGACGCGAATTCCACGTCCTGTTCCAGATCGATAGTCACGCGGGTGTATTCGGGCGTGGTCCGGTGCTCGACTGCGGTCACTCGAACTAGTTCGCCATTTTTTACGAGACGCGCGAGTTCCTTGGGATCCTTTTTGGTGGCAGTCTTGGCGTCAGATGGTGCCGCGTTCTTGTTACTGGGATTCAAGTCCGCCGTTTCCATCGACTCGAGCTCGGCGCGGGCCTTCCGGGCAGAGTCGCTCTTGGGATAATCGCGGACAAGTTCCTCGAGCGCCGCCTGCCCATCGGCGACATCGCCCAGATCATTTTTATAGATCAGGCCAATGGCGAGGAGGGATTCCAAACGATGTTTGCTGGTGGGATATTCGCGCCGCAGGAATTTATATTCGCTCACGGCGGAAAACAGTGCCGCATCATCCTTAAGCTGGCGGCCCATCTGCGCCGTAAGTTCCGCAATCTGGAATGCACTGCCATCGGCTTTGGTGGATACCGGAGCCTCCAGCACAATGCGGCGATACGCGGCGATCACGCTTTCGTACTGCGAGCGCGTGCGGTCATCCTCATCCGCATCCATCAGCGCCTCGCGTTGCGATTCGGCTTTCTGGAATTGATTTTCCGCCCAGGATTTTGAACGGCGAACTCTCGCATGCGATAACGAACTCAGCAGCAGAATGCAAACAAGAAGAGGAATGGCAGGGAAAACCGAGTCCGCCCCGCGGAGAACTCCATTGGCGCGCGAAGCGCTTTGGCTGAAAGGAACGCTATTCAATTCGCGACCCGTAATCGTGTCCCTGGGAGACTGCCAGTCTGCTCGAACCTGTAAATCGCCGACGCTTTGATGCTGTTAATCCGTGTTGCTGATGTAAAGCACGCCCCTGGCATCGCGCTGCACCTTAACTGGTTCACGCGACGCGCCAAACATATAGTTGCTGCCGAGATTTCCACCGTAAAGCTCGGTAATCCGGCGAACGTAGTTTCGTGTTTCCGCGTACCTCGGGATTCCGGCACTCCTGGCGACCGCGCCAGAACCGGCGTTGTATGCCGCCAGACTCAACCGAACGTCTCCGCCGTAGCTCTCAAGCAGTTGCTTCAAATGCCGGACACCGGCATCAACGTTCTGCTCGGGATTGAACGGGTTCGTCAAATTCAACTGGCGCGCGGTTTGCGGCATGAGTTGCATCAATCCCATTGCGCCTTTGCGCGAAACCGCATTGGGGTTGAAGTTCGACTCCACCTTTACGAGCGCACGCACCAGGTTCGGATCCACGTTGTGTTTGGTTGCGGCCTTGTCTATAGCGGCATTAATTTCCAGTTGACTGAACCCCGCACTGGGCAAAGAGTTTTGGCTGGAGGAACTGTTTCCAAAATACTTGTCCACTTCGGCCGCGGCTGATTCGGCGGCTTTCACGTTGGCGTGGGGCACGGATTTCCAGCGGCGTTCGGTCGCACTCCAGTAAGCCAGCCGATTTTGCTGTGAGCGAAAAGCCTGACGGGGCGCGGCAGGCGTAACTACGTCGTTTACAAAGACTTTATGGCCGCTGTCGTCGGTCGATGGCGTAATCGAAGCATGGCTCGCCGTCTGCGCGGTGGTCGGGAGAGAAAGGGTCGCGACAAGCGTGGCCATCAGGGCAATTTGCAGGCGTTTTTGCATACCGGGTAAAGCTTCGCAGAGGACACACACCCCTGCCCTACCTTCCGGAACCTGACGGAGAATCCTTACCAGAGTGGGTAGATTATAGGTCGGATTGGTGGGTGGAACAACCTTCCGAAGGGGAATAGAACCACGGTGGTAATGCATGGTAATTACCGCAATATCTACCACTTATGTGGTTACCATGGCCACGACCCTAAACCGGCGGTGGGAGCGCTCAGAGGCCCTATCTTTCGCTGAAACACACAAGGTCTCTCGACCCTGGAGGACAATTCGTCCGCCGCTTCGCTCGAGATGACAATGCCTTTTCGTTCGATAGCGATGCCCTTCTCAAACTCTTCCGCGTCATTCGACTCTTTACGCTTCGTCTATGGACACCCTATAAATTCCTCACGCATGACGTCTTAATTTGTTCTTGATGTGTCTCGAAGCAACGAAAAATATTGCGCCTGCCAGCGATATGAGCGTTGCTGCCGTTTATTGCCCATCAGGAAAGCAAATTCGTCATATCTACAATTCGAGCCGTGGGAGTTTGAAAAGCCACGAACTCGGCCTTTGTTTTCATTGCCGAGAAACATTGTTTATCCGCCGCATAGATTTCTCTTTTCAAAATTTCCCTAATCGCCACAAAAAAAACAATCAATTGGACACGGTTGCACGCAGGAAATATTTTCCAATGCAACTCACGTCAGATTCGGGGCGGCATTGAACCCGCGGAACGCGCCGTCGCGAAACGTGATCAACAGATCGCTACCTAGTTTCTTTTGCGCAACTGCCCGATGCCGGAGTCGCCGATGACTCGTCATCGAAATTAAGGAGATCAACCTTGAGTTCACGATTCATCTGTTTTGCTGCTGTTCTGATTCTCGTGCTCGGAGCACAGGCTTCGTTCACACAGAGTGCCCCTTCAGATTCTTCGAGCGCGCCCAGCGCTGCTCCGGCAGACACGAAGCCGGCAGATCCGGCACCCCTACCGATGCCATCGATGTCCGGGCCTCTGCAGACCGCGCCGCCTCGAGAGATGGAAGGCGGGAAGCTGGCGGTCACAGGAATCTTGAGCGGAATCGGCTGGACCGAAGGGAATCACATTCCCGGTGACGACGCGACTCATTGGGATATCAGTAACGCTCAGGTTTTTGTG
>JBKPSP010000085.1:0-4363 GCA_046735175.1 Acidobacteriota bacterium
GTTCACGAGAAGATGAAGGCAGCCAATGACGCAAAAGTAGCCGCACGAGGCGGGAGCGATAGGGGCAAAGAGGTTTAGAAAACGTTCATGGTTGGCGAAACATCTCCATATCACTCATTGACCCCAGAGTGCTAAGCTCGGGCCATGGCAAGCGTCAATCGGACGGGAATTTTAGAGCGCCTGAAGCACTCAATTCAGCTCCTGGCATGTCCAGCCGACATTCAACTCAGGATGTTGCCCGATTTCGTGTGCAAAGCGGATGAATTGGCGCTCAACTTCGACAATTGGAAGGATGTCGTTCTAAGGAATGTTTCATTCGATCTGACTCCTGCTCAGAAGGCTAGTCTCGCTGCACTTGACAGTAGTCTTTTAGAAATGACAAATGCAGGCCCGCCGCTGTGGACGGAGGACTCTGTGCGGCAATCTGACGAGTGGGCTCACACTCGCGTTCTGGCCGCTACAGCTCTTGATGCCTTCGGCTGGCCTTTGGAAATTCCACCCAGCTATGCACATGAGTTCGTCAAGGGCCGTTAACTGGCGACAAATCTCCATATCACTCATTGATCCTGCCGACAGACGTTAGGCCGCCAGACTCCTTAGACGTGTCCGGAATGTTCAATGCTTGCACCAGCGCTCCCCTGCAAGTGCTAGTCTGGCATAGTGACCCATGAAGAACCGCGATACCCAGGCGACATGGAAGTATCACGATGCCACGAAACATTCCTACTGGAGCATCCGGAATAGTCCTCACTTCCTGGACTGGGCAAATCGGCCGCTGCCTTTCAAAATCTATCCGAAGATAGAGCCGTTCTCCCTGCCCCGGGACTTGCCGCAAACAGGGGTGGCCGCGATGGCTGCAATTTCATCGACCGTGCCCTGGTCGGGCGGCGATTCGGTTCCTGAGCTCCAAGATCTGGCGCGCATCCTCTATTTCTCGGCAGGGATCACAAAACAGCGTGCATATCCAGGTGGAGAAATCTACTTTCGCGCCGCAGCTTGCACCGGAGCTCTCTACGAGATCGAACTGTACGTTGTGAGCGGCGATCTCCCGCGCCTGGATGCGGGAGTGTATCACTTCAATCCGGCGGATGTATCGCTGCGGCTTCTGCGAAAGGGTGATTTTCGCGGAAACCTGGCTCAGGCGACGGCGATGGAACCTGCGGTAGTTCACGCGCCCGCGACCATCATCTGCACTGGAACGTACTGGCGAAATGCTTGGAAGTACCAGGCCCGTACCTATCGCCATTTCGGTTGGGACAACGGCACGCTGCTGGCCAACATGCTGGCCGTGTC
This sequence comes from Acidobacteriota bacterium, assembly GCA_046735175.1. GTDB lineage: Bacteria > Acidobacteriota > Terriglobia > Terriglobales > Acidobacteriaceae > Gp1-AA145. The sequence continues at coordinate 1,294 of JBKPSP010000085.1, forward strand.
TGCGGCTGCGGGGCTGCCGGTGGAGATCGTGCTTGGGTTCGTGGACGCAGAGGTGAACCGCCTACTCGATCTGGATGTACGACGGGAGGTTTCCCTGTGCCTCGTACCGATTGGGCGCACATCGGAGAGTTCGCTGACGGCACCGATAGAGGCTGGGGCTCTTGGCTTAGAGACAATTCCGCTTTCGCAACACGAGGTCGAATATCCCGCGATGCTTGAGATGCACGACGCGTCTTCGCTTAAGTCCGTGGAGGAAGTAAATCGGTGGCGCATCATGCCACCCGTCCTTGCGCCGTCTGCCCAGACGAGCGAGGCAGTTCGCCTCCCGCTCCTGCCGGAAGAAGACCAACCTAAGGACACGACCGAGCAGGTAATCTTGCGTCGCGGCTCGACCCGAACCTTCGATCCGGCGGCATCCATTACACTGGCACAACTCTCAACTATTCTTGGCTGCGCCACACGAGGTCTTCCGGCTGACTTCCTCGAGACGGGCGCGCAGTTTAATGATCTATACCTGATTGTGCATTCGGTGCAGGGACTCAAGTCGGGCGCATACTTCTTCAGGCGTGAGCAGAGCACCGTAGAGCTCTTGAAGGAGGGTAAATTCCGCGCCGACGCCCATCACCTTGGTCTGGAGCAGGAGCTGCCCGCAGACGCCTGCGTTGACATCTTCTTTCTGGCTGACCTAGAAAAAATTCTGGAGCGATACGGGAACCGTGGCTACCGGGCCGTCCAGCTCGAAGCGGGTGCCATCGGTGGCAGGGTGTACCTAGCTGCGTATGCCCAGCGCCTGGGTGCCACCGGGCTAACCTTTTTCGACGATGACGTGACTAATTTCTTTTCGCCGCACGCGAAAGGCAAGAGTGCAATCTTCCTGCTCGCGATCGGCAAGCCGCTGAAACGCAACCTACAGTAGGACCGCTTGGTTTTGTCGTCCGAGTTTCGTCCGCCTTTGCTTCAAGTCCCAGAATGCCAGATGAGGAGCGGATTACGAATGTCGGCGTACCATTGGACATGAGCAGAATCCATCCGGAGTGCGGCAATCCGTCTGATCAATCGGTAGTTGCCGATCTGATCTTTCGACAAGAGCCAGACGAGGAAGAAGACGAAGAGGAAGACGAAGACGACGGCACGAATGACGATGACGGTGACCGAGATGACAGCGGCTACTCGGAGTAGGGCGTTGGCTCAAGGCGCTGCGACGCTGCAAACGTGTGCCGAACAACTTGCTGACAACACACCCAGACGAGAACACGCGAAGGAACCAGCGGCAGGCTCACTTTGCCACGGGAATCTCCACGCATGTCTTTAAGATCGGTGATCCTTTTTTGATTTCGAGCGCCCGCAAATACGGCAGATGCCTAGAACTTCACCGCAAACTCACATCCGACGCAATAAGCGAGGGTTTCAAAATGAAGAGGCACTGTTGGGCTTGATTGGAGCTGCAATTTGCAACTGCGCGTAATGTAGTTCCCTGGCATGCTGGTTGATTGCCGCTGCCGCTTGCGTGCGGCGATTGCCCTTCATCTGGTCAAAATCGAGGGTCGCAACGGTATGCGCACAGAAAGCGCATTTGAATGTGATGCCGCCACTATTCGACTGAAGAGTTACTCATTGAGGCTGGAAAAGGCGAATGGGGCTTCTTGCGAAGCGTGGGGAAGCACGTGTTGACCCGTCTCGATGCTGTGACGATTTTACTGACTCACCGAGCCAGGAACAATACCACGTTCGTGCTGCGTGGTAACCAAATTGTCCCAGGACAATTTTGTTCCATGAACGTGCAAGTCACTGATTTCAGGAGTCTCGTTCTTACGCGATGAGTCTCGAAAGTGCCTGAAAAGACTGGAGTAAACAGCCATTACGAATCGGCTGCTCTACCAACTGAGCTACGTCGGCTTAAAAACTTACGAGCAACTTTTGTTCTAGATGCCCCAAGTTTCGGGGAATTGGCACACCAGGGGCTCCGCCGCCCTGTTCCAATAGGCATGTTGAGAATATCATCCACACAACGCTGACGGGAAGAACCGCGTCCGCTTTTCGACCATTGGTGTGTAACATTAAAGGCTTGACCTTGCACGCCTGCTGTCGAATGACGTCGTACTGTAGTGCGAACGGGGCGAATAAATGGCCGGGAAGTTGTGGTGACAATATTACTCATCGACCCCCTCCACCCGTACTAAATGCGGAAAAAGGCCGCTCAAGACATGGCGGCCTCTGAAGAGCTACTCTTAAAAAGACTTGCGCTTGCTTCGACTATCTTCACAGCGACAAGGCAGATCAGTGAGTTCTTGGGGTTAGCCTAGGGAGCCGGAATCGTGATCGTAAATTTCGATGCGCGGGTTGCCAGCACGGTCCAGAGCTGCTCTTCACGGTTACTATCACTTCGTAGGTGCCGGAGCATGCCGACGCCGAAATCCAACGAAAGATCACCGAGACGGGTCCCACTCCGACGGAGGTCAAACGCCACTCTGCATGCGAGGGCAGGTGCCCGGTCATACAGCTTCCTGGATTCGAGACGCTGAGCGTTACAATAACAGCTTTATTCATCTGACTTAGATTGCTACTCCCATACGCGACTTGAAGAGCTCGAAGCGTGTGCTTTTAGGTACCAAAACCTGGGACATTTGGCTTTGATCCTCACCTCATCATCCAGGTCTCAAAACGTCATTCTCAGAAGATGGTCTGCGCGTGCAGCATTTCTTTTCGTGCTTCCTGTTCTAGGGTGCCTACAAGCCAGCGCGCAGCAGAAGCCCGCGTCACCACTCGACGAGTTCGACCGGCGATTTGCCGCCGCGAACTCGGCGAAGCAGGCGGGTGACTTGCGCGCTGCCGCTGCTGCCAGCGAGAAGATAATTGCTCTCGGACTGCGCGAAATGGGGAAGTTGCGTCTCTTTGAATCCGTCTATTCCGAGGCCGCCAGGTTCTCCCGCAGGTCGCTCGACTTCGAGGATGTTCCAGATGCGCACGTCGATCTCGCTTCTGCAGACTTGTTTTCCGGCGGGTTGGACGAAGCACTGAAAGAGATCAGCAAGACTCTTGCTGCCGATCCGCGCAACGCCAAGGCCTGGAC
>JBKPSP010000086.1:0-9565 GCA_046735175.1 Acidobacteriota bacterium
ATTGAAACCCGTTGCGCGGTAGGGTGAGGGCAAAGTCTCCCTCTTCAATGGTGGGGTAGTCGCAGGGGATAGTCACGGAGCTGTTTTGAAATAGGGAGAGTGGCTGTGACGAATTTCCGTAAACGCTGGCACAGGTTTGGGTCTGCGGAACCACCCCTGCAGCATGCCCAGCGTCTTCGAACCCGGTACGGGCTAAGGACGGCGGAAATGAACTGGCAACGAATGTGGAAACGTTGTTCGGGAAGTTGTTCTGCATGAAGGTAATGAACTGAGGGTCCAGCACAAAAGTATGCCGCCCGTTTGCCACGCCGGATTTCAGAAAGTCCATACTTGCGAAGAAGAACGTGTGATCCTTACGAATAGGACCGCCGAAGGCCCACGTTCCCTCGTTGCGTCGGAATACGGGCACACCTAGTCTTTGAAACTCGTTAGCAGCTTGTAGCTTGTTGTCCGTGTGATAGAAGTCGAGCGCTCCGTGGAATTTGTTCGACCCTTGTTTGGTGGTGATGTTAACCAGCGCCGATGAATTTCGCCCATATTCGGCGGAGAAATTGTTCGCGGCGACGCGGAGCTCCTGAACGTCTTCGGCGTTGGGATTGATATTGGTAACACCATTGCGCTGACTGGAATCGATGGATGCGCCGTCAATGAGAAAGCTGTTCGATTCGGAACGCGCACCATTGGCGCTCAGATTCACGCCGAATTCAGGATTGAAAATGTCTCCACTGGCTTGCGCGTACGCCTGTCCGCCACCACTGGCGAGTCCAGTCACGCCGGGTGTCAGTACAACCAGCGTGTAGAAGTTTCTGCCGGTGAGCGGCAGGTCGTGGACCTTGCCCTCTTCGATTTCGCCGGAAACGCGGCCTTCAGCTGTTTCGACCAGAGGAGCTTCGGCCGACACATTTACAACCGATTCTCCACCACCAACTGTCATGTGGAGATTCACAGTTTGGGTTTCCGCGACCGCGAGCTGAACGTGCTCCTGGATCGTGGTCTTGAAGCCGCGGGCGGAAGTGGTCAGTTTGAATTTTGCGGCTGGAAGCGGAGTAAATCTGAAGTTCCCGTTCTCCTGTGTCTGGACCGTCTGGCTGATTCCAGTTTCTTCGTTGGTCAGTGTAACGGTTGCGTTGGCGACGACTGCGCCGGTTTGGTCGGTAACTGTCCCCTCAATGGCGCTGGTAAACTGCGCCCAGCAAAATGAACTGGTCATTATCAGGACCAGAAATGCGAAACCTGCACAGACGATCCTTCTTGGGATCATAGGAGCCTCCGAGACCGCGATGTCGAAGAGTGCAACCCCACACGCGCCAGCAGCAGATAACATGAATGTATTAGGGCCAGTCAAGGGAAGATTTTCTGAAATGCGCGTTTGGAAAACCTAAAAGCAACACTGCTGGCATGGGCTGCTAATCTGTCGAAGCAATGAAAGCAAGAAACAAATGCAGCGAACGGCGAAAACCGAGGCGGGATGCGCGTTTTCAACGATCCGCTGGCGTGACGACATTGAGGTCTCTTGGAAATGTCAAAATCAGTTTTTAGCTTTCCTCAAGTGTTCAAGTTTTTTGCTGTTTACTTTTTTATTTCCACGTTTTATTCGACGGCGCTCGCGCAGGGAACGGCATCGCCCGGGCCACTGTCGCGTCCCACTCCGCAGATTCTCACGGACCTCCCGCCGATCACGGTGGATTTTCGCGATATCGCCGAACAGGCGGGTCTCACCGCGGAGAATGTTACCGGCAACGCGGAAAAAAAGAATTACATACTCGAGACCACAGGAAACGGAGTTGTGATTTTCGATTACGACAATGACGGTCTTATGGATATTTTTCTACCCAATGGGACCACGCTCGACGGCGACGGCCGCGGGAAAACTTCGACAGGGCACCTTTACCACAACCTGGGCAACCTTCGATTCGAAGACGTGACGGAAAAGGCGGGGCTTGGCAAAGTCGGTTGGGCGCAAGGCGGTTGTGCAGCAGACTATGACAATGATGGCTACTCCGACCTGTTCGTCACGCACTACGGGCAGAGCATCCTTTATCACAACCAGGGCAACGGCACATTCAAGGACGTCACAGAAGCGGCAGGATTGAAATCCAACGCAATCCGATGGGACACGGGCTGTTCATTCCTTGATTACGACCTTGATGGCAAGCTCGATCTGGTTGTCAGCGGATACGTCGAATTTGATCGCAGCAAAATACCTGTGCCGGGCGCCAGCGGATATTGCATGTGGAAGGGCATTCCGGTCATGTGCGGGCCACGGGGGCTCCCACCAGGGCGGAACTTTCTGTTCCATAACGACGGAAGCGGAAAGTTTTCCGATGTCTCAGAGAAAAGCGGCATCGGCAAGCCTACAGGGTGTTATGGGTTCACCGCGTTGGCGTCGGATTTCGATAATGACGGATACCCAGACATTTATATCGCCTGCGACTCTCGCCCAAGCCTGCTTTATCACAATCTGAAAAACGGGACCTTCGAGGAAGTTGGCATTACTTCAGGCGTCGCGCTCAACGATGCTGGCCAAGAGCAAGCCGGAATGGGAGTAGCCGTCACCGACTACGATGAGGACGGTTATTTCGATATTGCGAAAACCAATTTCAGTGATGACGTCCCGAACCTTTATCACAATGACCACGACCTGACATTCAACGATCGCGTGTACGAATCAGGGCTTGGTGTGCACACGCAGTCCCTGGGTTGGGGCATACAGTTCATCGACGTGGACAATGATGGACGCAAGGACCTTTTGATCGTGAATGGCCATGTGTATCCCGAAGTCGAACGCGGGCCGCTGAATTATAAGTACCGGCAGCCTCGATTGTTTTACTGGAATGTGGGCGGCGGAAAATTCAAAGACATGTCCATGACTGCAGGCGCAGGCATTTCTACGCCGTGGGTTTCGCGTGGTTCGGCCGTGACCGATCTCGACAACGACGGCTCACTCGAAGTCGTGATCAACAATATGGATGCACGCCCGAGTTTGTTGAAGAATTATGGGACAAAGAAAAATTGGCTGCTGGTGCGATGCGTCGGCACTACGTCGAATCACGACGCTGTGGGAGCACGGGTTTATGTGTACGCGGCCAACCGACGCATTTCCGGCGAGATCGAAACGGGATCGAGCTTTTTGTCCCAGAACGACCCGCGCATTCACGCCGGCTTGGGCGACAGCACCAGCTATGATCGGATCGAAGTGCAGTGGCCGGGCGGGGCGCGAGAAGTTTTTGGGGGTGGCAAGGCCAACCAGATCGTCACCCTGAAACAGGGCACCGGTTCATCGGTGAAATAGTTCGATCGGCCCTGCTTCAGGATGAGCGCCAGTTCGTCTCATTAGCGCAGCAATGCTGTTGCGCACCACATCACCGGCGCCTGGCCATGCAGGTCGCCGGTCATTTTCTGGCGGTCCAGATAATATTGCCGGTCGTTCTTCTTCGCTGTCCCTTGACAGACGTTGTGTAGGTCAGCATTCTCGTCGATGAAAGTCACCAATCCGAGCCATCCCTTGCGCACCGCGGGAGCATACGTCTTCCTATCTAGCCATCCGTTCTTCACGCCGGTAATCATGGCAAAGGTGAACATCGCTGTGCTGGAGGTCTCAGGCCAGGCTGACGGATCGTCAATGAGCTCGTGCCACATGCCTTTGTCATCCTGGTACTGCAGCAGAGCTTTCATCATCTTTCGATAGCCGTCCATAATGTGGGCGCGTTGCGGATGACCGGATGGAAGAGAGCGCAACATTTCGGCCATGCCCGCAGCAACCCAGCCGTCGCCACGGCTCCAGTAAAACGGCACATCGGGGGCGTGATAAAAGAGACCTCCGGGCTGTTGAAGTTTGTCGAGGTAGCTCGTCATCTCAAGCGCAGCGCGGTCGAGGTACTTGGAATCACCGGTTGCGCGAAAAGCCTGCAACTGGACCATGATGAGCATATACATGTCATCGATCCAGTAACGGGTCTGCGCGCTTAATCCATCTGGCTGCGGGTTCTCCCACTGCGCATCGGCCCGCCGCTTGCCGAGATCCAGATATTTTTCTTCCTTTGTCTCGATGTAGATTTGCAGCGGCACCACTCCAAAAATGGTGAGGTCCACGTGCGTGGGGTCAGGAATGAAGGAAGCTTCAGGACCGAATAAGGGATCAAAGCGCTTGATCAGCTTGGCTGTGAGATCTTTGTCTCCACTCACCTGGGCGAATGTGAGTGCGCCATACCACGCCACTGATTCGGGATAGGTGATGAACTTTGTCGGCTCAGGCCTTCCAAAGTTGGTGTGCGGAGTGGTCACGAAATGCTCAGCTACGCGCTTCCCGATCTCTTTGGGTGACTGCCCGGCGGGCCATTTTTTGAATTCTTTGGGTTGATTTTCCGCGGAGGCGTTGATCGCGATGATCGCCATTAGAGCAGTCACAATCCACCACATGCAATGTTTGCGCACTTTGAATCCCCCTGTTTGTGTTTTCACCACGTTCGAAATCGAGTACCGACCTAATGCACCCTGCCACGCTGTTTGCTGGATTTCTCAAAAATGATCTCGTTTCCGTCGGGATCGCTAAGCACCGCCCGGTCAGTTTGCATTCGTACCGCAAGTCCAATCTTGTGAAGCCTGCCCTCCAATCCGCGAGTGTTCTGCACGGGAAACAACAGCTGCGCGTTCCCGGCTTCCACAAACGAAAGGGTTCCGTCTCCTCCCGGCACCAATACCGCAACTCTCTCGTCGTGGACGGCGGCTTGCTGGAAGCCTAGCTTCTCCACGTAGAATGCCTTTTCCATGCTGGCGTCCTTTACGGAAATAGTGACGCTTTGTAATTGCTTTGATATCCGGTGTTCGCCCAGGTGCTTTCCGCGGTCCTCAAAGTGCAAAGAGCCAGGCATATATTGCGTGTACTCAACCAGTTGGCCTTCTGGGTCGTGTAGAACAAAGAGCAAATTCCCTGCCCTGGCCTTCTTGACGTCGGTAGGACTCAATCCCGCTTTCAAGTAAGCGTTTCGTACGTCCTCGATATGATCGCTTTCGTAACACACGTGCATCAGTCCGACGCTCTGTCCATCCTGAGTGCGCGGGTAAAGCTCAATAAACTGCCGATCGTTGATCTTGATAAATGCCTGTGTGACTTTGCCGCCCTCATCGAACTGAAAGGCCTGCTCGAAGCCAAGTTTCTGGTAGAAGCCGCGCGACTTCTCAAGGTCACTAACGCGCAAGGCGACATGCGCGATACCGCTCAGATTCGCTGACTGCGACCAGCACGGGCCAGCAGCCAGCCCGAACGCAATTGCAAAAACTGGCAGGACTCTCCTGGCGAAAGCCGAGTCGGAAACGCGATTCATTTACGTCTGCAACTCCGCGCCGGGTCCTATCGCGACCAGGAAATACGTGGCCGGCCTGTCGCCCACGTTGCTGATCCCGTGTTCCTCATTGGAGGCGGCAAACCCGACAGAGCCGGTATCCAGCCGGTAGTTCTTGCCGTTCACCGTCAATTGAATTGAGCCTTCGCGAACCAGCCACATCTCAGAATGCTTGTGATGATGGGTGGTTGGCGTCGGTGAACCTCCGGCTGGCAAAGTGGTTTCGTGAATCTCGATCCCTTCGCCCGTTGCGAGTCGGCCGCGCATGATGTTCCGAATCTCAGCGTTGCTATTGGCAATGTGCAGAGGCAACTTGTCAAACTGAAACGCGCCCGAAGGAAGAGAGCTCTCTTCAGCAACGGCAGGAACTGCAGCAGCAAGTGGCAGAATCGCGGGGAGCAGGAAACACAACTCACGCCGGTTTAATGACATCCTCAATCTCCATCAAGACGCGCACCGGGCGTGGATAGACTCTCCTTCACGTGCGGCGCTACTGAGATTTGCTGTAAAGCGGCGACATAATATCAGATGATTTTTTCACTCGCATCTCGTACTTGGGTTATGAGAGCTCTGGGGTCTCAACAGGAGCCCATAGTTTGGAATGAATCCGGTTCGCATGTGTGAATGTGACTCCCGAGCTTCATCAGCAACCATGCGGATCCGCGCGATCTGGAATAAGAGAGAGATGCCATCTCGGGCCCAATACGTATTTAGCGCAGCTAAATTGCGTATTTAGAAATTCCTGCTTGACACGTATGTCTAAGATGCCTAGGGTGCGAGTTCAACGGAAGTGAGCAGTCATTGATTCCGAAGGTTCGATGAATGCGAGGTGATTCGTGGTCATCAAGGTGTTTTTTCTTCTGCTATTTGCTTTTCTGATCGTATCCGCGCAGGAAACCTCGCCTGATGGTTTCCAACTTTGGACCGGACCTGCTCTGACGCAAATGACTCAGGAACTACGGACCGAAGCATCAGGCAATCCGCATCACATCGGCACACGGAGGTTAGCCGATTATCCAAACGACCTGTTCATGCTTTCGCACCGTGAAGCTGATGGAGTCGTAGAGTGGCATGAGACCCAGGCGGATATTTTCGTCGTACAGTCAGGTTCGGCAACACTGCTGGTCGGCGGCAACATGGTAGGCGCGGAGACGACCGAGCCTCACGAAAAGCGCAACGGCAAAATCGAAGGCGGCACCCGACACAAGCTCACCGCGGGAGACGTCGTGCGCATAGCTCCCAAAACTCCCCATCAGATCCTGCTCGAAGGATCGAAAGAATTCACCTATTTCGTTGTGAAGGTCAAAGGATATTGACGGGCAGGTTTCGGTCAGAGCATCGGCGCCCATTTTTCTATCAGTCTGGCGATCTCGGCGTTTTCTTCCGGACGAAGTTGCGGAAGCGGGGGACGCACCGGGCCTGCTGCCATGCCGAGTTGATTCATGATCTCCTTCATCACCGTAACTTCGTAACCCTTCCGCCGGGAACGCAGCGCGTATAGCGGAATCACATATTCACGCATAAGGCACGCCAGGTCGTTGAAGCTGGATGCCGAAGCTAGCTCGTGAAGTTGAAGGGAAAGCTTAGGGGCAAAAGTCGCGATGCTTGAGGTGTAGGTGCGAATCCCGATGCTGTAATAGCCAGTCACGCAATCGTCGCCGACGCCCCCGATCCAGTAAAGCCGGTCTCCAACGTGCTTGATAATTTGCTGAAATCGGCGGATGTCGCCTTGGCCATCCTTCCAGGCAAACAGCGTGGGCACCCGCTGCGCAAGGTGCTCGACCCATGCTGCAGTGGGATTCACCCAGTCCCGGCTATAGACCAATAGCGGAAGCGGGGTTGCGGCACCAATCGCGGCATAGTAGTCAACTAGTCCGAGATCATCGGCGCTCGGATAGTACGGCGGCAGTGCGAGAATTGCATTGGCGCCTACAGCAGCAGACTGCAATGCCAGCTCGATTCCGAGTTGCCGATTAAAGCCGGTCCCGCAAACTACCGGGACGCGACCAGCTACCTCTTCTGTGATCGCTTTCACTACGGCGAGGTGTTCTGAGGGACTCAAGGAATACATCTCCCCTGTTCCCCCCGCTGCTACCACTGCTGACACCGGATGTGACATCAGAGCACGAATGTTTTTCCGTAGCCCGGGGAGGTCGAGCGACAGATCCGCATTGAATGGCGTGACCGGAAAAGCGATCACGCCGGGAAGCCTTGACCGAAGTTGCTCTGGTCTCATGATTAAGCAGTGCGCACAAGTGATGCAGACATCATAACGGCAGGCGCAAATTCCACCGAGCGACACCAGAGGCCGCTTTCTCACTTTTTGCGCAATGTGCTGCTGTAAGTCAAACCAGAAATCCTAAACACCAATTTCAGTGTTGTTAAAGCCGGCGGGAACAAAAAACTGTCCGTGATATATTCGCCGCACTCTCTCGCTGCGAATGGGAGAAAGTTTAGAAACTTCGCGAAACGAGAAGCATGACCATTCACGTCGGACTTATCGGCGGCGGCAACATTACCGAAACGCATGCCCGGGCCGCGACTGCGATCCCCGATCTCAAAATCGCTGCCATGTTCGGGTCCAATTCCGAGAAAGTGCTGCGACTCAGTCAGCAATACGGCGGCACGCCCTATAGTGACTTCGAACGCTTCCTCGACCACCGCCCAATGCACCTTGTTGCACTTGGCAGCCCGTCGGGGCTGCATGCTGCTCACGGCGTTGCTGCTGCGAGTCGTGGGCTACATGTCCTTACCGAGAAGCCGCTGGAGATTTCAACCGCTTCAGCCGATCATCTGATTTCTGCGGCGCAGCAGCACAAAGTGAAGCTGGGCGTTATTTTTCAGGACCGTCTTAAGCCGGAGATCCGCCGCCTGAAAGAGTGGATTGAGCGGGGTGTGCTCGGCAGACCACTGCTGGTCGATGCGCGCGTGAAATGGTATCGCGCGCCGGAGTACTACAGCCAATCAAAATGGCGCGGCACTTTGGCGCTGGATGGCGGCGCAGCATTGATTAACCAGGCAATTCATACCGTAGATCTGCTGCTCTGGCTCATGGGAGACGTAAAGCGGGTGCAATCGTGTACAAGCACCCGTTTTCATGCTATCGAGGGTGAGGATCTCGCGACCGCCATTTTGCAATTCGAATCAGGAGCAATTGGAACTCTGCAGGCTTCAACGGCCATCTATCCCGGCTATGCCCGCAGGCTTGAGATCACAGGGTCGGAAGGGACCGTGATTCTGGAGCACGATCGGATCATCGCAGCCGATTTGCGAAGTGCGCCGGACGATGTGCGTCCGGGAACTCCGTCGGCCGACTCCGAAAATGTCTCCTCTCCGTTGCTCAGCGACTTCAGCGGGCACCAGGCGATCTTTGAGGATTTCGTCCGGGCCATCAATCAAGATGGCACGCCGGCGTGCGACGGACAGGAGGGGCGGCGCAGTCTCGCTCTGGTGGAAGAGATTTACGAGGCGGCCGGCAGAAAACAGCGCGAACCCATGTAGACTAGCTGACCTCGTGTTGCTGTTCGCGCCGGTCATCCCAGGTCCGCGGAATCTCTACATAGGATCGATCGAGTGACTCCAGCGAACTACAGCCCAACAGCCGCAACGTACGGTCTATATCTTCGCGGAGAATACCAAGAGCGCAGGTGACTCCGGCCTCGCCAGCAGCCGCCAGCCCGTAGGCAAAAGCACGCCCAATCAGTACCGCTCGGGCACCCATGCAGATCGCCTTGACGACATCGCTGCCGCGCCGGATTCCACCATCGAGAAGCACTTCTGCCCTTCCCTGCACCGCTTTCACAACCTCTCCCAAGGCGCGTAACGACGCCGGCACCCCATCTAGTTGGCGGCCTCCGTGATTCGAAACCACGACTCCGGACGCGCCACAGTCGAGAGATTTGATGGCGTCATCAGCGGTCAAAACGCCTTTCATGACGATAGGCCCCTTCCACAACTCTCTGATCCAGGCCATGTCATCCCAGGCGAAAGCGCCGCGAACCATCGCAGTGTGGGCCTGGCGAATTTGCAGCGGGCCTTTACCCGGAACAACAATGTTCGGCATGTCGGGCAGGCCGCCATCAAGAAGGAATCGCACCAGCCACCGGGGACGCGCCAAGACTTGTGGCAGAAACGGAAGCTTGGACCACAGGTTTCCACGAAGCATTTGCTCCATACCGGCGCGCAGTTCGCGCTCGCGCCGGCTGATCACGGTGGTGTCGATG
>JBKPSP010000087.1:0-16774 GCA_046735175.1 Acidobacteriota bacterium
CAGGAGTTCTATGCAAATGCGATCCAGAAATGGCCCAAGGCTATGGACTCCGCTCGTGCGGAAGTCCGAAACCTAATGGCGTGGCATCCGGTAACGCTGGGACGAGGCACTCTGCTGGAGAGTTGGAACATTCAGGATAGATATCGGCTTTCATTCTGGGACTCACTCATCGTTGCCGCCGCCAAAATATCCTCGTGCCGGTTTCTTTTAACCGAGGATTTGCAGCATGGACAAGACCTCGATGGCATCGCGGTGATCAATCCGTTCCGCGTTGATCCGGCTTCATTGAAATAGTTCGCCCAACCGCTTCGGGCTCTCCACTGTCACATCCGGTTTCACCTCGCACAAGGTGTGCGGCGCGAAACCGTAAGTCACTCCGCAGGTGGCAATTCCGGCATTGCGCCCGGTCAGCACGTCCACGGATGAATCGCCCACGATCATCGCGTTCTCCGGAGAAGTACCAGTCTCCTGCAGCAGGGTTCTGACCCCCAGCGGATCAGGTTTCTTAGTTTCGAAACTATTGCCGCCATACACACGGACGAAAAACGGCGCCAAGCCAAGCGCCTCCACGATTGCTCGCGAGGGGTTCACCGGCTTGTTCGAAAGCACCGCTAACTTGCGAGCTGCTCCGTTTGCCTGAATTCGCTTTAAAGCTTCCGGAATTCCCTCGTACACAACCGTGTGGTCCAGCTTGTGCTCGCGATAGTAAGAAAGAAAATAGTCAAGCGCATTGCGGAAGAAATTCTCGTCTTCGGGATCGCCCAATGCCCGCCGCACCAGCATGGGCGCTCCGTCGCCCACGTATGAAGCCACCACCTCTCCTGGAAGTTCAGGATGCTTCACGTGGCGCAGCATCGCATTCACAGAATTGATAAGGTCGAGACGAGAGTCGATCAGCGTGCCATCGAGATCGAAGATAACCAACCGAATGGAGCGCGGATCAAATAGATCGTTAAGGCGGGACACAAATCAGCATATCGCATGACCGCGATCATCGCAGGGCGGCATCAACGTCACAGAAATGTACTGCAGGCTGATGCCTGACGGCTGGAAGCTGATTTACAATAAACTCCGGCGCCGGAAAATTAGACTTGCGCCGCTTTGACGCGAATGCCGACCAGGTCTCACGGAAAATCCGGCGCAGTCGCCGAGGCGAACAAGGCAGGCAAGACCTACGAAGGCCTCTCCCGGCAGCAACTCATCGAAGCCTACCGTTTGATGTACACCTCGCGGCGCCTAGACGACCGGGAGATCATGCTCAAGCGCCAGCAGAAAATCTTCTTTCAGATCTCGGGAGCCGGTCACGAAGCGGTCACCGTCGCCGCCGGCATGGCGATGAAGCCGGGCTACGACTGGTTCTTTCCCTACTATCGCGACCGCGCGCTCTGCCTGGCATTAGGGACAACTCCCTACGAAATGCTTCTGCAGGCGGTCGGCGCTGCCGACGATCCTGCGTCGGGCGGCCGCCAGATGCCCTCCCATTGGGGGTACAAGCGGCTCAACGTGGTCACGCAGTCTTCCTGCACAGGAACGCAGATTCTTCACGCCATCGGATGCGCCGAAGCCAGCCGCTATTACATGCTGCATCCGAACGCGGGCCAGAAAGCGACCGGCGATTATCGCCAATTCAAAGACGTTCAGTTCCATGGCGACGAAGTGACCTACGTCTCACTTGGCGACGGCACCAGCAGCGAGGGCGAATTCTGGGAGGCCATGAACTCCGCCTCTAACCTGCGATTGCCGATTGTTTTCCTCATTGAAGACAATGGATACGCCATATCGGTTCCCGTCGAAGTGCAGACCGCCGGCGGGAATATTTCGCGCCTGGTTTCGGGCTTTCCAAATTTTCATTTCGAAGAAATTGACGGCACTGATCCGGTGGTGAGCTATGGCGCCATGTCGCGAGCGGTGGCACACTGCCGCGCGGGGATCGGGCCTTCCTTCGTGCACGCGCACGTAATCCGGCCCTACTCGCATTCACTTTCAGACGACGAAAAGCTGTATCGCCCGGATGTCGAGCGCCAGCGCGATGCCGCTCGCGATCCCATCACCCGCATGCAGTTGTTCCTGATCCGCGAAGGCATACTCGACGAAAAGGGTATCAACAAAATCGAAAAGGAAGTAGACGACAACCTGCAGACAGCAGTGGACCAGGTCCTGGCTGCGCCGCTGCCTCAACCTGAAACCGTGAAGCAGTACCTGTACTCGCCGGACCTTGATCCGACGTCGTCAGCATTTGATACTCAACCAATCGCGAGCGAGGGCGCCCGTGCCACACAAGAAGCTTCCGAGAAGAAGCCTGCCACGAAGACAATGGCGGACCTCATCAACGCCACGCTGCGCGATGAGATGAAGCGCGACGAGCGTGTCGTGGTCTTTGGCGAAGATGTGGCGGATTGCAGCCGCGAAGAGTATCTCAAGCAGAAGATGGTCAAAGGCAAGGGCGGCGTTTTCAAGCTGACCTCAGGATTGCAGTGTGATTTTGGCTCCGAACGAGTTTTTAATTCGCCGATTGCCGAAGCCAGCATCGCCGGGCGTGCCGTGGGTCTGGCGATCCGCGGCTTGAAGCCGGTGGCCGAGATTCAGTTCTTCGATTACATCTGGCCCGCCATGATGCAACTACGTAACGAACTGCCGGTGATGCGCTGGCGCTCCAACGGGGCATTCTCTGCGCCGGCCGTAATCCGGGTTGCCATCGGCGGATACCTCACCGGAGGCGCAATCTATCACTCGCAATGTGGCGAGAGCATCTTCACTCACACGCCCGGCATGCGCGTAGTGTTTCCTTCGAATGCTCTCGACGCTGCGGGACTGCTGCGCACAGCAATCCGTTGCGACGATCCTGTGATGTTCCTCGAACACAAGCGCCTGTATCGGGAGACCTACGGCCGCGCTGCCTATCCCGGGCCGGATTACATGATTCCTTTCGGCAAAGCGAAGATCGTCCATCCCGGAAGCGACCTCACGGTGATCACCTATGGCGCGGTCGTCCCGCGCGCCCTGCAGGCCGTGCAGAGACTTGATCGCGAGCAGGGCGTGAAGATCGAGTTGATTGATCTGCGCACGCTGAATCCGTATGACTGGGAAACCATCGCAGCTTCGGTCCAGAAGACCAGCCGCGTTCTGGTAGCGTACGAGGACACTTTGAGTTGGGGATACGGAGCCGAAATCGCCGCCCGAATAGCTGGAGAGCTCTTCGAACACCTCGACGCACCGGTGAAACGGGTCGCCGCCAAAGACACCTTCATTGCCTATCAGCCAGTGTTGGAGAGTGCAATCTTGCCTCAGGTGCAGGATCTGTACCTCGCGATGAAAGAACTAGTGCAATACTGACCCGTCGGCCGAAGCGTCAGGTTGCATGCTTGCGCCAGCTGATGTTTCAAATCTCGAGACAAACCTCAATAGCCGCGAAGCGGCGCAAGTATGCAACCCAGGGCGAAAGCCCTGGGTTGGATTCGCATGGATCCAGCCCTGAAAGGGTGAAAGACCGCCTCGGTGGAACAGTAAAGAGAATCAGAGAAGGGGTCCTTAGAGCCTGAAGCCTAGAAGCTGAACGCCACCCCACCCCGCACAGCCCGTGCCGATTGCACGAGGTACACGGTGCGATGGTCGTCGCCGAGAACCGGCACGTAGCCCTGCGCCAGCAGGTTGCGAACTTCCAGCACGATATCCATATGCCCCGGAAGCCCGCCAGTGCCGGGAACCGGCTGCCTCAGGAAGAAATCCAGGAAAGGATCAGCCTGGCCAGCCGAAGTGTTGAACATGTCGACCGGGGTCAATGCGCGGCCGCTCGTCCAGCCGTATGAAGCGATCCAGCGGGTCTTAGTGCCTGGAGTAGTGCCAGCCACCTTGGCCGCAATGGCGTGCCGATTCCGAACCACGCTGTGCTGCCGAATATTTTCCAGATTCGTTTGGCCGTCTTGCAGATCGAGCACGCCACCGTAGCTGTAATCCACGGTCGCGGTGACATCGGAGGCGACTTTCTGCTCGAAGACCAGCCTCATCCCATGGGTTTCAAGGTTGCTTTCCTGATAGGTAAACGTGCCGGAGTAGATGTCGGGTAGCACCTCGCCGTTAATAGACGTGAAGTCACCCACGCCGGTGAGCGCCGGGTCGGCAATCCGATCCGAGTACGCGGCTGCCTGCATGCTGGTTCTGCCCTCGCGGTGCGAGAGCGCGATTTCCTGATGATGGGCCCGTTCGAGAGCAGGCGTGAAACCCGCCATGCTGACGCGGGGATCGGCCTCGCTGAAGTCAGCCGGCGCCGACTCAAATCCTTTTTCAGCCCGGCTGTCAGGCCGAGACGTTGCGTAGCGATATTCCAAAACCGTGTCAAGAGAGAGGTGTGCTGCAACCGAGCCGAACGGCCTGAAGGCCGTCACCTTCCCCAGGAACTGAATGCTCTGCAGTTCGCTGCCGAATTTGAACTCCAAAACATCGCCCAATGCGATATCGTCGCCCATACTCAACGCCAGGGCCTGCATATCAGTGTTGTGCTGACCGCTGAGGGGAGACTCCAGCCGGCGCATGGTGAACGCGATCTCCGGGGTAGATCCGTTCGGGAGTTGGTGCTTGAATGACGTCCTTACAATTGCGTTCGGAACGCTGGTGCCGTAACCGACCTTGCCGTTAAAGGTCAGCGTGCCAGTGGAAAGAAGCGACTTCTCAACCAGGAAGCCGGTGCTCACATCCGAAACCGACCCGAAGCCATTCGCTGGCGCGCCCGCCACAAATGAAAGCGTGCCCTTAAGATCCGGCCGCTGCGTCTGTTCCGCCTTGGCCACCATCACCGGCGAACCGTCGGGCAGAACACGCAATACCGGGCGGTTTGCGGTGGATCGCAGCACCCAATCCCAGTCGCCGTCGTCGGTGCCTTCACGGCGCGGAGCAAATTGGATGGCGTCAAAAATCGTGGAGAGAGTCAAATTCAGCAAGACCCCGGCGCCAGCTTTGACGGTGATCTTTTCGCGCAGAGTGGGCAGGAAAGACGGGGCCGAGACCTTCACGCTGTACATGCCGGGCAGCAGCCCGGATGCTGTAAAGAAGCCCTTCTCGTTGGTGAAGACTTTGACGCTCTCAAACGCAGAACTCAGGACCTCAACTGCCGCGCCCATCTGCGGCGCTCCCTGAGCGTTGCGGACGAACCCTGAGATGTTGGCGGGCCGATCCCCGCACCAGGCCGGCATTGCGAGCCCTAGCGCGATCGCAACATATCCGAGCTTACGCAGCATTGTTACCTCTGCTACTCCACTGCAAACGTTGCCGATGGATCAACCGTCTGCTTGGAAATATTGTCGTTCACTTTAATCTGAATTCGATATACGCCCGGATCCAGCTTCGCCGACGCTACTGCCTTCTGCAACGTGACCTGATCTCCCACGTTACCCATCGCGTCGGAAGAATCTACGCTGTGAACAACGGCCTTGTTAGTCGCCGCGTTCACGATGTCGTATTCAAACGTTGCCGAAGGTTTATGGGTCTTTTGGTCAACCGCAAGATTATAGACCTGCATCCAGAAATTTACCTTCTGTCCACGCTTGAAAACCGCAGGCTTGCCGTCGGCGGGGGCGACTCTCGGACGCACCTTTGTCTGGCCAATCACAAACATTCCCGTCCCGACGCTGGTGGTAGGAACCGGTTGCACGTCATCGGCGACGATTAGTGTCGAGTTGGCAAGCTTGTCCTCGTCGAATGCCGGAACGACGATGCCGCGGCTCCAGGTTCCCATGCGATCGCCGTTCACGTCCTTCACCACCACGTCGAGTTTGTAACGCCCCGGACGCAGCGGCACTGCCTTCCAATAGACTTTGGAGTTTTCAACTTCCTTCGGCAGCAACTCAGCCGGCACGTCCGCCTGCACCGTGTCCTCGAAGGTTTGCATCACCTTCCCGGTCAGGCTGGTAAGCCGGCCGAAAATGTTGACCACCCCGTGCTGCACCCCATCCTTGTTGGCGAAGGTGATGTCGCGATTCTTGATTTGTACCGTAACCGGAACCAGAATCGTGTCATTCGTGATCCGGATGAAGTCGGTGCGAACGTCAAACGGCATCAGGTTGTAGGAAATGTGCGTCCGGACCACTTCCTCCAAGTCTTTGAACTTTACCGCTGGAGCCTGGTTCAGTTTCGCAAATTGCTCCAACCGGTCGAATTCTTTGCTTTGCAGGTACGTGTTTCCACCCGGACCAGTCCCGAGGCGCTCGATTCCGTTACCGCCCGTGAAGCGGTCGGTTTTGCTCGCCATTCCCATCTGTTCATAGAGCGTAAGGCCAGCGCCTGGAACCATCAGCAACGCATCTTTCTTGCTGCGGTCCATTGTCATCTCATAAGCGCCGCACATGCAGTCGTCAACGAACTCGATGATCACTTCTTCACCGATGTTATCGATATGCCGGTAGCGCCAATCTTCAAAAGGATATGTGGAAGTCTCACCGCCGCCCTCTTCCATCGGACGCTGGTAAGTGCCACCTGAAGGATGGGACTCGATCTCATCCGGTGGTCCGTAGACGATGTAGATGCGGCCGCGATCGGTCATCCACCCGGGCATGCCAGCAGCAAAGTGCTCGTTGGCGTACTCGATCCTGCGATAGTGTTCGTCCTTAAAAGCGTTGTCTTCACTGTCGGGATCAGGATTGCGGCGGTCCCAGAATGCCTCGATAAACTTCTCGCGCTCTTCCTCGTTTGAGAGCTGCATGAACGCCTTGCGCTCGTCATCCGTGATGATCCAGCGCACGTCCTCGTTCAGCCATTTCTTATCATCAGGGCTCAATTCGGCCTTGAACGATTTACGGTTTTCTTTCTTGCGCTTCTCGCTGATGGGCCGCTTAAGTGGATCGCCAGACTGGTCCTCGGTCTGGTCCACTTTCACAGGTGCCGCCTGGTCCGCAGTTCCGGTTTTTTCAGAAGCCTTGCTGTCCTGCTGGGCCACTGCAAACGAGGGCAGCAGTCCCAAAATGAGAACGGATAGCGCAAAACGACGAACTGACAGCAGAGAACGGAACATAGAGAGAGGTACTCCTTCGGACACCCTGGGCGTTAATAATTCTATGTCTTTGCCGGTGGGAAAACAAGACTGCGAACACGGAGGCATACTCTGGCGCCCAAGCTCCTAAATGCCCTGATTCTATATACCTGCCGATTGGTTGTCCGGGTTTTGTCAAAACCTTAGGCCGCACGGCCCGGAACAGCAAAAGGCACCATCAGGGAAATCCAATTTTGTCGGTCGTCAAGTTATAATCGCTTCGTCCGGGAACTTTTTCCCCCAAGCCGGCGTACCTCCCAATCGTAAGCATGCTGGGTTAACGGCGAGGCATACTGGAACCCATATTCTTTCTAACTAACGCCCACATGGCGCGTCCAACAGAAGGTCGGAGCAAACCAGTTGTCTCCGTTTGAGCAGGAGAAAAGCATGGCAACAGCGGAAGTAATCAGCATTGCGCAGCCCTCAGTGTCGGCCACTCCTGAGTCGTCGATGATTTTGACTCGCGACTTGTGGAAGACCTACGACATGGGTTCTGAGCAGCAAGTCCATGCTTTGCGCGGCGTCAATCTTCAAATTCGCCGCAACGAATACGCGGCGATCATGGGACCAAGCGGCTCGGGCAAATCTACCCTGATGAACCTGATCGGCTGCCTTGACTCTCCCAGTCAGGGCCAATACTGGCTGAACTCACAGTTGGTCAGCGAACTGGACGATGACGAACTGGCGCGGATTAGAAATAAAGAAATTGGTTTCGTCTTTCAGACCTTCAATCTGCTCGCCCGCGCGACAGCCCTGCACAATGTAGAGTTGCCGCTCATTTATGCCGGAGTGCCGGCTACCGAGCGGGGCGAGCGCGCGAAAGAAGCGTTAAGCGCTGTCGGCATGGAAGCGCGCATGAATCACAAACCCAACGAGCTCTCCGGAGGGCAGCGGCAGCGCGTCGCCATCGCCCGCGCTTTGGTTAATCGCCCGTCCATCATCCTCGCCGATGAACCGACAGGCAACCTCGATTCCCAAACCGGCAATGAGATCATGGCCCTCTTTGATCGGCTTCACTCTGAAGGCAACACCATCGTCCTCGTCACACACGAACACGACATCGCCGAATACGCGCATCGGGTGATCTACATCAAGGACGGCGTGGTGGAGCGGGATGAGGCGAAGCGCTAGTCCAGACTCTCTGGGAAAATTACCACGATATGTAGTTCTATTTCTTGATTACTGCCGAGCAGGCGCTATTGAAGTCGGAGTGCGCACCATTCACAAACGTGATCGGCACCACTTCCTGCATGTAGGGACGGTTCTGGTCATGCGCACGGTAGACGCTTCCGTCCGGATTGAAAGATCGGGCGATGCTGCCGTGATCATCGGCAACAAGGTTGGGGTTGCGCCAGTTGCCGCGAAATTCCAGACTCGGCCGGTGATCGGCGATGAAAGATCCGTAGCCGATCGGCCAATAATACATGTAGAGGCTGATCGACTCGCCATCGGTCGAGAGGTTCAGGTTTTTGCGCATGCCGCCGCCAAGATGCATGCGAAGCCGCTCGCCGCGCGGCGTGCAAACCGTCGCCTGCCCCGTCAGGCTGCTTCCCAGATACATCTTGCCTTTGCTCGGCGTGGGTTCGAATTGCACCCAGACCACGTAGTCCCCGCTCTTGGCGTGAGCTGTGCCCCAGCCGTACCACATCGGCAAGATGTGGAATTTCCCGCCAAGATAAAACCCCCAGGGATAGAAAACCCCAGTCAGCGCGGTGAGAAGCAGCGCAGCCAGCACGAGGATAAGCCCCACTTGCCACAGGCAGCCGAGGCACCCAATCCGGCGTTTGGCTGCGTCACGAAAGGCGGAACGATCGTAAGCCATTAGAGGATGCCATCGTACAACATGGGCATTCCCGGACATTGGCAGAAAAGACCACAGGTGTGAGCGTGGTCACTGCATTGATTTACAGACGGGAGTAAACATGACTCAGGGCCGGACGTCCGCCGAATGTCAACGCTCAACCCCAGTGTTCCGCACAGGCGCGAGCGTGGGGATGCCCGGTATATGCTCAGCATTCGGCTGATCAGGAGGTACTATGACTGCCGACAAGCTCGTGGTCTTGAAGCGTGAGTTGGAATTCCTTGATCATGGCGGCTATCGCCGTAACGTGGGATCAAGGCAGCCTGTGTTCTGCATGGAGACCTCGGTCGACTGGAAACCCGCACTGTTTCTTGAGGATTCGCCGAGCTGTCCGAAGAGAAAATATGAGCGCTGCGATCGGCAACCGGAGTGCACGCTCGCGGCCTTCGTGCCCGACGAGCATAAGAACGAAACCGTGCCCTGCCGTCACATCCCGCTGAACAATCGTGAAGAAACTATCGCCAGCTTGATGCAAGAGGGGGCGAGCGAACAGCGGATCGAAGCGGCACTGCGAGGATGGCTGATCAAGAACATCGTCCAGTTGGAGAGTTCACAGCAGAGCGAAAGGCCCGAGGTCACAACTATTCCCGTTTAATACGGCACTTGCTGGCGCGCAGGCAAGGCGAAGGAAAAACCTGACTCACTTGCGGTGAAGTCTATAATGTCCGCTTTGC
This sequence comes from Acidobacteriota bacterium, assembly GCA_046735175.1. GTDB lineage: Bacteria > Acidobacteriota > Terriglobia > Terriglobales > Acidobacteriaceae > Gp1-AA145. The sequence goes on from JBKPSP010000087.1 coordinate 9,554, forward strand.
GGACATTCTCCTTGCGATACCTCCTCATCTACTCACTTCTAACGATCACCGCACTGCCGCAGACTTCGCCCGGTTCAGGCAAACAACAAGCCCTCTGGCAGAAACTGGAAAGATCGATCGTTGAGATAGACGGAAACCTCGAAGGCGTCATGGGAGTTGCCATTGAAGACCTCACGACTGGGGAGAAGTACCTGCTCCATGAAAATGAGGTGTTTCCTCAGGCGAGTTCAATCAAAATTGCGATTCTGGCGGAACTATATCGGCAGGCGCAAGAAGGCAAACTTAAACTGACGGACCTTTATAAGGTGACGACGTCCGATCTTGTGGACGACAGCCCGATTATGAACGGCCTGACGCCCGGAGTCACTCAAATCACGCTGCGCGATCTGGCGACCATGGTCGCGGCGGTGAGCGATAACAGCGCCGCGAACGTTTTGATTGATCGAGTCGGGATGGAGAACGTAAATGCGTTACTAGATTCGCTCGGCCTGACTCATACACGCCTGCGCCGCAAAATGATGGACCTGAAAGCAGCAGCGGAAGGGCGCGAGAACATATCGACACCGGCTGAGATGATGACTCTGCTCGAGAGCCTGTATCGCGGAAAAGAGTTCGGCAAACCTTTGACCGACGATTTCTTCAAAGTTCTTAGCACCAAGAAAGACTCGTGGATCCCGCGCGATTTGCCCGAGGACCTAAGAATCGCCAACAAACCGGGATCGCTCGAAGGCGTGCGCAACGACTCCGGAATCGTGTTCCTCGAAAAGCGTCCGTATATTCTTTGCGTGATGACAACCTACCTGCGTCGCGAGCGGGACGGCGAAGAGGCTATCAGCAAAACATCTCTCGATACCTATCGCATGTTCGATCGCCTGTCGCGCGCAAGCGAGTACGGACGCGTGATTTCACCTGCTAACAGCGGCAAGTAACTTATCCTCAAGTTCGCCTCATTGCTACACTTCTCTTCATGAAAGCCATTGTCATCCCCCACTATGGCGGACCCGAAGTTCTCGAGGTTCGAGACTTCCCGGATCCCGTGCCTGGCTCCGGCGAAGAACTCGTCCGAATAGAAGCTGCCGGCGTGAATTTTGCCGACACCATGTCCGCAAGCGGCGGATACCCCGGCACTCCCAAACCGCCTCTTGTAGCCGGACGCGAGTTTTGCGGCACTCGAGTCAGCAACGGCGAACGCGTGATGGGCTACACGCAGTGGGGAGCTTTCGCTGAATTCATCTCTGCGCGCAGTTCGCTCTTATGGCCTGTTCCAATGGGCTGGAGCGCGGAGGAAGGCGCCGCGTTTCCCGTCAACTTCTTCACCGCATACCTCGCCTATTGGAAGGCAGGGTTGCTTGAGCAGGCAAAAGGCTCCCACGTGTTGATTCACGCAGTGGCCGGCGGCGTAGGGACGGCAGCCGTGCAGATCGGGAAAATTCTCGGCGTGGAAATGTACGGGACTTCCTCATCAGATGAAAAACTGCAGCGTGTGAAAGAACTCGGATTGCAGCACCCGATCAACTACAAAGAACGGGACTATCAGGATGCGATCAAGCAACTAACAAATGGCGAAGGAGTGGACGTTGTGTTCGAAATGCTCGGCGGCGAGCACACCATTAAGAGCGTGCGCTGCCTGCGGGATTTCGGCCGCGTGATCGCGTACGGCTCTGCGACCGGTCAGCGTGGGCAAATCGAGGTCGGCAGCCTCTACGCTAAGGGCGCCAGCGTGCACGGGTTGTGGTTGACTTATCTGTCGGCGAACAAGGAGTTGATGCAGCGGGCATGGGAACAGCTTTCAGCCTGGGCGCGAGAGGGACGGATACGTCCAATTATTGGAGAGGTCTTGCCGATGGAACGAGTGTCAGAGGCCTACAAACTCTTGCTTGAGCGAAAGAATGTCGGCAAAGTGGTGCTCAAAATTCAGTAGCTACTTGTCGTAGTGAAGCAGTGAGAACACATCGTACTGCTTCAGCTTCTCACGCGGATTGAGGAAATCGAGTTCCACCACGAACGCGAGACCCGCGATTTCTCCGCCCAGCGACTCCGCCAGCTTCGCCGTGGCTTCGGCAGTGCCGCCGGTTGCGAGCAGGTCATCTACGATCAGCACCCGCTGGCCTTTTTGGATCGCATCGCGATGGATTTCCAGCGTGTTGGTTCCATATTCCAAAGCGTAATCGTATTTTTCGACAGCAGCTGGAAGCTTCCCTGGCTTGCGAACCGGAACGAATCCGGCATTGAGACGATAGGCCAGCGCCGGACCGAAGATGAAGCCACGCGCCTCCATGCCGAGAACCAGATCGATGTCTTTGCCGAGATAGTGTTCGGAAAGCGCGTCGATCAGCGTGGCGAAGCCGACCTTGTCTTTCAGCAGTGTGGTGATGTCGTAAAAGAGAATGCCCTTTTTCGGAAAATCCGGCACCTCGCGGATCAATTTCTTCAGATGCTCACAAGTGGCACTCGCCTTCACCGACGCGCTCTCCGCCATCACCATGCTCCTTCAATGCGAAATGTAGTTAAGCCTGCAACCGGTTTGGTTTCTGATTCCTCGACACCGTCGACACGCGATGCCCGTGGACCCTGCTGCAGCCTGGAACGCAGCCCGAGCAACTGATCGCGTGTTCCCATCGCCAGCACCTCTACGCTGCCGTCGTGATTGTTACGAACCCAGCCAGCAATCCCGAGCATGTGCGCTTCGCGCTCCACAAACCAGCGAAAGCCGACGCCCTGCACGCGGCCGCGCACAATAAAACGCCGAGCCTCAGGCATCGGGTGATCTGGCGATCGGGTCATCGGGTGATCTGAACACCTGCCAATTTCTTCGTCCTCGCCCTGTGTTCTTCCTTTTTGCTCTCAATCGAGAATACCCAGATTTTTAGATCATCCGATGACCCGATCACCAGATCGCCCGATCCTTAAGCCCGCGACAAATACACACCTTCCGCCGTATCCACCTTAATCGTCTCGCCCTCGTTGATAAACGGGGGCACCTGCACAACCAAACCTGTTTCAGTTTTCGCAGGCTTGGTCACGCTCGACGCAGTAGCGCTCTTCAGTCCCGGTTCGGTCTCAACCACCTTTAAGTCCACGGTCTGAGGCAATTCGATCCCCACGGCTTTGCCGTCGAAGAACTCAACTCTGATCGGAAGATTTGGCGTGAGGTAGTCCACCGCGTCGCCCAGAATGTCCTTGGTCAGATGGGTCTGCTCGTAGTTTTCCGTGTTCATGAAGTAGTAGTCAGTCCCATCCTGATACAGGAACTCCATCTGCACCTCGTCCACTGTGATCTTCTCGATGGGGTCGGGCGAACGGAAACGGTGCTCGAACATTGCCCCGGTGCGAAGGTTGCGCAACTTGGCCTGGATGAAGGCCCGCAAGTTCCCCGGCGTGCGGTGCTCGACGCTGAAGACCGAATGCAGGTCGTTATTGTGCTTGATGATCATGCCGGGGCGAAGCTGGGTGGCTGGAATCGCCATTGCTGATGCTCTCCTTATTGATCTTATTGAGGGCTAGCCGAAGGCGCAGGCCGCCACAATTGCCGGTGTGGGCTAAACAGCTTATTTTATACGGCTTGTTCGAATTTGGGAATTGAGCGCTGCCGTTTCCAATCACGACCGTGGCGGCAACAAAAATTGCAGTTATTTCTTTTGAGACAGCTAGAATGTTAATGACTGAATCAAAATAACGACATTCAAAGAGGTGCACTTATGCGAGAAGGCAAATACGAATCCGGCGGCGGAAATGTTGGCACGGCAATTACTTTTCTTTTAATCGGTCTGGGGGCCGGCGCGGTCGTAGGAATGCTGTTCGCGCCCAAGCCTGGGCGTCAGATGCGGCGCGACCTTCGCCGAAGCTATGAAAATGCGAAAGAGAGCTTTGATGATTTTCGCGAAAGCGCCCGCGACTTTGCCGAAGAAGCGATCGATCGCAGTTCGGATTTCGCCGAAGAGTTGCGCGACCGGGTGAAACCTCTCGGCAGAGCCATCCGTCGCGGCTGACCGGCTAAAAGATTTTCGAGAAAAATCCTTTTAAGCTCCCGAAGAAGCCTTTGCTCTTTGGCTTAGGTTCGGCTGGTGGAAGGACGATCTCTGCCGGCCGCGGGTCAGCGGGCTTTGAAGAAAGCGGCAGCGTTGAGGCCGCTGAGGTCTGCGGCGCGGGCGCCGAGCGTTTCCTGGCCTCTGCGATTTCCCGTCCGCTGAACACCAGAGGGGCTTCGAGTTGCACCTGCATCTCTCCTTCTTTTGTTGGAGGAGTCGACTCAGCTTGCTCTCCGGCTTGATGCGGAGTGTTCACAGCTGTGGTTGCGGGCGTGTCACCGCTAGGTTGAGGGTCGGAGGAGTTCGCCATCTGAAGCTTCGTTCCCGCCTGCGCTTCAGAAACCATTGGCGCCGAAGTGTTGGAGGCGGTGAGAACGGGTTCCTGGCGAGCTGGACATCCGCATGGCCCTTCAGAATGCTCGACTGTATCCAGGCGTCCCTGACGAAAGAGGATCTCCTGGCTGGGCTTGATCTCGTAAGTTCCGTTGCCTAACAACTCCGCAACTACCACCGACGCGGTTGTCCCTGGCATCGAGCCAACGCAGGTGTTCCCGTGCGAGTCTGCGCTGATGGCGAAATCGAATTCTCCGGGACCGGGAAGAACGATGCGGAAGTCCGGCGTCAGAACCGAGTCGGACGATTCTTCCAGACGATAATGGGTCTCGATCGCGCCGGTGCTCATGCCCAGCAGCAGATCTTTTCCGGATTGCGATGTCGTAACCGAAATTGTAGTTCCGGGGCAGACTCTCACTTCTCCACCACGGCTAAGCCGCAGCACCGCAGTCTCTTCTTTCGCCGTAATCGACGATCCAGCCGCGACCCGGCTTCCAGCCTCAACCAAAGTTCCTCCGCTGCCCTCTGCATATGGAACTGCAATCGGCTGAGTACCCGCGGAAAGTGCGGGCACGGAAGCCGGCTTCGCAGTTGCAGCCTGGTCCGCACGCAGGCGGATGTTCAAACGATTGCCGAGGGCATCCCAGGTATAGAGCACCGGACCGGCCAAGTCTACGACGATGCGTGTGACCGGAGGCTCGGCCTGGTTCTGGCTGATGCGAATGCCTTTGATCTGCTCGTTGCGGAACGGGATCTTCTTCCGCACGCTGCTCTGCATCGACCCAGGTATGTCAATCACCAGCCGAAGTGGATCTTCAACCACTTGTAACTTCGGAGTGAGTGGCCCGGTCGAAATGACGGCAATAGTGGAGGCGCCACTCTCAGGCAAAACTGTGACCGAGCGCACCTCGACGGGCGTACGCGCAAAGGTGCACACCACTGCGCAGACCACCAGAACTGGAGCGAAAAACCAGGCCCGTATGCGAAACAAAGGTATCCCTAATGTGCTGGAGAACTTGCGATGAGAGTAGCACTAGTAAGCAGAGGAATAAAGTCCGCGGTCAGTTACCCTTGGACCACTGGATTTGCCGATTCAAGCAGCTCCAGGACGGAGCGCCCATCATGTCCGTGAACACGCAGCAGGTCATCGATCGAGGCAAACACCTCTGTGCTTGAAACTCCGGACTGGTTCGCCCCAAGGTTCCAATGCAGGACAGCCGTGCCGTCATCGAACTCGGCGACCTGTGCCACACGGCCGCAGCCACTGTTCCCCGAAACATCTTCGTCGCGCCGCAGGTAATAGGTCTTCATTGCGCTCGTTTTCGCGACGACAACCGCGGACGAGACCTCTGCCGCTTCGATGAGCGCTGTACGTCTCCGGATGGATGCGGCGGTTTCGCCAAACCACGGGACTCCAAAGCTCTTTCCAGCGATTCTTCCGACTCGTCGTGTTTGGGAATCTGGCGCAGTTCGCGAACCAAAGCCAGGCGTTTGTAAGGATCGCGCTCGGTGGTCGCATCCACATATAGTTGTAGCCAGCTTTTAGCGTTGTTTTTCATAAGGTTCCAGAGTTCAGGCCAGGTTTAGGCCCGCCCAGGCCTGTCCGCGTTTGCTTTGGTGGGGGCCTGTCCACATATATACGGATGCGGGCTTTACCGGAAAGTTGCGACTTGGAAACTGCTGTAAATCAGTGAATTGCGGCAGGCGAACGGCCCCGGCTAAGCTTCGGATAGAAACTCGTACTCGTCGATGACAGCGGCGACGGGCACTTTGGCGTCCGCCATTCCAGGTTCGACGCGGACCACTTTGCCGCGGCAACGGACACGGATGCTTTCCGTGAGTGTGATTTCGGGGGGAAGGGTGAGCGTGAACTCGATTTCCGAATTAGTTTTCAGGGGCGCATCCATGTAGAAGCAAATTCCGCGCGCGCTTACGTCACGGGTCTGAGCTGCAAAGGCCTCACCCTCTCCGGGATAGTTCACCGAAACCGGCAACCGCAGCGCGAATCGCCGGGTAGCTCGCTTTTCCGCCTGCTGAACTTCGACGGCCATGGGGGAGACTCCTTAAAAACCACTGTAAGGATGAGACCTCAAGGGCGGCATGTCAAGCGGAACTTAGGACAGGGTGGTGGCTGGTGTCGGGTGGCTGGTTGTCGGTGGCCGATTGCCAGTGGCTGGCTGACAGTGGCTAGTTGCCAGTTTGCGCTCCACTCGCAAGAGGATTTGGTGACGAGCGGCCGACTGCGAGACACCCGGTCCATCCTAACTAACAACTGACAACTGGCCACTGGCCACCGACAACCGCCCACCGGCCTTCGTGTAAGCTATTGAATACGCATGGTATTCGTCCTGGACAATTACGACTCATTCACCTACAACCTGGTGCAATACCTTGGCGAGTTGGGAACCGAGGTGGTGGTCCGCCGCAACGATCAGGTGACGGTGAACGAGATCGCCCAAATGCATCCCAGCCATTTGCTGATCTCTCCGGGGCCCTGCACACCGAATGAAGCCGGCATCAGTATGGATCTATTCCGGAAATTGACCGGCAAAATGCCGATTCTGGGGGTTTGCCTCGGACATCAGGCGCTGGGAGCGGCTTTTGGAGGAAAGGTCGTCCGGGCACCCTACTTGATGCACGGCAAAACCAGCCAGATCACCCACGACGGGCGCACGGTGTTCAAAGATCTGAGCACTCCATTTACCGCGACCCGCTATCACTCGCTCATTGTCGAAGAGAAGAGTTTGCCCACGGAACTGGAAATAAGCGCCTCAACCACAGAGCCCGACGGCAGCAGAACTATCATGGGACTGCGGCATAAGAAATGCCCTGTGGAAGGAGTTCAGTTTCATCCGGAGAG
>JBKPSP010000088.1:0-4800 GCA_046735175.1 Acidobacteriota bacterium
ACATAGCCCAGGCGGATCTTGCGCGCAAGCAGGCGGCAACCATCCGTACCATGAAACGTGAAGGCATCGAGCGCGGCGGATACAAATTGCCCTTCTCGACGCCGCTGGCTTTTCTTCGCCGGGTATTGATGCGACAGAGAAATCAGGTCATAGTGCCAGCGGAAGTTCAATAACTGAATGTCGCCTGCTCTTCAGCTCGCGCTCTTGTTGGCGATTCTGCTGCCCGCAAGCAAGCTGGCGGCATCGCTTTGCAGCCGCTTTGCTGTCCCCGCCATTCTAGGTGAGCTGCTGGTCGGCGTATTGCTCGGCCCTGGCGCTGTCAATCTGCTGCACCTGCACATCTTCTCCGGAGGCGAAGCCACCAGCGCGCTCATGCTGCTCGCGCAGTTCGGCGGCTTCGTCCTGATGTTTATTGCCGGTATCGAAACTGACATTGACCGCATGAAAGAAGCCAGCGGCGCGGCGTTTCTGGTCGCGCTCTCAGGAGTGATTTGGCCGTTCTTTCTTGGCGCCGGCGTTGGACACCTGTTCGGACTTTCCTGGAAGACGGCATGTTTTCTCGGCGGCGCTCTCACTGCAACCAGTGTTTCCATCTCGGCCCGTACGCTCATGGATGCGGGAAAAATGCAATCGCCGGAAGCGACCATCATTCTAGGTGCGGCGGTCATTGACGATGTCATGGGACTGTTCGTGCTGGCGTTTCTCGCCGCCTCCGGTAGCACCGCACATTCGACCTTCGGGCTCGCGCCCCTGGCCAGCGACTGGCTACAGGGGAAATTGTCGGCGGCGGCAAGTCATCCTTTGATAGTTCAGATGTTCGTCATTAGCGTTGCTGTTAGCGCATTTTTTGTGATCGGATACGGCTTGGCACAAAAGGGCCTGAGCCCTCTTATTCACCAGCTTCGAAGACTCTCTGCGAACGAGGCTGTACCCAGTTGCGTGCTGGCGCTGATTCTCGTGTATGCGATCTCCGCCGAGTGGCTCGGCAGCGTTGCCGGAATCACCGGCGCATATCTGCTGGGATACGTTTTCGCTGGATCGGAATTCAAGTCGGATGTGGAGAGGAGTTTTTACGCCCTGGGCCACGGCTTGTTGATTCCCTTGTTCTTTGTCTCGATTGGGCTTTCGAGTGATTACCGCGCGCTTTCGGGACATTGGGCGCTGCTCGGCGTTGTGTTTATTGTGGCGGTGGTTGGGAAGCTGATCGGGTGCGGAATGGCGGCGCTCGCTTCCGGGATGAGTTGGGTGCGAAGCGTTCGCATCGGTTGCGGCATGATCTCTCGCGGCGAAGTCGGACTGATCGTAACCGCCATGGGTGCGAGCACAGGCATCTTCAATAAATCCGAAGGCGCCGTGATGGTCGCAATTGTGCTTCTGACTACCTTGCTTACTCCTATGGCACTGCGGCTTGCGTTCCAGATGAAAGGCGATGACGACGAAGAAGAGTTTACCGAGACGCTGACACAAATGTCAGGCGAGACGACACAATCGGCTCGCGTATCCTCGGAAGTCTCCACCCCGGATCCACAGCTGGAGGGGGAAGCCGCCGAGGAGCCGCAAGGGCGCGCCACAGCGGATTACCGCGGCTTCCGAATGGCCGTGGCGCGCGATCAATAAGGCGTTTCCACTTGAACGGCCAGCTTTTTTCGGAATACTATGCTTGAGCTTGAGTTTGCGGAATTTTCTGATACTGGTAAAGTCCGCGAGCACAACGAAGATTTTCTTGGCCATGCCGTGCCAGCACCTTTGGAGCATGCCAGAGAGCGGGGCTGGCTCTTCGTGCTAGCGGATGGAGTTGGCGGTCACGATCGAGGTGAAGTTGCATCGCGCCTCGCTGTCGAAACGCTGCGGTCCGGTTTCCAGGATTTTCGTCCCAATGAGTCACCGGCAGCGTGCCTGCGACGGCTAGTGCAAGCGGCCAACCTGAAAATCCATGAAACAGCGGCAGCAGGCGCAGATTCGATGTGCACGACCGTGGTTGCGTGCCTCTTTCGTTTTGATCGCGTGATAGTGGCCAATGTGGGCGACTCGCGCTGTTATCTGGTCCGGCGCGGACAAGCGGAAGTTGTCACAGCCGATCACAGCTTGGTTGGCGAGCAGGTGCGCATGGGCCTTCTTACCGCCGAAGAGGCCGCACAGTCAGAAAAACGCCATTTGTTGAGCCGATCACTCGGCGCGAACACGTTCGTGAACGTGGAGGTGGATGATCGCCAGATCTTGCCCGGAGACGTTTTTCTGCTTTCAAGCGACGGCTTTCACGCGTCGTTTACGCCGTCCGAGATCGCAGTCGCTATCGGGCACTCTCACGACCTCGGAGAAATCGCGCGGCACCTGATTGCGCTGGCCCGCGAAAAGGATGGCAGTGACAATATCAGCGTACAACTGGTTCGTGTGAAGAGCGTCGAGCGCATCGGAATGTACCGCGGCCGACCGTATACGCTGCGTTGATCGTGCTGATTGCTAGTCGCGATTTCTGTGGTACAAATTCGAATTGCAGTGACGGCGCTACCCGACGGCCAGGCGCAGCCGTCCGACGAATTCTTCTGCAACGGCGCCTTGCTCATATTTGGGGATTCCGTAGCTTTGTTCTGGCATTATGAGATAGCTTGGAGCGCTTGATCCGAACTTCAGGTGTGCATTTAAAGCATTCATGACCTCACTCCGCGCCGGCGACAAACTCGATCACTATCGGATTGAAAACGTAGCTGCCCGAAGCGGAATGGCCACCATTTTTCGGGCGATTGACGAACGCACCGGACACACGGTAGCAATTAAAGTTCCTCACCCGGAGATCGAGACCGATCCGGTCCTTGTCGAGCGCTTCAACCGCGAAGAGGAGATTGGCCAGAAGCTGGACCATCCCGGCATAATGAAGGTTTTCGCCGACGAACATCGCAGCCAGCGTTACATGGTTATGAACTGGGTCGAGGGCCGCACGCTCCGGCAGTTGATGAACGAGCAAGGAAAATTCCCGGCAGACCGTGCAGCCAAGATCGCCTTGCAGATTGCGTCAACGCTGGAGTACATACACGGCCACGGTGTGATTCATCGTGACCTGAAACCGGAAAACATCATGGTGGACGGCAACGACCTCGTCAAGCTGGTTGATTTTGGCATCGCGGCCAACGTTGGCTCGCGTCGCATAACGTTTGCCAAATTCTCGCCAACCACAGGAACACCAGATTACATTTCTCCCGAGCAGGTAAAAGGCAAGCGCGGCGAAGCCCGCAGCGACATTTATGCCCTGGGGGTGATGCTTTACGAAATGCTGACCGGCAAAGTGCCGTTCTCGGGACCAAACGCCTTCGTCATCATGAACGACCGGCTGCTGAACAATCCGGTGCCGCCGCGCGAGATTGATCCGTCCATTTCGCCCCAGTTGCAGGAGATCATCTATCGCGCGATGGAACGCGACCCCGCCAAACGCTATCCTTCGGCACGGGAGTTCGCGCACGATCTGGAGCACCAGGACAAGGTCGGAGTAGCCGATCGCGACGAACTCACGAACCGAAGGGCGCGCAAACAACCAAGGACCAAGCAGGTCCTGTTTTATGTGGCCATGGCGCTGATTCCAATTGTAGTTTTCGGATTGCTGCTATGGGTAGCTCGGCACTGACATTCGCAATATCTGGAAAGTAATCGTGGATGCTAGCGCTGAATAAGTTGGTCGGTGTGTGTCACAAATTCCGGATAGGCTTCCGCGCCCAGTTCGTGCAAATCCATGCCTTGGCGCTCGCCATCCAATGCCGCTCGCTGTGCATAGAAGCGATTTAGGAAGAAGTTCAACCCATAGATCATCGGCAGGACAAAGCCCATCAAGGTCGCGACACCGACGATTTGCGCGAGGAGTTGGCCAATGTTTTCGCCGGGGGTCGGAACGAACAGGCCAACCGCTAACACTCCCCATATGCCGGCTACTGCATGCACCGAAATCGCGCCACCCGGATCATCAACTTTCAATTTGAGTTCCAGCCACTCTATCGCGAAGATGACCACCGCACCGGCCACGCTTCCAACAATGATCGCCACCGGAGGTTTAACAAAAGCACACTCCGCGCTGCTGGCCACTAACCCGCCCATCCAACCGTTAGCGGTGAGAGAAGCGTCCGGCTTACCGAACCGCAATCGAGTGACGATAGCGGCCGTCAATCCTGCAGACGCCGCAGCCAATACCGTATTGAACGCAGTCAGGACGACTCCCTCCACTCCAATCCCGGAAAAAAGGAGAGCTCCGGCTGAATTTAGTCCCAACCACCCTACTAATGCGAGCAAGCAACCGAAAATTACGAACACGGTGTTGTGTGCAGGGATTGCAGTTGGCAAGCCTTGGGCTGAGTATTTGCCCCTGCGAGGGCCCAATATCCATGCGATCGAAAGAGCTGTTAGGCCGCCAACAACCTGGATTGTGCTCGAACCGCCCGCATCCACAAAGCCCCGGCCGAGCCCGTAATTCGTTCCAAGTTGTGCCAACCATCCCCCTCCCCACTCCCAATGGGCGAATAGAGGATAAGTCCAACCCGCCAGCAGTGCCGTGGAAAGGCAGATAGCGCCAAGCCGCCAACGTTCGGCCCCCGCGCCTAAAGGGATTAACGCTGCTAGCCCAACGCTAAACAGTTGTAAAAACGCCGCCAGCGAGGCAGGAGAACTGTCGAGCACCAGCCCACGCATGCAAAGAGGTTCCGCAGCAAGCCAATTCCATCCCGTATGGCCGATCGTAAGAAGATGCGACGGGCGTCCTACGAACCCCTGCCACGAGAATCCACAAACGAAGTAGACGACGGCAGCAATCGCGACCACGAC
>JBKPSP010000089.1:0-6808 GCA_046735175.1 Acidobacteriota bacterium
CAAACCCAGTCTCTGGATCGTCGCCTGGACCCTCGGCCACTCTTCCGCCAAAAATTTCTGGCGCTCGCCTTTCAGCAATAGAGTGCGCGCGCCATCCTTCACGTACATACCGAGACCTCTCCTCTTTTCAACCAGCTCCTCATCCACCAGCTCCTGGTATCCCTTGAGGACCGTAAGCGGATTGAGCCGGTAATCAGCCGCAACTGTCCGCACCGAGGGCAGCGGATCGCCTTCCTTGAGCGCGCCGTCCAGGATCATCGCGACCACGCGGTCACGAAGCTGGCGGTAAATCGGCTGATTGTCGTTCCACTCACGGTCCATTCTGGTTTCCAGTTCGCCTGGCTACAGCTGCGTCGTCAACTTTTCTTACTCAGCGAATAAAAAAGCACAGTAACAGAGATATACAGCATGGCCGCAGTGAGTTCGAGCACGAACCCCAACCTGTTTCCGACCAGGAGGAAGAACCCTCCTGTCAGAAAGGTAACAGGTAAAAGGCGGCCACCACCTCGGATCTAAAGCCATTCGTCACTTGCGGCAGCGGTTTCGTCGTAAACGTTGTGCTCATGGCTTTACTCCTGATTGGCGTCCTTACTCGACCCGCGTTACATCCATGCGCGCGTGAACCGGCTTGTCACCCGGCATCATGAAGGTCCACTCCTCAATGTGATGATTGGGGTCAATAGTAGTGAACACCGCGTGCTGCATATGCCCGTAGGTCGTGCTGCCGGAGACGTCAACCAGATCGAACTCCACAGTCTTTCCATCCGGCGAGGTCCTCGCCACCATCCGCGGCCGGTTTCCGGCATCGCAATAATGGACCAGCGTCAGATGGTCGCTATCGAGGTAGAGCATCGTGACCGGATGATCGTACTTTGTCGGGTCGCCCGTCTTCGTCGGATCGACCATCTCATGTACCAGTGCGTTACCGCGCGAGGTCACGCGCATCGTGATGTAGCCCATCTCTCCATTCTTTATTTCCGGCATTGGCGGATCTACGGTCACCGTCCCTTTCCACTTGCCGGCAAGAGCCTTGAGCTGGGTGAAAGACTTCTGTGCATCCGACTGGGGCTGGGTAGCTGATGTTTGCATCTCATGCTGCGCGAGTGCCATGGTTGTAAGGCACAGCAGCGAAAAACCGAGCATCGACTGGAAGCGTTTCATATTCATTCTCCTGAGGAACTCTCGAAGCAGGCCGAATCAGCCTGCGTTACTGTTATACTTAACTATAACACCACCGTTGCTGTCAAGAGATTTCTTGGACAGGCGTTTTCTCGATATGCTCGGTGCCCCTTTAGTTCCGCTCGGCCGAGTTGTTCTGCGGAATTTCGACGCGCCTCGGCAGGTACGAAGCGGGGAGCCAACCTTGGTTTTGACGGTGAGTACCTTGCTCAGTAGCCGGGTAGATTTCTGTGGGTAAGTTTCGTGAACTCCGTCATCTCAGAAGGCCCAATACCTTGCCGTTGCGTTCAAGCATCTGTGTCTGATAGGGAGTCAGATTTAGAAATTCAACCCCATACGAGATTCCGTTGTGGTTTCGCACTACCCCCCTGACAACGATGGCGGTGGATGTGTACGGGAGCATGAATTCCAATATGAATGATTCGCCAAGCTGAAGCAGCTGCATTACGGAGAGTCGCATGCCACCTTTGCTGACATCGTGGCCCTCTGCTGTCACATTGACGCGGCGTCCTTCCCGGACGAGGGTGAGCGTCACGGGCAAGGTGAGTTTAAAGCGTTCGGACCGCCGCTGATCACTATGTTCCACGTCGCAATATCTTCATTTCCGAATTTGGCGGTCCCAAGAAGTTGCCGATAAGATTTCGCCGTCGATCATGGTCATCATCGTGAAGCTACTTCCTCATGATATGAGGGGCTTCTACGGGCACGATGCGTGGCAGGCGCGCTAATTTCCAGCAGCGATACTGCTTCTTCCGTGATCTCTCATGATTCAAGGACAAACCTCTGCCGAGAGATTGAATGGATGGCCACCGCACGTACACCCTTATGACTCCTGCAATCGAGCGGTTGACACCAACGCGAACCGCTTGAAAATTACAGCCATTCTAAACACATAGTGGCCGGGCAGCTTAGAGATTCAGTTCAGGTATCAAGACGAGCACTCTCATCACCGACGTCATTCCATGCCTCAGAACGGACAGGCAATCATGAATCCCACCAACTCTCTCCTGCTCGTATTCCTGATTCCGGTTCCTATATTTTGTTGACCCGCCCTGCATTTCTAGTTAGGTTGGCGTAGCTGACGCCAGGCGCGGGAGGTGCGGGTGGGGTTTGTCGCGAGAAGTTTCTGTTTAGCCTTTTTAGTGGGCTTTGTCTTATTTTCAGTTCAGTGCGGCTCAGGTTCCGGTTCCGGCCCGATCATAACCCCACCGGCGGCCCGCTGCGACTCTGGCACAAGCCCCAGCCAGCCGCTCGCTTCCGCGCCCGCGATTGCTCCGCTTCTAAAACTGAGCGCAGACACCTTCACCAACGCAAGCAGCCAGCACGCCACCGAAGTCGAACCCGCCAGCTTTGCCTGGGGACAAACCATCGTGGTGGCGTTTCAAGTTGCACGAATCTTTGGCGGCGGCGGGGCTGACATCGGCTACGCAATTTCGAATGACAGCGGAGCCACCTGGCAGAGCGGCATGTTGCCGGGCCTGACCACATTTGAATGCTCCGGAACCAACTCGGCCGTCAGCGATACTGCGGTGATCTACGACGCGGCACACGACGTCTGGCTGATTTCGTCATTGCCGATTTCGGCCAGCAGTACTCAGGTTGTGGTCAACCGTTCTACGGATGGCGGCGCGACCTGGATTCATCCGGTCGTCATCGCCAATGGCCCCGATCTCGATAAAGACTGGATCACCTGCGACAACACCAGCACCAGTTCCTTCTACGGGAACTGCTATGCCGAATGGGACGACAATGGCAACGGCAATCAGGTTTTCATGAGCACGACTTCCGACGGCGGCCTGACGTGGTCCTCGCCCAAAAGCGTCGCCGCAAATGGTCTCGGCGGAGTGCCGCTCGTCCAGCCGGACGGCAAAGTCATAGTTCCGTACCTGGCCAACGCGCCTTTCATTGAGTCGTTTTCTTCCGCGGATGGGGGCGCGACCTGGAGTTCGCCAGTTGTGGTTGCGCAGGTCAACGATCATCCGGTCGCGGGGGGATTGCGCAGCGACGCGCTGCCTTCAGCTACCATGGATGCCGCCGGCAATATCTACGTCACCTGGCAGGACTGCAGCTTCCGCACCGGTTGCAGCTCAAACGATCTGGTCATCAGCACCTCTGCCGACGGCACAACGTGGTCGGCGCCCGCGAGAATTCCGATCGATGCGACCACCAGCACTGTAGATCACTTTATCCCCGGTTTAGGCATCGATCCAACAACCAGTGACGCAACTTCGCATCTAGGACTGACCTATTACTACTATCCGCAGTCGAACTGCACCGCCTCAACCTGCGCGTTGTATATCGGATTCATCTCTTCTATTGATGGCGGCGCAACCTGGAGTTCACCCACGCCGTTTGCCGGTCCAATGCAGCTGAGCTGGCTGCCGTCCACCTTCTCAGGACAAATGGTCGCCGACTACATAGCAACCTCGTTCGCCAACGGCAAGGCTTATGGGTTTTTCGCGGTTGCGAAGGCAAACTCAGGAAGCACCTTCGACGAGGCAATCTACACCACGCAATCGGGATTCGATCTGCTCGCGGCGCAAGGGCATTTCAGTTCGGCAGGAGAAGGGCCCTTGAATCAAGTAGTAGGAGCTCAGGCTCGCACAACCACTCTGAAGAAAATCCGCTAAACGGGATTCCAACCAGATACGAACTGGTCCTCGTTCATCCGCGTGATCCGCGGCGCATTGTGTTTTGGGGGAGCGCCTCTACTCAGGACTTACAGCGGTATATTCCCATGCTTCTTCGCCGGATTCTTATCTCTCTTCGTGTCCAGCATCTCCAGCGCCTGAATCAACCGCTTGCGGGTCTCGCGAGGCTGGATGACGGCGTCCACATATCCTCGCTCGGCAGCAACATAAGGCGACGCGAACCGGTCGCGGAATTCCTCAATCTTCTGTTTGCGCAACTCTTCACGGTTCGCCGCTCGCTCCAGTTCCCGCCGATACACAATGTCCACCGCGCCTTCCGGCCCCATCACCGCGATCTCCGCCGTCGGCCACGCGTAGTTCACATCCGTGCGGATGTGCTTCGATGCCATGACGCAATAGGCGCCACCGTAAGCCTTTCGCGTGATCACTGTCAGCTTGGGAACAGTAGCTTCGGCGAAGGCAAACAGCAGCTTCGCGCCATGACGAATGATCCCGCCATATTCCTGCTGCGTTCCGGGCAAGAATCCCGGCACATCTTCAAACGTGATCAGCGGAATGTTGAAGCAGTCGCAAAAGCGCACAAACCGCGCGCCCTTGACCGACGCGTTGATATCCAGCGTACCCGCCAGTACTGCCGGCTGGTTCGCCACAATTCCCACCGAGCGCCCGTTCATGCGCGCGAAACCCACGACAATGTTCTTCGCATAGTGCTCCTGCACCTCGAAGAAGTAGCCATCGTCGATCACTGCATGAATTACGTCTTTGATGTCATACGGCAGGTTCGATTGCGCGGGAACTATCGTATCGATCGCAGCGTCGGCGCGGTCAATCGGATCCGTGCACGTCTTCCGCGGCGGATCGTCAACGTTGTTCGAAGGGATAAAGCTCAACAGCTCGCGCAACATCGACAGGCATTCCGCGTCATCATGCGCCAGAAAATGCGCTACGCCGGAAGTCTCGTTGTGCGTCGTCGCGCCGCCCAGTTGCTCTTTGCTGACATCCTCGTGCATCACCGTCTTGATCACATCCGGCCCGGTGATGAACATGTACGAAGTCTTGTCCACCATCACCACGAAGTCAGTGATCGCCGGCGAGTAAACCGCGCCGCCCGCGCACGGCCCCATCACCGCCGAGAGCTGCGGCACGACTCCGCTGTAAAGCGTGTTGCGCAGGAAAATATCCGCGTAACCGCCGAGCGAGACCACGCCCTCCTGAATGCGTGCGCCGCCGGAATCGTTCAGCCCAATGACCGGCGCACCTACCCGCGCAGCCATGTCCATGATCTTGACGATCTTCGCCGCATTCGCCTCTGAAAGCGACCCGCCAAATACGGTGAAGTCTTGCGCGAAAACAAAAACCAGTCGCCCTTCGATCCGTCCATATCCGGTGATGAACCCGTCCCCATAATATTTCTGCTCGGATAACCCGAACTCATTCGCCCGATGCGTGACAAAACGGTCCGTCTCCTCGAACGTTCCCTCGTCAAGCAGGAACTCGACGCGCTCGCGTGCCGACATCTTTCCTTCTTTATGCTGGCGTTCGCGCCGCTCTTTGCCCCCGCCCTCATTTGCGAGCCGGTCAAGGCGCTTGAGTTCTTCCAATTTTTGTTCGAGGTTCATGGGCGGGATTATAAAAGGCCTGCAACTTCATTGCCCATGCGAGCAAAATTTCTTCGGATGCGTGAGAAGCTGTTTTCTGAACCTAATAAGATCATTTCACTGCGGCGGAATGGCATCACGCCGCAGTTGCAGCAAGCGAAGCTTGCCCCCGATCCACGCTGTCGGCAGTGCCGTCATCGCAAGCGCGATTGGATACCAGTGCTGACCAACGGTGCTACTCCAGGTAGCGGCCACGCCCAGAATGCTGACCACCAGGCCCAGGGCGCCCGCCAGCAGCGCGTGTCCCATTGGCCGGTTCGGCGCCAGCCGCGCAATCACATAAGCGCCGATGATGCCGTAGATCGAACGATAAGCAGTTGCCAACAGCAACATATTGTTCGACCACCGCTCAGGGAGATTAGGAGCAGGAGCCAGTCCCATCGCGTGCAGGGCAAAATCTGTTCCGGTTGAAAGCACGATCCCCAGGACAATTCCGGCGAGCAGTGCAAGAATGCTGCGCCCAACGTGCCGGGAAGAAGTCTGAGGCGCTGATGCAGATTGCAAATTCATTCTTCACCTCCGCGGAGAAACGAGGATAGAGATTCTACATCGCGGAATAGAGACTCGCTCACAAGGATGTGGCAATCAAGAAACATCTGTCATCTCGAGCGAAGCAGCGCGCGAAGCGCACTGCGCAGTCGAGAGACCTTGTGTCGGCAAGAAACGAATGACGCCGCGTTATTTGTACAACTCCTCGCACGGCGGGATGCCGTGAGCCGTACCTTTGCTGACACGGTTCACTACGGTGGTTCTCACAACTTCACCGAACTTCAAGTGCACCCATTTCCAGCGCCCGTAGCCCTTGCCGAGGAACGACTGTTCTTCATCTTTGCAATTCTCGAAATGCTTATCGCAGTTGAAGCGATAGTGCAGCACCCGGGTCATCACCTGTCCGATGTCGCCGCCCGCATCCATCATCTCGGGCGCGTCCAGATCATCCACAATCGTCCCTAACGAGCTGCTCTTGTACGGCTTGCAATTGGCGTAGAAGCTGAACCGCGCATTGCTGACCCGCTGCGTCGGCGAAGCACCGTTCACCGGGACGCAGCGCGTGCTCAGCGCGTTGTCCTGCTCTTTGCGCTTGAACGTGCGGTTGTCCTTCCACTCCAACTCGGTTCCGCGGATGTAAATGTACTTCTCGTCGAAGGCCTTGACATCGAAGCCGTGCGCCTCCGAACTCTTGAGCCAGAACCAGTAGCCGCTCGGCGCGAAGTCCACGTCGGGAAAGATCTTCGTGTAACTCGGATTCGCTTCCCCGCTGAGGTAATGGTCCTCGCGCAAGTCCTTCCGCATGACGAAGTACTGCATCGCGTCTTCCTC
>JBKPSP010000090.1:0-57801 GCA_046735175.1 Acidobacteriota bacterium
AAACTATCCACATCTCGCAAATGGCTGATCCTCTTGCTCGTCTTCGTAGGCATCGTCTGCACTTAAAAGTCTAGCAGGCTCCTGGCTCTTCATTGAATCCGGCCAGCCTTCCACCTCACGTTTCGCCTCCTCCAAGAGGCGCTTCAAAATCTCAGGGTCGTTCATAGGTTAGCTCCTTTTGCTCAACCATCAGCTGTTTCTCCTCAATAATCTGCTGCAACGTACTCATCGCAAATGTTTCGTTTCGGAGATAGGCTCGCGGAGAGCTCATTATTCGGGGTGAGGCTTTCGAACGCTCGAATGTGAGTACCTTGCCAGCCTTCTTTCGCTCTTGCATCGTAAAGAACTCCATATACTTCCGGGGGGACACACCGACAAACGGCTCGAAGGCTACTTGATAATCCTTTCTATCTGAGTAATCGACGGCAATGGAGTCCGGGTAGAGCTGTACCGCCAAACTTTTGTCATACGGTTGAATGTAGACGACCTTTTGAATCCCCGATGCGACGATGTGCGGTGCGCACAAATGACAAGGGAAAGTTGTGACGTACATAGTCATACCTGAAATGGATACACCCCTCCTGGCGGCATCAGTTATAGCCGCCATTTCAGCATGTACCGCTCGACCGAACTCGATGAGATGCGTAATCTGTGCATTGCTTACGTATTCCGAAGTTTCGTCTAGAGCTATATCTGCTAGTTTGGAGGGATCCAGTCTGCTTTTTTCTACATTCAGCCATCCCTCCTTTTGCAATCGGTGCAGTAGGTCCTCTAAGAGCCCTCTTTTGTGCCGATCATTTGCATCCTCGCCAAGTGCGAATTCTCGGTGGTCCGGATTGTCACCTGCCCAGTAAAGGCCCCCGCCCGGTTTCGGTACTTCATTTGTACCGACTGCAACGATGTCGCCACCAATGGTCGAGATAGATGCTCCAACCTGGCGACCCAATTCCGCAGAACGTAATGCCGCACCTGCCGCGTGAAACATTGCATATTCGTCGCGTGTCGGAGTGTGAAATGTGTTCCCAAATACAAGTTCCAGTCCTCTTTCCACAGAATGCCTTAGTCGGTTCGACTCTGACGCATCCACGAAAATATCGGCTAGATGAAAAGTATTTTGCAGATTCTGTCCATACCTCTTCCCCGGTTCACGCTGATCTCGCAGCATGAGTTCCTCCGCCCTGGGGAGATGCCGATCATACTTGAAGTCGTGCCGCGAAGAAGCAATCCTTGTCGCAAGATAACGTCGCCGAACTTGGTACGGAGCAGAGGAGGCTAATAGTAGGAAAGCGTTACCGTAAACCTGCCTGAGCAAATCAACTTCTTCTGGCGTTTTCAAGGATCGAATTATGTAAGCGCACCCTGGTATAACCCTCTCTTTTTGCGTAGTCTGTGCCACCCGCGCAGCTTGAACTTCGCCGATAGCCAACATCGCAAGCGCGTCTTTTCTTTTGGTGACCTCACGAAACTCGTCCCCGGCTCGTTGATGTGAATCGATATAGTCATCGGCTGGTTCCGCCGGAAGATTCCGAAACCGCGGAAAGGCGTGCAGTAGCTGCGCGACACGAATGACGCGGCTCTGATATCCAAAGCTCTTAAGCGCCTCTTGCAAAATTTCTGTTATTAGGCCGTGATCGGTTCCGACTGAGGCAACTAATCCGATAAACAACTCAGGATTGTCGCGTGCGGATGCCGGCAGGGCGCTGGCATCTGTGCTGCTCATAGTGGACGGATGATATCACCGAGAGCAACACAATCTTAGTTGATCTTTTGCACAAAGTAAAAATTTCTGTGAAATTGTCCCAAAATAGGACAGATGCTTACCCAGCGAGTGGAAGTCCATCAAATCCTCATCGGCATCACGATGTACCGGTACTTGTAGTCCTCGCTCTCGGCGGGGCGGAGCTGGCCGGCGGATTGGGCGTCCTTCAGCTCCAGGCGGACATCGCCCGGGCCGACGGCCTTGAGGAAGTCGATGATGTACTGCGCGTTGAAGCCGATGGTGAGCGTCTCGCCGTTGTAGTCGGTTTCGATGGAATCTTCCGATTCGCCGGTCTCGGTGGACGAAGCTGAAAGCTTCAGTTCGCCTTTTTCCAATTTCAGGCGCACGGCGCGGGAGCGCTCGTCGGCAAACTGCGACACGCGGGCGATGGCGCCGCCGAGGTCGTCTCCGTGCAGGTTGATGCTCTTGCTGTTGTCTTTGGGGAGGACTGCTTCGTAATTCGGGAACTGCCCGGTGAGCTGGCGCGAGGTCAGCAGGCGCGGGCCGATGCGGAAGAACAGCGTGGACTCGTCTTTTGCGAAATCGATGGTCTCGACGTCTTCGGCCGCGTCAACTAAAACGCGCAGCTCGTCCATGGCTTTCTTGGGGACCAGCGTCTTCATTTCGCCTGAGACGCCGTCAAACTTTTCGCCCGCGCGCTCGACGTGAGCCAAGCGATGTCCGTCGGTTGCGACCATGGTGATGGATTCGGGCTTGAGCACCATCAGCGCGCCATTCAGGGTGTAACGGGATTCTTCGTTGGCGATGGCGAACGATGTCCGGGCAATCATGCCGCGCAGAACCTGCGCGGGAATCTTCACCACACCCGCAGTCGGAAACACCGGCAGACTGGGGAAGTTCGACCGGGCCATGCCGACCATCTTGGTATTGGAACGACCGCAGCGAATGCTGACCCAGTGATTTTCAAGCAGCTTGATGGTGATGTCGGCGTCAGGCAGGAGCTTTACGTATTCGAACAGTTTGCGCGCAGGAATGGTGCACGAGCCTTCTTTCTTCACCTTCGCATTGCACGAGGTCCGCAGGCTCAGGTCGAGATCGGTTGCGGTCAGCGACAGCCGGTCGAGGCCGGCCTCGAACAGATAATTCGACAAGATCGGGATCGTCGTCTTGCGCTCCACCACTCCCTGTGTCGCCGAGAGCTCGCGGAGCAGTTCGAATTTGCTGAGGGTAATTTCCATTGCTGTTGCGCTTCCCACCGCGGGTGCTGCCATCGCTTCAACCGGCATAAGCCCTGACCTCTTAAACCCAGCGCCTAAAGGCGTCTTTCTTCCTGCCCAACTCCGGCACGCCTGAAGGCATGCCCTGATACGAACCTTGCTACTTCTGTTACTTCCTTATATCAAACCAAAATCTAATAAAACCAGCAGTAACCGTAGGGACGAGGGAAAAGTGGAAATTTAACCTAAGTCTAACGGCTCCTTCAATTCCGCCCCCTACTTTCGTGTCCAAGATCAGGGCCGATCATCGTGCCCGCCGAACTAAACTTTGCCCCACTACCTGATCCCGGTCCCGTTTCCCCACAACTTCCACATTCGCTCCACAACCACATCCCCGGAAGACCTCGCCAGAATTTGGAAATCCTGGTCGAAACCGCTGTTTATCCGCCTAATTGCTCGGTCAATTTATTGAGCAGCCTGTTTAAATCTTTGTCGGCCTTGCGCGTCTCTTCGATCTTCTCGACCGAGTGCAGCACAGTTGTGTGATGCTTGCCGCCGAATTGGCGTCCGATCTCCGGCAGCGAAGCCTCGGTCAAATGCTTTGCCAGATACATGGCAATCTGCCGCGGATAAACAATCGCGCGCGAATTATTCTTGGCTTTGATTTCGATCAGCCGTAACCCGAACTGCTCTGCCACAGCCTTTTGAATGGACTCGATCGTGACCTTGCGCGCCTGCGAGTCGATGAAGTTCTTCAAAACCTGCTGCGTGTAGGGAAGGGTGATCTCGGAGCCGATCAAGGACGAGTGAGCGACCAGGCGAATCAGGGCGCCTTCGAGTTCTCGAACGTTTGACCGGATATTCGACGCGATGAAGAGCGCTACATCGGTCGGCAACGTGATCCGCTCCTGCTCAGCCTTCTTCTGCAGGATTGCCACCTTGGTCTCGAGGTCCGGCGGCTGAATGTCGGCGATCAGTCCCCACTCGAAGCGGCTGCGCAGGCGGTCTTCAATCTCCGGCAACTCCTTCGGCGGACGGTCGCTGGCGATCACGATCTGCTTCATCGACTCGTGCAGCGCGTTGAAGGTATGGAAGAACTCTTCCTGGGTGCGCTCCTTCTGCGCCAGGAACTGGATGTCGTCGATGAGCAGCACGTCCACGTTGCGGAACTTGTCGCGGAACGTGGTCATCTTGTCGTAGCGCAGCGAGTTGATCATCTCATTGGTGAACTTCTCGCTGGAGACATAGCAGATGGCCGCATGCGGCTGCACGCGCTTGATCTCATGGCCGATGGCCTGCATCAGGTGCGTCTTGCCCATGCCGACGCCGCCATATAAGAAGAGCGGATTGTAGGCCTTCGACGGCCGCTGCGAGACTGCCTGGCACGCGGCATGCGCAAACTGATTCCCGCTTCCGATCACGAATGCGTCGAAGGTGTAGCGGGCATTCAACTGCGCTGCGCCATCCCAATCGAACCGCGACTGTGATCCGGCATGAGCGCCGATCGCCGGAGCGGGAACCGCCGACAAGCCACCATCGTGCCGCACCGGAGTATTCGCGGGATCATTCTCGGGCGTGACGAACTGCACATCGTGGCAGTCGTCCATGTTGAGATTGTCGAGCGCTTCCTGAATCAGGTCGGCGTACTTGTCCCCCACATGGCAGAACTCTGGAGTGGGAACGCGGATGTACATGATCCCATCGCTGGTGTGGCTGTAGCGTGTGGGCTTGAGCCAGGTATCGTATGAGTGCCGGTTGATTTTCTTTTCGAGCGCATCCAGAATGCGCGACCACGGATTCGGACTGAGAGTAGGAGTTGGAACGGACATATGAAAATTCACTGCGGGCCGCGGCTGGGGCAGCGCCTGTATCGAAACCGAATGCGCCCGAAGCGCCGGGTTTCGGCGTAGCGGGCTTTTACAGTATCGCTTCGTTTGCCAACTGGGAAGCTTGATTCGAGCTGGCTGCGGACGAAATCAAACTATCTTCAACAGGTGGTCATGCTAGCACAAAAGTTTTCTGTTTGTGGAAATCTTTTCAAGAAAAATTCGCGACGCAGTCGGATTTGAATCGCGAAGAAAATTTTCTGTCAAGTGATGAAGTTGTAAATGGTGCGGGAGTGGTGCAGAAAGGCGGTTGTTGGTTATTGGTCGCTGGTTGTTGGCGGTGAGCGACGAGTTATGAGCGCTGAGCGATCCGGTCCTGCCCGCGTTTGCTCGTAGCTCATCGCTCGAGGTTCTCAGCTTTGTCGCCAACAACGAATAACCAACAACGGGTTTGACACAGGCATCCCATCCACCTAACAATCCGTCTATCGAGTAGCGCCGTGGAAGCCGAAACCATTTCGCACTATCGCATCGTCGAGAAACTTGGCGGTGGCGGCATGGGTGTGGTCTATAAAGCGGAAGATACGCGCTTGGGCCGATTCGTCGCGCTGAAATTCCTTCCGCCGCAGCTGGCAAGCGATCAGCAGGCGCTCTCGCGTTTTCGGCGCGAGGCGCAGGCTGCGTCGGCGCTCAACCATCCCAACATCTGCACCATCTACGATATCGGTGAAGATAAAGGCCACGCGTTCATCGCCATGGAATTTCTCGATGGCGTAACTCTCACGCACTTGATCACCGGCAAGCCGCTCGACTCCGAGCGCCTGCTTCCCATCGCGACAGACATCGCCGACGCGCTCGACGCGGCGCACTCGCAGGGCATCATTCATCGCGACATCAAGCCGGCGAATATTTTCGTCACCAAGCGCGGACATGCGAAGGTGCTTGATTTTGGGCTCGCCAAAATTAGCGATCGCGCTTTGTCGGGTTTCTCAGCTCAGGCCACGCAGGATGACCTCAATCTCACCATGCCCGGAACTGCGATGGGAACGGTGGCCTATATGTCGCCGGAGCAGGCGCTGGGCAAGCCGCTCGATCCGCGCACCGATCTTTTCTCGTTGGGCGTCGTGCTGTATGAAATGGCGACGGGAAGGCAGGCTTTCACGGGAACCACCTCGGCCGCGGTCTTCGATGCCATCCTACATCGCAATCCCACGCCGGTCACCGGCTTGAATTCCAATTTGCCGGCTGGTCTGGAGCCGATCATCAACAAGCTGCTTGAGAAAGAGCCCGACCTGCGCTACCAGACAGCGGCGGACCTGCGTTCGGATCTCAAGCGGCTGGGGAGGGACAGCGCGTCAGGTCACAGCACGGCCACGACGACACCCGGAGTCACGACGGAGAAACATTCGCTGAAACGCGGGACCCTGATTGCGGTGCTGGCCGGTGCCTTCGCGGTCGCGGCAGCATTTGCGTGGACTCACTTTGCGTCACGGCAAGAGAGTTCCGAACCAACCGTCGCGGTGCCGCCTCAAGTGCCAGCGCCGGAGAACTCCTCTGCACCGCCGCAGGAGCCAAACGACGAGGGGCAAAGCGCGAACAGGGCCCCATCCGCGGAGCCGCACGGCAGTCATCCTGAAGCGCCTGCCGGACCTTCAGCGCAGGACTATGCGCATATGGGAACTGATATCGCGAACCGCGTACAGAAGCAGGTGGATGAACAGCTGCGCCAGCTGGGTATCTCGCCAACGGGGAAATCAGGAGCCGGGATGACGAGTGCCTGTGCTCAGATTGTGAGGGCGTGCGCGACGGCCGGCTTCGGCACCGGCAGCGGCAACGAAGGCAAAGGCTTGTTCACCGACTGCGTCGATCCTCTGATGCAAGGAAAACCTCAGCCGCCGGAAGCAATCATTCCCCTGCCAAAGGTTGCTCGGAAAGCGATTGCCGCCTGCAAGCAAACCAATCCCGAATTCGGGAACGGGAAAAACCGCAAAGCGCCGCCGTCGTCGTCAGACCCAGATACTGATTCGCAGTAGTGGCATTCGCCTGAGCGGCTTGGATTGGATGCTACTGCCTCTCCAGTTTCCAGAGGGCGGACAAGGCATTGGCGGCATCCTGAATGGACTGTTTTTCAGTGGTGGCGGGTTCGCGTTGGAAAATGGGCTGATGCTTTTTGGCGGAACCGGTCTTCGCACCGGCTATCTTGGATAACGCAGCCTGATATTTTTCCTGCAGCTCTCGAGGACTCATGGGCGCTCCTTCAAACTCTGGTACGTTCTTGATTTGACCTTCCAAACGCAGGATTGCCAATACTGCGTGCTGCGGAGTTGAGTTGAGGAATCCGTGTAGAGGCGGGAGCATGAGCTTGTAGAAGAGAAAAGTAGATCTAGGCAGCAGAGGGAACTCTCGAGCGAGAAAAGCGGCTGTTTGAGCATAACGACCAAGGCTTTTTCGCGATGCTCGTTCGTTAGCGCTGACGCGGGCTTCGTTGCATTCCACCCGCGCTCCGGTTTACCGTTTCCCAACCTGTCATTTATACTTTCTTTTCACCAGATTCCAGGGTGCCCCGTCCGACTTTCGCTTGGACGGGGTTTTATCTGAATAAGGAGCGTAGGACTTTTCCATGCCGAAACGCACATTCCAGCCGAACCGCCGCCGCCGCTCGAAGGTGCACGGCTTTCGCACGCGCATGAAGACCAAGCAGGGGCGGGCGGTTATTTCCCGGCGCCGGGCCAAGGGGCGCAAGCGAGTTTCAGTCAAGCCGGGGTTTCGTGAGTAAAAATCCGCTCTAGGCTTTGGGGCTTTAGGTTTTAGCAAGACCCAACGTTGGGCTCTGATTGGTGGCCCAGCTCCTAGAGCCTGCAACCTAGAGCCGACGTTGAATTCCGCGGACCAACGTTTCCCCAAGAATCGCAGATTACTCAAGCACGCGGACTTCGAGCGGGTGTACAAGCAGGGCAAGCGGCACTTCGCGGCGAACATAACGGTGTTTTATCTGCGGCGGGAGAGTGAACCGAGTGGCGGCAATCCGCGTATCGGTTTCACAGTGGGGAAGGCGCTGGGCGGCGCGGTGCAACGGAATCGGATGAAGCGCCGGCTGCGTGAAGCGGTCAGGCTGAGCGGATTGCCGCCTGAGTGCCCGGTTGACATCGTGATTAATCCGAAGCGGTCGTTCCTGAGCGCGGAATTTTCCGCGATACGCTCCGAAGTGAGCGCGGCCTTGCGAGCGATCGAAAGATCGTTGGGGAGAAGCAGGCGAAGTTGATGGAAATGTGGTCAAAGTTGGCGAAGGGTCCACAGCTGGCAGCGATTGGGCTGCTGCGCGCGTACAAATTTGTGATCTCTCCGTTGTTTCCGCCGTCGTGCCGATATGTTCCGACCTGCTCCGAATATGCAATCGAGGCAGTTGAGCGTCACGGAGTTTTGCGCGGATCGGCCCTGGCCTTCTGGCGGCTGTTGCGCTGCCATCCGTTTGTGAAGGGCGGGTTTGATCCGGTGCCGCTCGACCCGGTTTCGGAAAATTGTCCCCACGCAAGTATTCACTAACTCATGGCCGAATACCGCAGCCCACAAACCGAACCCGGCAACGAGCAGCGGTTCCTGCTCGTGATACTGGTCATGGCCGCGGTCATCTTCGGTGCTCAGTTTCTGCTGCGGAAGAACGCTCCTGCACCGGCGCCAGACAACAGCAAGCAAGCGCAGCAGCAGACGTCGGCCGCGCCGGCCACTGCTTCTGCGCCCGCGACTGCTGCGTCTGCAACTCAAACGGCCCCAGCTTCGGCAAAGGCTTCGAAGCAAGCTGCGGCGATTAAGCAGGCCGAGGCAGAGACCGAAACAGTAATCGAGAACGAGCTTTATCGCATTACGTTTACAAATCGCGGCGCTCAAGCGAAATCCTGGTTGCTGAAGAACTACAAAGACGATCAGGGCAAGCCGCTCGACCTGGTGAACCAACCAGCCGCGGCAAAGTTTGGATATCCGCTCTCGTTGTGGACCTACGACGAGGCGCTCCGGAACAAGCTCAACTCAGCTCTGTTCGTTGCTTCGTCCAGCGGCACTGTTAATGCCCCGACGAAGCTCGAGTTCGAGTACTCCGAGTCCGGCCTGACTGTCCGCAAAACGCTGGAGTTCGACAATACCTACGTTGTCCACGTCTCGACTTCGGTATTTCAGAATGACGCTCCGGTTTATGCCTTTCCGGCCTGGCCTGCGGGGTTTGGCGATCAGACCAATCTAGCGGCCTATGCGTCAGTTACGTTCGAATATCAAGCCAACCAGAACGACGATCACATTGCGGCGAAGAAAGTCTCGGGCGGAAATACTCTGCATGGTTTCTACAACTGGATCGGCGTCAGCACCTCATACTTTGGCGCAGTTTTTATTCCTGACGATCCTGACAATCTCACCGCGGTTACGCTGCATTCGCCGATGGAGTTCCTGGCGGACCCCAACAAGCCTAACGACAAAACCAACGTAAGCATACTGGGCGTTGCCGTGGGCCATCCGGGTGAAACCAACGCGCGACTGTTCGCCGGACCGAAAGCTTTTAACGTGCTCGATTCCGTGCCGGTCCCGTCCATCGTGGGAGCCGACAAAGACCTTCGAAAGGTGGTCAACTTAGGCTGGTTCAGCCCGATCGCGCGGCCGTTGTTCTCGTGGCCCTATATCGGGCTGCGCTGGTATCACCAATACGTTCACAGCTGGGGCTGGGCGATCGTGATTCAGACGTTCATCATCACGATCCTTCTGCTGCCCCTGCGTATCTATCAGATGAAGTCTGCCTTCAAGATGCAGCGCATTCAGCCGCAGATGAAGGCGATCCAGGAGAAGTACAAAAAGTACAGCATGCGTGATCCGCGCAAGCAGGACATGCAGAAGGAAATGGGGGAGCTGTACAAAGAACACGGCGTGAATCCGGTGAGCGGGTGTCTGCCGCTCCTGGTACAGATGCCCTTCTTCATCGCGTATTACAAGATGTTGAGCGCGCTGATCGAGCTCCGCCAGGCCCACTGGCTGTGGATCCACGATCTTTCATCCAGCGACTTTGTGCTCCCGCTGCTGATGGCGGGCAGCATGTTCCTGGTGCAAAAGATGACTCCGCAGGCGGGCATGGATCCCGCGCAGCAGAAGATGATGACCGTCATGATGCCGGTGATGATGGGCTTCCTGTTCTTCCGGCTACCGGCCGGACTGAACCTGTATTATGCCGAGAGCAATATCATCAGCATCGTCCAGCAATGGATCATGAACCGCACCAAGCTCGGCCGCGAGATCAGAGAGATTAACGCGAAGCGGGCGAAGAAGAAGGATAGCCGCTAGCTCCTAGCTAATAGCGGCTGCAATCCTCTGGTTCGGAGTTGGTTGCTAGCAGCTAGAGGCTAGCAGCTAAAAGCTTTTTTATGGACAAACTTCAATCTGCAAACCAGCTCAACACATTCCTTGGTCCCGTGGTCAAGAACGCCGGACTGAAGCTTCGTTACCGGATCACTGTCGATCCGCCGATCGGCGATGACCGCGATTGGGAAAAGCCAGAGGTGCTGGTGGAATTTGCCGGGCCCGATGCTTCTCTGCTGCTCGAACGCGGAGGCGAACTGCTGCGCTCACTCGAACTGCTGGCGATGGAAATGCTGCGCCTGCCCGGCAACGAGCACGAGAAGATCAGCTTCGATTGCATGGGGCATCGCAAGACGCGCCTGGAAGAACTGCGCATGTCTGCCGGCGTGGCTGCCGAGAAAGTCCGCCAGACCGGAAGTCCTTATACGTTCGCGCCGATGTCGTCACGCGAGCGGCGAATCCTGCACCTGGCATTGCGAGACGAGCATGACCTGGTCACCGAAAGCGACGGTGAAGGTCTGCGACGGTCAGTTGTGCTGTATCCCAAGGATTATCAGAGGTCGGCGAAACCGGCATTCCGGCGGCGCTGACGGCAGCTTTTAGTGTTTGATCCTTCCAATCAAATACAACACCAGCGACAGCACCACACTCACCAGGATGGATGTAGCTAGCGGGAAATAGAAGGTGGTGTGCTTGCCGCGGTAGAGGATATCGCCCGGCAAGCGACCGATGGGCAGGTTGGTCCGCCCCAGCAGCATCAGGGCCAGACCGATCACGACAATGACCAAGCCAACCCCGAGCAGCATTTTGCCGATTTCGGTCACAGCTCAATTCTAAAAGGGAAAGCCCTCATTATTCCAGCTTGCTATTCGCCTTTTATTCGCTATAATGAAAGCTGGTTGGCGACTCACGAGCCGCAGCTGAGGAGGATTGATGCTGACCATTGCTACTGAGACCGTGGCCGACACCGTCGTTCTGCACTGCGGCGGCAGACTCGTCCGCGGCGAGGAATCGGCGCTGCTGTGCGCTGCCGTCCAGCACCACGGACGCGACGTGGTGCTCGATCTGGCGGATGTCAGCGCGATTGATGCCGCGGGAATCGGAGCGCTGGTGTCGCTGCAGGCGGCTGGAGTCTACCTCAAGCTGATGAATTTGACAGAGCAGGTGCGGGAGGTACTGCGGCTTACGGCGTTGGAGAAGATGTTCGAGATTTGCGAAGCGCCGACGGAAACTATCGCAGGAGCATCAGGTGATGCACAGCTCTATGTCAGTAAGGATGAAGTCCCTGCCCTTGGCTAAGACCGGCTCGCCGGATTCCTTTGCCAACGCGTATGTGAAGCAATCGCCGAAGTTCAGTCCAGCGGGATGACGGCCTTTCCCGAAACTGCGCCAGGCGGAACGCGCGATCTCAATCTGTTCGGCATCAACTGAAACCACTTCGAGATTAGCGCGCACCAGGAAAAGATCGAACTCCCGCCCGGCTGATTCGCCTCGTTTCGATTCGAGAACCATTCCAGTTTCAAGCACACTGGCAGCAGAGATCATGCGCTTACTCGATTGAATAATCAGTTCCAGGAATTGCTTACGTTCAGGTTCGGCGAGGAAAATCGCGAGCACGGCTGACGTATCAATGACCATCAGCGTGGCAGCCCATGTTCGTCGTAGCCGAGAATTTCCTCGGGCGAGCGAGTGTCGAGCGTGGGCATGGCATCGACGCGACTGAGAATGTCTTCTACTTGCCGGACCAAAACCCGGCTACGCCGCCGCGCCCTTAATCTCTCCCAACGCTCCTCGAGAGATTTCTGAATTGCCTCGGTGATGGATTCGCCGGTTTCGTCGGCGACCTGGCGGGCGAGACGCTCGGTGAGTTCGTTCTTGATGCTCAGCGGCATTGAAGGAATTATAGCATGCTGCAGACCTATATATACTTATTCTAATAAACTCATAACCGTCAGAAAATATTATGGTAAGCTTCGGTTGGGTGTGTACTTAGCGCGACGCGTGGAGTACACTTACCCCGATGTCCAGAAAAACCGGAGAACTCCTGTTTCAGGTGGGGCTTGTGTTGGGTGCCATTGTAGTCGGAAAGCTACTCGACAATCCGGCGGGCTATGTCGGAGGGGCGATTCTGGCGGTAATACGAACGGAAGTTCAGCTGGGAAGAGGATTTACGGCACGGCAACCACCCACATCTTAAGCAGTGATGAGCGTCCTTTGCCGGATGCTATCGAGGCAAAGCGGCGTATCTCAAATAGAAATGAATACCTGCTGTTGACCTCGGCGAGGCCACAGGTATGACTCCGCGCTAACTACTGGATCAACCCGCCGTTCGGCTCCTCATCTGGCGGAATGACTACGGCTGCTGCCACGCGATCTCCTGGCTCCATGTGCAGCAGGCGAACGCCTTGCGCGCTGCGGCCGGATTCGCGGATGGTGCTTGAATCCATGCGGATGATTTTGCCGTACTGGCTGATCAGCATGACCTCGGATTTTTCCGTCACCTGGGCGATGCCGACCACTCGGCCGTTGCGCTCGGTAGTCTTGACGTTGATTACGCCTGAGCCGCCGCGGCCCTGCAGGCGATATTCGTCGGCGGGCGTGCGCTTGCCGTAGCCGTTTTCGGTGATGGAGAGAATCAGCGAGCCCTTGATGGGAATGGTTGCGTCGGTCGCAGTGGCTTCGGGGACGCCGGCTTCGGCCTTGGCTTTTTCCAGTTCAGCTTCGGCCTTCTTCAAGTCTTTCGGCGTAGTCGCCATGCCGACGATGTAATCCTTTTCGTCGAGCTTCATGCCGCGGACGCCATAGGCGGGACGGCCCATGTCGCGGACGTCAGACTCGTCAAAGCGGATTGCCTGGCCTTCGTGCGAGGCGAGGAAGATGATCTGGTTGCCGTCGGTAAGCGTGGTTCCAACCAGTTCGTCGCCTTTGTCAATGCCGATGGCGATGATGCCGCGCGACATCACGTTCGAGAAATCTTTGAGCGGCGTCTTTTTCACCGTGCCGTTACGCGTGGCGAAGAAGATGTATTTGCCTTCTTCTTCGAGATTGCGGACGGCGAGCATGGTGCGCACGGTTTCGCCGGGCTGCAAAGAAACCAGGTTGGTGACGTGCTTGCCTTTGCCAGCGGCGCCCACGTCGGGAATTTCATAGACCTTCAGCCAGTACACGCGGCCACTGTTGGTGAAGATAAGAATGTACGCATGGGTCGAGGCAATGAACAGATGCTCGACGAAGTCCTCGTCGCGAGTCTTCATGCCGGTGCGGCCCTGGCCGCCGCGGCGCTGCTGGCGGTAAGTTGAGATCGGCGTGCGCTTCAAATATCCGCCGTGGCTGACCGTGACGGCGACCTGCTCGTCGGCGATCAGATCTTCGAGTTGTATTTCGGCGGCCTCGTCTTCAATCACCGTGCGGCGCTCGTCGCCATAGAGCTTCTTTACTTCTTCGAGTTCGGTGACGATGACTTTTCGCAGTTTCTTTTCGGAGCCAAGGATCGATTCGTACTCCGCGATGTTTTCGCGAGTGGTGCCGAGTTCTTTGTTGATTTCGTCGATCGAAAGGCGGGTCAAGCGGTGCAATTGCAGTTCGAGAATCGCGTCGGCTTGAATCGCGGTGAACGGCTTTTCGGGATCGAGCTTCGGTGCGCGGCCCGTGGTGTTGATGTCGATCTTCTTGCCGCCGAAGTACAGAACCAAATTCTCGCGAGCGTCGGCGCGATTGGAGCTGCCGCGAATGATGGCGATCACGTTATCGAGATGATCGAGCGCTGTGAGATAGCCCTCTAAGATGTGCTCGCGGTCTTTGGCTTTCTGCAGCAGGTACGCGGTGCGGCGGCGGACGACGTCCACCCGGTGATCGATAAAGATCTGGATCGCCGGAATCAGGCCCATCTCCTTCGGCTGCTTATGCACGACTGCGAGCAGGATCATGCTGAAGTTTTCCTGCATCTGGGTGTGCTTGAAGAGCTGATTGAGGATGATCTGCGGTTCGGCGCCACGCTTCAACTCGATGACGATGCGCATGCCGTCGCGATCGCTTTCGTCGCGAATGTCGGAGATGTCTTCAATAGTCTTGTTGTTGACCAGCTCGGCCATGCGCTCGATCAGGTAGCGCTTATTCACCTGATAGGGAATTTCGGTGACGATGATGGCTTCGCGGTCTTTGGAGAAGGTTTCAATGGCGGCCTTGGCACGCATGGTGAAACGGCCGCGGCCGGTTTTGTAGGCATCGAGAATGCCGGCTTTGCCGTGAATGATTCCGGCGGTGGGGAAATCGGGGCCTTTGACGACTTTCAGGATTTCCGGAAGCGGGGTAGCGGGATTGTTCACCAGCATGATCGCCGCGTCCACGATCTCGGTCAGATTGTGCGGCGGAATCTTCGTCGCCATGCCTACGGCAATTCCGTCTGCGCCATTAATCAGGAGGTTCGGAATGCGGGCCGGCAGAACTTCCGGTTCCATTTCGCTGCCGTCGTAGTTCTCGACGAAGTCGACTGTGTCTTTATCCAGATCTTCGAGCAGGGCTGTCGCGATCCGCGAAAGGCGAGCTTCGGTGTAACGCTCAGCCGCGGGCGGGTCGCCATCGACCGACCCAAAATTTCCCTGGCCATCGACCAGCGGGTAGCGCAGCGCGAACGGTTGTGCCATGCGAACCAACGCGTCGTAAAGCGCCAGGTTGCCGTGCGGATGGTATTTGCCCATGGCGTCGCCGACGATACGAGCGCACTTGCGCGTGGCCCGGTTGGGCTGCAGGCCCATCTGCTGCATGGTGTAAAGCAGCCGGCGATGCACCGGCTTCAGGCCGTCGCGGGCGTCGGGCAGAGCGCGTCCGATGATGACGGAGAGCGAATAGTCGAGATACGACCGCCGCATCTCCTCTTCAATGTTGACCGGCTGAATGTTCGCCGCGCCGGGGCCGCCGTCGCCCGGAGGAGGAGTTAAGGGAAGTTCTGGGTTCTGATCGTCTGCCATAAGGGAGCTTTTAGCTATTAACTTTTAGCTCTTAGCTGAACTGCTTGCGAGCTAACAACCTTTGTCGTCGATAAGCTTGTAACTTGCTGCAAAATAACGGTTTAATTCGGAATCGGGAACTGAGTTATTATACCACGATGAAGCCTTAATTCAGCGGCTTTAAGCCTGATGAACCATCGTCGGCACAGCCTGCGAACTCGCTGGTTTCGCGTTAGAAGTTCGCTTACTTCCTTTCGAAATTCGCCGCGGAACGCTTTAGGGCTTCACTCATCCAAGAGGCTTACCGTAAGCTCCATCAAGACCATCACCTCAACTCAGAAGATGCACGACAACTACAGCTGCGCAAAGATTACGGCATGGACCGTCGTTGCGATAGTTCTCGTCGCGATCGGTGCGCGCGGACAAACAGCCTCCCTACATCTTGAGACCGGCGAACAGATTTACCGGACTGCATGCGTGGCTTGCCACGGCGCTGACGGAAAGGGAACTCCGAAATCCGTTGCAGGGTTCGAGCCGCCGGACTCGTTTCCTGACTTCGCGCGCTGCGATCAGACTACGGCCGAAATGGACAATGACTGGCGCGCGGTGATCGTGCATGGAGGACGCTATCGCGGCTTCTCGCAGATCATGCCGTCGTTCAGCGCGGCGCTCAACGATGAACAGATCAGCAAGGTCGTCTCCTACCTTCGGCATTTCTGTCGCGAATCGAATCCAGACGAGTGGCCCCACGCCGAATTGAACTTGCCGCGCGCGGTTGTTACGGAAAAGGCGTATCCGGAAGACGAGGAGGTCGTCTCGACCTCGGTCAACGCGCGCGGCGCTCCCGGCAACGAAACTCACATCATTCACGAACAGCGCTTCGGCGCGAAGAACCAGATTGAGGTCGATGTCCCCATTCTTTTTGAGAACCAGGCCCATACCTGGTATGGCGGGGTGGGCGACGCGACTCTGGGGATCAAACGGGTCTTGTTTTCCAGCCTTCGCACCGGCTCGATCTTTGCTTTGCAGGGCAGCTTGCTGGTGCCCAGCGGAAATCGGACGCGCGGCTTTGGCAGTGGCACCACTACGTTTGAAACGTTCGCCGCTTACGACCAGCTATTCAAAACGAATACATTTTTTCAGACGCAATTCGGGGCAGACCTTCCCCGGCATACTGACATCGCGCCGCAATCGATCTTCTTCCATAGCGCGGTCGGCCAGACATTCGGCGCGGACCACGGATTGGGCCGGGCGTGGTCGCCCATGATGGAGTTCCTGGCCGACCGCGACCTCAGAGATGGCGCGAAAACTGACTGGGACATCCTGCCGCAGATGCAGGTGACGATCAGCCGCCGCCAGCACATTCGCGGCGATCTTGGCGTGCGAGTGCCGGTGACGAACACCGCGGGCCGCGCCGTTCAGATTGAGTTCTATCTGCTCTGGGACTGGCAGGACGGAAAGCTGACAGAGGGTTGGTGATGCGGAGCGTGAAACTTCTTATTTTCGGGATGGCGCTCGGCGTGGC
Organism: Acidobacteriota bacterium; assembly: GCA_046735175.1. Classification (GTDB taxonomy): domain Bacteria; phylum Acidobacteriota; class Terriglobia; order Terriglobales; family Acidobacteriaceae; genus Gp1-AA145. Next base: position 16,566 of record JBKPSP010000090.1, read on the forward strand.
TGCAAGCTCCCGTGCTGCCGATCTGCACAAAGATCTCAAGCCGCAGTTTCACACCTCCGACCGCTGCCTCGCGTGCCATAACGGGCTCACCACTCCCTCGGGTCAGGATGTATCGATCGGTTTCAACTGGCGCGCCAGCGTCATGGCGAATTCCTCTCGCGATCCCTACTGGCAAGCCAGTGTTCGACGCGAGGACATTGACCATCCCGAATCCAAAGCCGAAATCGAAGACGCCTGTGCCGACTGCCACATGCCGATGTCGCGCTACCAGGCAAAGCTCGAAGGCAAGCTCGGTGAAGTCTTCGCCCACATTCCGTTCGATGAAGATCCTAAGAAGAACGCCGAGGCGGAAGACGGAGTGACCTGCGCGGTCTGCCACCAGATCACCCCGCAGAATTTCGGCAAGCGCGAAAGTTTCAATGGAGGATTTCTGATCGGCACGCCGGCAACAGCCAACGACCATCCCGAGTTCGGTCCGTATCAGATCGAACCTGGCCAGCAGCAGATCATGCAGACTTCCACCGGTGGCTTCCGTCCCACGGAGGCATCGCACATTCGCGATTCGGCGCTGTGTGCTACCTGCCATACGCTCTATACAAAATCGCTTGGGCCCGGCGGGAAAGACTTGGGACTCTTTCCCGAGCAGATGCCTTACCTCGAATGGCTGCACAGCGATTATCCGCAGAAGAACTCCTGCCAGTCCTGTCACATGCCCGAGGTGGATGGGCCAGCGCCGATTTCCGCGGTGATGGGAGTCCAGCGAACGGGAATGCATCAGCACACTTTCACCGGCGGGAATTTTTTTGTCTTGAAGATGCTCAACCTTCATCGTGACGAACTGAGCGTCGCGGCTTTGCCCGAAGAATTGAGTGCCGAAGCTGAGCGCACTCAAAGCTTCCTGCAAACTCAGGCTGCGCGGGTGAGCATTCGCAGTGTTGGTGTGCGCGACGGCAAACTCATAGCTGACGTCTTTGTCGAAAACCTGACCGGCCACAAACTGCCGACGGCTTTCCCTTCCCGGCGCGCATGGTTGCATGTCATGGTTCGCGATCAGACCGGTAAGATGGTCTTCGAGTCGGGCGCGTTGAACAGCGATGGCTCGATCCAGGGCAACGTGAATGACGCCGATCCGTCGCGCTTTACGCCACATTTCCGTGAGATCACCAGCAGCGACCAGGTCGAAATCTACGAGCCGATCCTGAAAGACAGCGACGGCCATGTAACCACAGGTCTCGCCGCCGCCGTCGGATATCTCAAGGATGACCGCCTTCTGCCGGCCGGTTTCGAAAAGGCATCCGCGGACAAGGACATTGCGGTAATCGGCGATGCCGCCGAGGATCCGAATTTCACCGCGTCTGGCGACCTGGTGCGCTACTCCGTTGATCTCGGCAGCGCGCAAGGCCCGTTTCAGATCGAAGTGGAACTCTGGTATCAGCCGATCGGTTTCCGCTGGGCGCATAATCTGGCGTCATACTCCGCAGGCGAACCGCAACGCTTCGTCGGCTATTTCGATTCCATGCCGCAGGCGAGCGCGATCATGCTGGCGCACGCGCAGTCCAAGAACTAGAGACCACCTGCTGAAATATCACTTGCCTCTGCCCTGGTTCTGGTGCAGAATGCTCCTGCTTCCCCGCACTGGAGGCCCCTTTGCGTCGCAAGTCGATGGTTTTCTCTGCGCTGGCAGTAGTGTGTCTACTGGCGGCAGGTCAAGCCCAAACACCGACGGTAGGCCCAAACTCTGATCCCATTTATCAGCAGCTGCGCAATATCAGCCTGGGCGGCGAAGCTGTAAGCGTCAAAGACTTAGAGTTGAAGCGAGACGCGGCCACCTTCCATCTGCACTCGGGGACAGTGTGTTTCGTTTCCCCGGTACAGGGCAAGGTCACCGGCGCGGTGTTTGTGGGGAATGGCAACTTGATTCTCGACCCGCCGATCCCCATTGAGAGGTCTTCCCTCAGACTGCTGACCAAGCAGGACGAGTTCGTGGAAGAGTATGAGCATCTGGTCCTACGATTTACAGACTCCACTTATGAAGAAATAAAAAAAGCCGGGACCGCAGGCGGAAGCTGTGATTCCGGGCTGCTTCGCGATTCGCAAAATGCGATGCGCCACGACCACCAGCTGAAATACAACCTTGACGCTCGCATTCTTCAAGATGTGCTCAGCATCGAGCCGGGCGGCCTGTTCGTGGCCTTCGTCCATGGAAAGAAATACAACGGTAAGGAAATCTTCGCAATCGATCCTCACGGTGCCCCGACGCTGGTGCATCCGGTAGCTCCTGAGGAAGTAGAGTTCGTCACTTACGACGAGAACAAACTGGGGACGTGGGCTGCCTTTCATTTCTCGTCAGAATACAAAGATGGCAGCGCCACCGGCACACAGCAAAATTACCCTTATCAGATTACGCACCAGCAGTTGGACACAACCATTGATAAGAGTGCGCACCTGAACGGCAAAGCAACGACGACGTTGGTTTCTCTGGTTGATGGCTTACGCGTCATTCCGTTCGATCTGTTCCACACCCTGCGGGTGCGTAGCGTGGTGGATGACAAGCAGCAGCCACTAGGATTCATCCAAGAAGACAAAAACGATGACGCCGACTTTTCGGTCATCCTATCTCGGCCATTAGCGCTAGGGGAGAAGTACAGCATCACAACCGAATACGATGGCAAAGACGCGGTCAAGAATGAAGGCGGTGGGAACTACTACCCGGTTGCGCGGGATGATTGGTATCCCAACACGATTTTTGGCGGACTCGGGCAATACACAGCGTACGACATGACGTTCCGAATTCCGAAAGGCATGAAGATGGCGGCGACGGGTGTTTTGGTAAATGACACCAACGACGGTGGACACGATGTAAGCGTTTGGAAGAGCGCAGTGCCGGAAACCGTTGCTGGTTTCAATTTTGGTGCGTTCAGGGTGCAAGACGCCAAGCTGACAAGTCCTGAGTATTTGGTGCAAGCGTATGTCAATGAAGAACCGCCGGATAACGTAAAAGCTCTAGTAAACCGGGTGCAGGGGGATGCACCCGGGGAAGAAACTGTAAATCGCCGCATTCACTACGAGGCCGCGCTAGGTAACATGAGCACGTTGCCGTTGCTGAAAAAGGCATTGGCCGAGGCGCAGGTCGCGGTCCAACTCTACTCGAGTTATTTTGGCCCAGCTCCATACAAGCAGCTCGCAGTGACGCAACAAGTGGCGTGTAATTATGGCCAGTCCTGGCCAGGTTTGGTGTACCTTCCGAGCTGCTACTTCTATGACGACACAGTCCGTCACCAGCTAGGCCTTGATTATCGCGATTTCGGCTATTGGAAAGTTGTTACGCCGCATGAAGTAGCACACCAATGGTGGGGTCACACGGTAGGTTTTGATTCGTACCGTGACCAGTGGATGAGCGAAGGATTTGCGGACATGTCCGCTTCGCTCTATATCCAACTAGTTGAGAAAAATCCCAAGAAGTTTGTCGAATTCTGGAACGATGAGCGCACCATGCTGGTCGAGCGGAACAACATGGGTTATCGAGCAATCGATGCCGGACCTCTCACCATGGGATACCGGATGAGCAACTATCGGACTGGCTTCAATGTAACCCGGGAACTTATTTACCCGAAAGGCGCTTACATTCTCCACATGCTGCGCATGATGATGTACAGCAACCAGACCGGCGACCAGGATTTCAAGGCCATGATGCACGATTTTGTTCAGACCTACAGCGGCCATCCGGTTACCACCGAAGACTTCAAAGGTGTCGTTGAAAAGCACATGACACCCGAGATGCAGCGCATCGGAGCGGGCAAAATGGACTGGTTCTTTAACGAATACGTCTATGGCACTGCGTTGCCGACGTACAAAGTCGATTCGAGCTTTGAGAAGAACGGGGCTGGGGACATGGTGATGTCAATGAAGCTCACCCAATCCGGAGTAGATGCCAGTTTTCGCATGCTCGTACCGGTTTATCTAGAGCTGGCTGATGGGCGAGTCGCAAACCTTGGACGTATCACGATTCTCGGAAATTCAAGCGAGGCTATAAAGGTTCCGCTGAATGGAATCAAAGATACGCCGCGCCGGGCTATGGTCAACTATTACGACGATGTGCTCGCGTCGGCGAACTGATCAGCATTCGCTGAGCTTAGGGCCTTATCACCACTTCGTCAGGGCCGGAGGGCAAGTCGAACTTCACGCCGCGTTGCTGGTTTTGTTTGAGCGTGGCGGGGAGATCGAGGTCGGCGAGCTGGATGGTGCGAGTCCAGCTTCCGCTGGAGTAGTAATCGGACTTCGTATACATCATGCGGTCGATGATGGAATAGCTGCTGACTTCCTCCGAGTGGCCATCGCGGTAGATCAGCACGGCCGGCGGGATTTCCTTTGCCGGGGCCGACGCTGACACGTTCAACGCTTGCTGAGAAGCTTCACCAAAATTCCCGACCTTCACCCACTGATTGCCGCGGAGTTCCAGCAGCACTGGATCCGGTAGCGGCTCAGGTTTCTCCTGCACGACTTGAACAACTGGCGCCGGGGCCGGCGCGGGACGGTAGTCGGCTTCGGAAGGGCCGTAATCGTCGGAGAAGTAGTAGGGAGCGCCGTAGAAACCGTAGCCGTACGGGTTGCCGTATCGGCGGTAGGGACGATTAAAGGTGTGTCCGCCCCGAACTATGCCAGGTCCGAAGTGGTGTCCGCCCATGCCGATCGCGATCGATCCGCCGCCAGGCCGGCCAACGCCAACCCGGCCCTGTGCGGCGGCGGTTACGCTCAACGCCAGCGATAGTCCGATTGCGGCAATCTTTGCTGTTGCCATTGCCATTCAGTTCGCCTTCGCGGCGGGAACCCTGAAGTCCACCCCGCGCTGGTCATTTTCCTTCTGAGTGGCCGGAACGTCAAGCTCCGCCAGCGCAATCTTTATGGAGCGGCCATTACTCAGCTCGAACAGATTGTCGCCGACAATCGCGTAATTGAGGACCTGGGACTGATGGCCGTCCTTGAAAACCAGCACGGTCGGGGGTTGCGGCTCGACGGGTTGTTCGGACTGTGGTTGGTCCGCCGGTGGCTCATCTGCCCGTGACTTCACTCTTGCTGAATCAGAGTCCGAGCGACGGCGATAATCCTCTTCATCACGGGAGCTCGGCCGGTAATACTCTTCACCCGGTCCTCGCCGGTCGAAGATCGTCGGGCCTCCGCGATAATCCTCTTGCTCCATGGAATCGTCTATGCCGGGTTCCATCACATACATTGGGTAGGCGTAAGGCACGGCAACGATGTCACCAAAGAACGGATTTCTTGAAAAGCCAAAGCCGCGCCGATGACCTCCGAAGCCGCGGTTTGAGCGGAATGGCGGGTTCAAGCGAAATCCAGGATTTCCAAATCCAAGGGAGGTCACGCTTGCAGGAACGCCATGAAACCCAGGCTGTCCGCCAAAGTTGAACGAGGTTACGCTGGGCGGGACGCCATGAAACGGCGAGCCGGTCGACTTTCCGGCTGTGAACTGGGCGGTTGCGTGAACACAAGTTAATCCCGAAAAGGCAGCTGCGAGAAGTGCGAGGTTGCGAATACCCATAATTGCTCCCCTCCCTTGATTAGAACGAACGCAGCGCTGGGAGGTTGCGAAGCTTTGTCAATTTTACGCCTTCAGCGGCGCCACGAGCCGATATCCCACAGGCTGAATAGGTTCCAGAGGGCGTTTGCCCCGAGAATTCCGGGAAGAACGGCCAAAACCCAAGTGCGGAATTTGGATTCGAGCAGGTCGGCGGAGATCCCAGCCACGAAGACGAACAGAAAGATGACGGCAATCAGGCTGTGAATGGAATCGGCGGGGTGCGGCGATCCGGCCCGGAGTAGAGCGAACAGCAGAGCAACAATCAGCGGGCCAGTATTCCCGAAGTAGCGGGAGCGACGCCAGAAGGCGTACACCAGCAGCGAAGCGGGGACTAAGAGCGCCATCACTGGCGCGCCGGCAACGATCTCCTTACCAACCTGGAGGTACGCGCCGCTCATCGCCAGAGCGCGACCGCTCAGGTTCAGCCATCTGGCTTCCATCAGCCCATGCCAGAACACTCCGGGATGAAAGAAGTACGAGGCAAAAAGCAAGACCAGAGCAATTACACCTGCCGCGCTGAGAATGACGGAGGCGGCCGATTTCCTGCTCGGCGCCAGGTAGAGCATGAACACCAGCAACAGCGGAATTACAACCGCCAGCTGAAATTCCGAGCCGACGGCCAGTGCCAGGGAGACGGCCAGGAGCAGGATCCGCCGCCAGTTCCACAACACCACCTCGCGTGGCGCATACAAAGTGTGCGAGACGGCAATCGCGGTGAAGACGGCACCGAATAATCCCCAGGCCGCGCCGGTTTGCGGCGGCGCCGACCACAATGTACTGGAGCGGATGACCGTCGGCGAGAAGCAGTACAAACCGAGCGCGACGAAACCGCCGGCGTTTCCATAGAGACGGCGCGAAACGTACCACAGCGACGCGCCGAGCAGGGCCCCGAACACTACGTAGGGCGCGCGGGTAAGCCACACATAGAGCCAATGTTCCGGTGAGATATGGAGCAGCGCTGCGGGAGCGGCGGCAATCAGATACCAAAGCGCGGAGTGCTCTGGGTCGAACTTGTTTCCGAGCGGTTGATTTTCGTTTCCGATCGTCGGTGTGCCGGCGATTCCTCGTCCATGCCACTGTTCATAACCCTCATCAACCGCGAAACGGTGCAGCTCTGTGGTTTCGGGAGAACTTGGGTACTCGTGCGCGATCAACCATGCGCATTCAGCAACGAACATGAGCAGCAAGAATCCAGCGGCAATCTGCGCGTTTCCGAACCGCTCGCGATCGAAAAATCTGCCCATGCGGAAGCGAGTGTTTTACCATGTCGAGGCGCGATTGGGAAATGGCTTCAGGCATCAGGCTTCAGGCGCCAGGCGTGGATTCAGGATATTGCGCTCTCGGTTTGAGCTTTGGTGGAAGAACAACATTCCGGTGATTTCGAACAAGGTGCTAGCGGGCGCTTTCGCCTGCCCGGCTGGCTGCGGCCACCCATCAGGCACGGATACGCCTATACGCTGCAACTTCTTCCTTTGTATTTCGTAGTGGCCGTGCTGCTGTTCCTGGTGCTCGGGAATGGCGTCGAGTTTTTGCTTCCCGCGCGGACGCCTCGGCTCTGGGGAGCATTCCTCGGCAAGCTGATTCTGGTCATCGCGGTTGCGGTTCCGGCGATTGCGATCAGCCGGGTGGAGCGCCGTTCGTTCGGAGATTATGGGCTGCCGCCGGACACTGCCTTCGGCAAATTGTTTTGGTTCGGAGTGGCGTGGGGATTGGCGTTTCTGTCCTTATTTCTTTTCGTTCTTAAATTGCTCGGCATGTTTTCCTACGGTTCTGCTGCGCTGCACGGGGCGCATATCTGGAAACTCGGCCTGTTCTGGGCAGTTTTTTTCGTGCTAGTGGCGCTGTTCGAGGAATTCACATTCCGCGGATACACCCAATTCGCCATTCAGCAGCTCGCAGGATTCTGGCCAACCGCGTTTCTCCTCTCCGCAATCTTTGCCTTCATGCACCATTCGAATCCAGGCGAAACCTGGCTAGGCACGATCGGCGCTGGAGCAGTGGCTGTGTTCTTTTGCTTTACGCTGCGACGGACGGGCAATCTCTGGTTCGCAGTAGGAATGCACGCCTCGTGGGACTGGGCACAGAGTTTTCTGTACGGCGTCCCAGACAGCGGAGTTGTGGAACCCGGGCATCTTCTGCAAGCGCAACTGCACGGCCCCGCTTGGCTGACGGGCGGCAGCGTGGGGCCGGAGGGGAGTGTGCTGCTGTTCGTGCTGATTGCGGGGATGTGGGTGGTGTTCGATCGGTTCTTCCCGGGAATTCAGAATGCAGAATTCAGAATGCAGAAGTAAACCGCAACGGTACGACTTACGAGATTTCAACAGGATTTCTCCTGACTGCCATCACAGACACGAAGGCTTTGGGCCAGCCATAATGTGCCCATGCAGACTAGTGCAGTTTCCGTATCAAGCGAGAACCATTCGATCTGAGAATTCGCACGAAGAACTTCGCCCTGCGTATTGTCAGGCTCTATCGAACGCTTCCACGTAGCGAAGAGGCGAGAATCATCGGAAAGCAACTGCTGCGCTCGGGAACATCCATCGGGGCGAATTACCGTGCCGCGTGCCGCTCGCGTAGCCGGGCGGAGTTCGTTTCTAAGATCGGCATCGTTCTTGAAGAAGCCGATGAGAGTGTCTTCTGGCTGGAGTTGCTGCTGGCGGCAGAGATTTTTCCAAAGCCAAAATTGGGGATCTCCTGACCGAAGCAAATGAGCTCACATCCATTTTCGTGGCAACGCTGCGTACTACCAAGGCGGTTACTTCTGCATTCTGAATTCTGCCTTCTGACTTGCTTACCACGAGTAGTGCACTGTGTACGTAATTACTTTCTCGCCATCCGGGGCGATGGTAACCGGAAACTCAATCGTCTGCGCGTCTTTTTTCCTGAATTCCGTGGAGTCATCTGTGATCTTCCAATTGGTCCAGCGATACAGGTGCTCGACAGCACGAACGTCCACCGATTCCTTCTTGTGATTGCGAACGCGGAGCTCGAACGTCTCGTCCATCCAGCGCTGATTTGAATCCACGCGATAGTTGGTGCGCTTGCGCTCGCCGGTTACGTCGAAAGCATTGCCGGTATAGACGCGAATGGTTTCATCTTTAGGTGTGTGATCAATCACGTTCTCGCCGACAAATTCGAGGTGGCCGTCGGTATCGCGGCGGTAGAAGCGCAGCTTTCCCTTGGGTAGAGGGATGCCGAGATGGTTTGCTTCCGAGTTCCTGAACTCCTCCATGACCCACACTTTCGAGTTTGAGGCGGTGCCATAGTTCGCGTCGCTGCGAATTTGCTCCGGACTGTAGTAGCCATACTGCGCGGTTTCGGCGCCGTCGTAAATGAAGAGGCGCTGGCTGCGGATGCCGGTTGCACGCGCAAACTCGACCTGCTTGGTTTCCTCGTCGCGAAGCGTCGTTGGGCGCTGTAATGTGTAGAGGTGGAACTCGTCAAACGATTTCTCGCGGACAACGGCAGGGGCCGCGGCATCGACCATCACAGCCTGATTCATGGCTTTGTATGCGCGACCAGCCAAGGTCGGCTCCTGGATTTTGTTCACGTCTCCGGCCATCAGCTTGATGCGCGCATTCTCGAATCCTTTGCCGCTTTGGTTGTGCATGGTGATCCAGCCGATGAGGTCGAGCAAGTCGGTATGCGATCCCGGTTCGGTATTCTTCCCGTCCTGCACCACCAGGTTGTAATCCGACTGCCAGTCCATGCCGCCGCTCACGTAAGAGATTTCGGCGTCGAACTTTCCGGGCTGGTTGGTCTGAAGAAGCCAGTTGAGCGTGGGCTTCAGGATCGAGTCGGCGCTGAGGGCTGGAAAGATCGGCTGGCCGGGCAGTCCGAAGCGCAGAACGCCGTCCACTTCGATGATCGGCTGCGTCGAGCTCTGCTGCGGATATCCGTTGACCCAGTGTGTCGGGACAAACCCACTGCGGATGACCTTGCCTTTCATCTTTACGTCGCTGCCGTCCGCATTTCGGCTAACCGCAAAATCAATGGTCTTGCCTTCGTAAAAGGAAAGCAGCATTTCCGGCGAGACTGGATCGTTGCGATAGTTCTGCTCGAGGATTTGCAGAGCATGGCCGTTCGGATCGCGGAGGATAACAGAATCCGGCTCAAGGTGTGCCGCAACTCCCGTGTAGTGGGCCTCATTCACGCCGGCCTGCAAATCCAGCGGCACATGTTCCCGCGCGACGAAGAAATTCTGGTTGTAGATGGTGAGAGCGGTGCCGCTGTCGTCGGCTGTTACGTCGCCCGTTTTCGGCGAAGATTCCCTAGCTGGTGCCGGCGCAGCCCGCACCACATTGATTCCGGTAACCGTCAGTAACGCGAAGACAAATCCACCCAGCAGAAACCCCAATGGTTTCTTCATGCGACCTCCCCTTGGCACCGAAACCCCTTCGGCGCTGTCCTGAGAACGCCCACCTGGCGCGGACTTGCACGGAATCTGGCAGAGGCTTATGCGCGCTGGCGGCGGAATTCGAGGGGTGTGATTCCGTTCCAGCGTTTGAATGCCCGATGGAAAGCGGCGGGTTCGGAGTATCCCAACAGATACGCGACCTCGCCCACGGAGAGGGTTCGATCTTCGAGATAGCGGGCGGCGGCATCGCGCCGTGTGGTGTCAAGCAGTTCCTGGAAGCTGGTGCCGGCCGCTGCCAGCTTACGCTGCAGCGATCGTGCCGAGGTCGCCAAGGAGCGCGCGACGGTTTGGATCTCTACATCTCCTTGCGAGATACGCGACATCAGTGCGCGTCGTAGCTCGGAGAGGGTATCGTCTCCGTCGGGCAAGCGAGCGAGGATTTCTTTGGCGTGCCGTTCCAGTACGGCGCGCAGCACAGGATCGCGACGCCGCATGGGAACTCGCCACGCTTCGGGTGAGAGCGCGACCCCATTCCACGATGCCGCTCCGTGAACCGGGCAGCCAAACGCGTGCTGCATTTCAGCGACATCGGCGGGCTGGTGCGTGAAGCTCACAGAATCAGGCACCCAGCGATTGTCGGTCTCTTCGCGCAGGTGAAGCACCATCAGCGAAACTCCGAATTCGTAGGTCATGGAGTCACGCGGACTGTGAAAGACGATTCGGCCTGGATTCTCCGCCTCTTGAATCTCTAGTTCGTAGGGCGCTTCGTTCAGCCGGAAATATCGCGCAAGCTGACGAACTGCGTCACCAACGGTCTCACAGGTGAGAACCAGATAGTCGAGCAACGGGAAGGCGCCGATGGGCGTTTCCATCGCGAGGCGAAGGCCCAGGTTGTTTAGCGGCATCGTGCGCATGGCGTAGGCGAACATGCCGCCAATGGCTTGGCAGGGAATCAAAGCATCGGGATCGTCGTTTTGTACAAAGTCCATTCCGGCTGCGCTCACCAGAGCGCGACGGTCATAGCCGAGCCGCTCCAGCGCATTCAGAAAAACCCGCGCCGCAACAATCGAATCGTTGAACGTGGGATTGGGACGGGTGGACTTGGTGTTGGCGCGATCGGTCAATGATTTGGCGGGAGCAGTCATTGTCCTCAGCCGGGCGTCTGCAGCATTCTGCCATGCAGATCACTCGCCCTCAAGCAAGGAAATCGCACAGAAGAGGCGAGTGAGAGGAGGAACTGACATGCACACACTCGTGATGATCTTTTTCCTGATGAACCTTTTCTTTCCGTCTGCGCTTCCCCAAGCCGCGGCATCTGCCGGAGCGCAAGCAACAAACAATATCGATCCTCAGATCGTGGCCAGCTCAGATCAATACCTCAAGGGGGTGTTGGCGCGAGACCCGGCAGCAGTTTCGGCGATGTATCTGGAAGATGCGATTCTGATGCCGAATGAGCACTCGATGCTGCGTGGAAAAACCGCGATCGAGCAGTATTACCGAGAGTGGTTCAAAGCCAACATCACTGCATTCACGTTCACTCATCTGGAGTCGCCGGTGGTTGGCAATACTGCGTACGACGTAGGCACCTACAAGCTGACGATGTTGCCGGTGCCGGGCGTTACTATCAACGAGTCCGGGAAGTACAGTGTGATTCTGAAGCGTTCGGGACGGGAGTGGAAGGCCGCTTACGTGATCTTCAATTGCGATTCGCCACATCAAGCGGCGCCGGCCCTGGCGAACAACGGCAGCCACTGAGGAGAGGTCAGGCGTGCTTACGCCGCCTGGCCGCCTTTGACAGCTTCTGGCCCGTTGGTGCGCGCCCACGTGTACTGAATGCGATGAATGACAGTGAGAGTTGAAAGAACCGCGATCACCCACAGGACCGGGGCCATGCGGTTGAAGAGCGCCCCGATGATGACCAGCACAAGCCGCTCGGGGCGCTCCATGAACCCGACGCGGCAGGAGCCGATCAGCGATTCGGCGCGTGCGCGGCTGTAGCTGACCATGATGGCGCTGACGATCACATAAGCGGTCAGAACGATGTAGAAGAAGCGGCCGCCGCGGGCATAAAAGACCAGCAGTCCGAAGAACTGCGATGCGTCGCTATACCGGTCTACCACCGAGTCGAAGAAGGCGCCGAAGCGGGTGACACGGTGTTGAGCGCGGGCCACCTCGCCATCCACCAAGTCAAAAAAGCCGGAACCGATGATGATCAGGCCGGCATAGAAGAACATGCGCTGCTGGTTTTCCACGGTGGCATAGCCGAAGAAGAAAGCAGCCCAGGCGTTCACCACCAGTCCCATGAACGTCAGAACGTTGGGGTTGATTTTGGTGAGGGCGAGCCAGCGGACGATGGTCCGCAGCAGAACTGCGCAGGCTCTTCCGAAGGCGCTGGTCCAGGTCATGGAATCGGGTGATCGGATGATCGGGTCATCGGGCGATCGTTTAAAACACTCATTGGTTCAGATCACCCGATGACCCGATCACCGGATGGCCCGATAGTTCTACTCTGCTGCCACGTCGTGAATCGTGCTTAAAGTCAAAATTTCCAGCTCGCGTTTGCCGTTTGGGGTAACCACTTCGGCGGTGTCACCCACCTTCTTATTCAGCAGCGCGCGGCCAATCGGCGAAGTGGTTGAGATCTTGCCTGCGGCCACGTCTGATTCTTCGCTGGTTACTAAGTTGTACTCGACTTCGGCATTCTTGTCGTTGTCGTAAACCTTGACGGTCGAGCCCAGGCCGACTTTGTCCTTGGGAATGTTATTCATGTTGACCATGGAGAGCTGGGCGAGCCGCTGTCCGAGCTGCCGCACGCGGGCCTTGACGAATTCCTGGCGCTGCTTGGCCATGTGATATTCGGCATTTTCGCTGAGATCGCCCAGGGCGGCCGCTTTCTTGATCTCCTTGGGAAGATCGTGCACCAGCTCGTGCTCGAGGGCGTTGATCTCGTCTTGCAGCTTTTTACGAATTGCTTCAGTCATGAGAAGAAAATTATAAAGCCGTCGTACGTCGTTCGTCGCACGTCGTGCGCCAAAACCACGCTTCTAGCTTCTGGCTTCTAGCTCCTAGTTTAAGCAATCCTTCGATGCACACGTCTCGGACACCTTGTCGGCCGGGCTGTGCTGGTAGATTCTGGTGGCTAAAAGCCAGGAGCTGATTTTGGCGGGCGACGTTCGACGAACGACGTAAGACGTAAACTACACAAAACAAAGGAAAAGCTTCGGTCCCATTTGTACAGCTGCACCATTCTCGGTTACAATGTAGACGTTCCTCGCGCCACGGTCTGTTCCATTATGAGCAGTAACGGTAACGGCCACTTCCAGATAGGCGATCGCGTGGTTTATCCTAACCACGGCGTCGGGGTTGTCGAGCAAATCGGCAGCCGCACGTTAGGACAGCAGGTCGAGCGTTACTACCTCCTAAATATAAAATCCAGCAATTTGAAGGTCACCGTACCTTTCCACAGCGTGTCAAACGTCGGCCTGCGTCCGGTAGTAAAGAACGGGGAGATCCAGAAAATCCTCAGCTATCTTGAGGATGGCAATGGTGACAGCGCCGCTGACTGGAAAGACCGGTTCAAGGAGAATTCGGACCGCATGCGCACTGGCGCCCTGCTGGATGTCGCTGCGGTGCTGAAAAGCCTCCTGGTCCTTAAGGAGATGAAGGGCCTGTCGTTCCGTGAAAAGAAGATGCTGGAGCGGGCCAGGTATCTGCTGGTGAGCGAACTCGCTCTGGCACGGAACTGCGAAGAGGAAAACATACAACTCCTTCTCACCAAGACGCTCTCCCGCGTAAACCTCCGGTTCCCCGAAGCCGGAGAACTGGCGTCGTAACTTCTTTCAGCGCGGTTTTCGCGGACCATCCAAGCGTGAACATATAATTTCCTCGTGGATTCGGAACCGAACCCAATTTCCCGTATTCTCGGCCTTGATGTGGGGTCGAAGACGATCGGAGTCGCAGTTTCCGATCTTCTGGGCATCACCGCACAGGGGCTGGAGACCATTCGCCGCCAAAACAAACGTTTGGATTTCGAACACCTGGGCCGAATTATTCAGCAGTACTCCGTCTCGGAAATTGTTGTCGGCTATCCGTTGCGACTGAGTGGAACTGAGGGAACGCAGTCGGAAAAGATGAGGCAGTTCGCCGAAGAGCTGCGAAAGCGCTTCGGCTTGGCAGTCCACCTGTGGGATGAGAGGCTGACATCGAGTGAGGCCAACCGCATTCTCCGCGAGGCAGATCTCTCCATTAAGAAGCGGGTGGGAGCTGTGGATCGCATGGCGGCGGTGCTGATCCTGCAGAGCTGGATGGAGGCGCGAAACGCGGCTCTTGGCTCTTAGCTGTTGGCTCTTGGCGTTACTGATGCTTGTAAACCGTCCCCTCCTTCATCACGAACTGAACATTTTCGAGCAGGTGAATGTCCTGCAGAGGATCGCCTGAGACCGCAATCACGTCCGCGTACTTTCCCGGCTTAATCGATCCGATCTGGGCGGAACGCCCGATCAGATCAGCTGCCGACGAAGTTGCCGCCTGGATCGCCTGCATAGGAGTCATGCCGTACTTCACCATGAAGGCGAACTGCTTGCCGGCCGTGCCGTAGTCGCAGACGCCGGCATCGGTGCCGAACGAGAGCTTGACTCCTGCCTTGACCGCCTTGCGAAAATTCTGGCGATGCAACTCGCCCAGTTCGCGATCGTGCTCGAGAAAATCGGCCGGCATCGTTCCGTTTCGTCCCTGCTCCTGAATGCATTCCTCGTCGTAGATATCCATGTCGAGATAAGTGCCGCGCTGTTTAGCCAAGGCGATGCCCTCGTCGTCAATCATGGTCGCGTGTTCGATCGATGCGACTCCGGCGCGGATCGCGTTCTTGATTCCCTCCGACGAGTGCGCATGAGCCGCGACGCGCAATCCAAAGTGGCTGGCTTCATCGACGGCCGCCTGTAACTCCTCGGGCGTGAACTCCTGGGATTTCGGATTGCTGCCGTGCGTAAGCACCGCGCCGCTGGATAGGACCTTTATGTGATCAACGCCGTCGTGGGCCAGAAGCCGTATTTTCTGCCGGACCTCCCAGGGGCTGTTCGCCTCGCCGTAGTGAAAATCCCAGGGCAGCTGGATATCCGGGGCCATGCCAGTCATGGCGCCTGCCCCGCCGGTGATGGTGATGTACGCCCCGGCAACGTACATTCGCGGACCTACAATGTCGCCGCGGTTGATGGCGTCGCGAAGGGCAATGTCGTTCAGCGCGCGATACACGCCCACGTCTCGCACTGTTGTGAAGCCTGACTCGAGCGTCACGCGGGCGTTGCGCACCGACTCGAGCACGGTTTGCGAAGCCGATTTCCTCAACTGAAACATTGGATCGCCTTCGCCGTACTTGCCGTCAGCGAGGTGGGTATGGCAATCGATTAGCCCCGGCAGCACCGTCATATTCGACAGGTCGAGCACCTGGGTGCCTTGGGGTATCGGTACGGATGCACCGACGGCCTCGATTTTGTTTGCGCGAATTACGATGATCTGATTGGCGGCGACCGTGCCTTGGTCAGGATCGATCAGCTTTCCGGCTTTGATGACGGTGACCTGGGCAAGCGCGATCTGACACCACAGCAGCAGGCAGAGCGTGAACGTTTTCAATTTTCACCTCGGTGGCGGAACAGAGGATAGCGATTTTATACGAGTACAAGGCGAAAACTCATAACAACCCTGTCATCTCGAGCGCAGCATTGCGCGAAGCGCACTGCGCAGTCGAGAGACCTTGTGTTCGCCTGCCGTTGGCAACACAAGTGTCCCCATGAGTTTCGCTTCCGCTCAACTCGCGCTTCGCTCGGGATGACGTCGAGGTGGCAGTACCCGCTCGTGTTAGTCCTTTGGTAAACCGAAGGCACCTGATCGCTCCTCTAAACTAGTTGTACAGTGCGGAAGCTATTCGCATTTTTCGCGATGGTTGTGCTCGCCACCACCGGTTGGCTGGTGTGGGGACTGTGGGTCCCTGCTTCGCCGGGCGGGCAAAAGTTTGTCATGCTGCGCCCCGGATATGGCACGCGCCGCATCGCGCGCGAATTGAAATCGGCGGGCGTCATTCGCAGCACGCAGGCGTTTGTTTTGTGGCATTCACTGCATCGTCATCCTTCGCTCAAGGCTGGCGAATACCTCTTTGAGCACGATGCGAACGCGATGGAAGTCCACAGCCGGCTGGCGCGGGGTGATGTCTATTTCCACACGGTTGTAGTTCCCGAGGGCTACAACATGTTCGACATCGCCGCAGCCATTGAAGGCGCGGGGCTCGGCAAGGCGACGGATTTCGTGAAGGTCGCGAGCAGCGACACCAGCCTCATTTCCGACCTTGCTCCTCAGGCGACTTCGCTTGAAGGCTACCTTTTTCCGAATACCTACAACTTCACCCGCACCCAAAGCATGCACGACATGGCGGCGGAGATGGTGAAGCAATTTCGGCGGGTAGCTGCGGAGATCGGCTTGAACGCGGACGTGGAGCGCACGGTCAACCTTGCCTCCATCATCGAAAAAGAAACTGGTGTTGCTGACGAGCGCCCGCAAGTCGCCAGCGTTTATACCAATCGGCTGCATAGACACATTGCCTTGCAGGCCGACCCCAGCGTGATCTACGCGGAGTTGCTGCAGGGCACCTACAGCGGCGCGCTCCACCATAACGACATGCGCTTCAATTCGCTCTACAACACGTATCTACATCCCGGCCTGCCGCCGGGGCCGATTGCCAATCCCGGCAAGAGCTCGCTGGAAGCTGCCATGCACCCCGCACAAACTGCGTATCTTTATTTCGTAAGCGACGGCAATGGCCATCACCGGTTTTCAAGCACCCTCGAAGAGCACAACAAGAACGTTGCCGCCCTGCGCCGCGCGGTCCTAACCAAGCAATAATTTCGGGAAGCCTTACGGCCTCAATTGCCATCTTTTATACTGTTGGAACAGCCTCTGCCACGCATGGTCGTCTTTTCTCGATTTAAACTCGTTTTCCTTGTCCTGGCTCTCTTCCCATTGAGCGGATGCCTTTTCCATACTCACAAAGTCGTGCAGAACCCCACGATTGCCACCAAGACCGCCACAAAGGGCGAACTCATCGGTTACATCAATACGCAGGCGGGGAAGATCCAGAGTATGCAGGCGACGGTGGATATTGATACCGCCGTCGGAGGCGCTAAGAAGGGTAAAGTCACCGAGTACCAGCAGATTCGCGGGTACGTTCTTGCACGTAAGCCGGCGATGCTTCGCATGATTGGGTTGCTCCCGATCCTGCGCAATACTGCCTTCGATATGGTCAGCGACGGGCGCGAATTCAAAGTCTCGATCCCGCCAAAGAACCGTTTCGTGGTTGGCCGCAACGATCTGATCACGCCAAACCCGCAGCAGCCACTCGAGAACTTGCGACCGCAGGTCATCTACGACGCGCTGCTGCTACGTGAAATTGACCAGCAGAGCGAAATTGCGATCCTTGAGAACGGCACGGAAACCGTAACTCTGGCCAAAGACCGTACGTATCAGCAGCCCGATTACATCATCGACGTGATCCGTTCGCGTGGCGATGAAAGCTGGTTGTCGCGCAAGATCGTCTTTAGCCGGCTTGATCTTTTACCCAATCGCCAGCTTATCTATGACGAATCAGGTACTCTGGTCACCGACGCGCGATACAGCGAGTACAAGGACTACAACGCTGTGCTGTTTCCATCGCGCATAGAAATATGGCGGCCGGAAGAGGAATACAAAATCACGCTCACCATGGTGAAGTTGACCATGAACCTGCCGCTTGCCAACGAGAAATTCGCGCTCGAACAGCCGCCGGGAGCGCAGGTGATTCACCTGGACACCAATCCCTCCGCGCAGCATGGCGGGGGAAGCCATTAGAATAGCTGCGAGCTTGTAGCTGCTAATCAAATGCAGAATTCAGATTCCAGAATGCAGAATTAAGATTTACTTCTGCATTCTGAATTCTGCATTCTGACTTCGAGGCTGGCGGCGATCAGCTAAGATTCCGTTTCCCATGATGAACAAAATGATCGTCTCGAACCTGGCGCACCGGCCCTTGCGGTCGGCGATCAGCGTTGTGGCTATTGCGCTGGAGGTCACGCTGATTTTGCTGATCGTCGGCTTTGCATTAGGTATGCTGAACGATTCGAAGGCCCGTTATGCCGGGATCGGCGCGGATGCCATCGTGCTGCCACCCGGCGCGTCGAACGTGATCACCATCAGTGGCGCTCCCATGCCGATGAAGATCGGCGACATCATCGCGAAGCAGCCTCATGTGAGCGTGGTTTCGCCGGTGCTGATCCAGATTGCAACCTCCGGCGCGCTTCAGCAGGTATACGGAATCGACATCAAAAGTTACGAAGCCTTGCGTCCATTTACGTATATCAAGGGTGGCCCGTTTCAGGGGGCCGACGACCTTCTTGTGGATGACGTGTATATCCACGGCAAGAACCTGAAGGTCGGCAGCGAAGTCACTTTGCTCAATCACCCGTTTCGAATTGCCGGCATTGTTGCTCACGGTAAAGGCGCGCGCCTTTATGTTCCGCTGGCTACCATGCAGGACCTGAATGGTGCGCAAGGGAGAACCACAGCGTTTTACGTGAAGGCCGAGGATTCCAGCCGCGCGGACGAAATCGTCAACGAGATCAAGAACATTCCACACATGGATGGATACAACATCTATGCCATGCGCGAATGGCTCTCCATGATGACGCCCGACAACATTCCCATGCTCTCGAATTTCATTCGCATCGTGATCGGGATCGCCATGACGATTGGGGTGATTGTGATCTTTCAAGCCATGTACACCGCGGTGATGGAGCGGACGCGCGAAATCGGAATCTTGAAATCGTTGGGCGCGTCGAAGCTCTACGTCGTGAATGTGATTCTCCGGGAGACTGCATTGTTGGCGGTCGGCGGAATCATCGTAGGAATGGCAGTAAGTTACGTTGCCAGCCTGGGAATTTCGAAGACCACAACGCTGCCGGTTCAGATCACGGCACGCTGGCTTTTGTATTCCACGATCGCTGCGATCGTCGGATCGATCCTGGGCGCGATCTATCCCGCGTTCAAAGCCGCGCAGAAGGATCCGATTGACGCGTTAGCCTACGAGTGAGATCCGTTGTTGGTTGTTAGTTGTTGGTTGCTGGTAACGGCTCTAGCCACCAACATGAGAAGAAGGCCTCGGGCGTTGCCAACAACCAACAACTGTTTTATCGCCAACGCGTGTCGTAGCCCAGCGCATTCAAAATCTGGTTCTCGAACTCGTATTCGACGAGCACATCGAAGTTGTTGCCTGAGAATTCCCAGGACGCGGCATAGCGCGTGGCGGGCTGAGCGTACAGCGAATAAGCGGGTGCGTAGGTGACATTGCAGGGTGCAGGGCAGGAGATCAGGCCAGTGGGATCTGGGCGCATGGTGCCGGTGGTTGCGTAGAACTCCGCGGCGGAGATGTCGGGCTGAGAGGAAACAATTAATTGGTGTGGGGAGACGCTCGACGCGCGGGGATCTCCCGGCACGATGTGAGGCGCGGCGTTGTTCATTTCCTGCTCGAGCGGATTCAGATCGATCTGCTGTAACAGATTCTGCTGGGCCTGTTGCCAGAGTGACCGCAGATCAGCATTGCTGTGCTTAGTTTGATTGATGAAACCGATTGGCTGTGTTGACGCGGGGCGTCCGCCGCACGCCGAAAGGATCAGGGCTAACACGATCGCAATGCGAGATCTCCAACGCATGGCCGCGGTTCCGCCCCTCCGGAAGCTATCGGCACAACTCGTCGCAATCTGCATAGTTCACGCCTCTACACAGGTGTTACGACTTCCGGAATCTGGTTGCTAGTGGCGCGCGTGGTTACAAGGGGAGGGAAGAATCGTGTGGCGGGACAAGTCATCTAACGAATGCAGAAGTCAGAAGTCACAATGCAGAAGTAAATTCTTAGATATTTCCGTTTTACTTCTGCATTCTGACTTCTAACTTCTGACTTACTCTCATGATCCAACTTCGACCTGGTAACGAGCGTGGCGGCGGCGACTACGGGTGGCTCAAAACGCGCCACACATTTTCTTTCGATCAATATCGCGACCCGCGGTGGGCGGGTTTCCGTTCGCTGCGCGTTATCAACGAAGATTTCGTCGCGCCCGGAGGTGGATTTCCCATGCATCCGCACCGCGATATGGAGATCATCACTTACGTTCTCGACGGCGCGCTCGCGCACAAGGACAGCATGGGCAATGGTTCCATCATTCATCCTGGCGACGGCCAGCGCATGAGCGCCGGCACAGGCGTGCGCCACAGCGAAGCGAATCCATCGAGCAAGGACCCAGTGCATCTGCTGCAGATTTGGATTTTGCCGGATCGGCACGGTCACGAGCCTGGCTACGAGCAGAAGTCTTTTGCCGAAGAAGAAAAACGCGGCAAGCTGCGCCTGATCGCCTCGCCCGACGGCGCTGAAGGTTCGGTCACTATCCATCAAGATGCGAAGCTGTACGCGTCGCTGCTCAGCGCGGGCCAACAGGTTGAACATCGGCTTGTGCCGGGACGCTTTGGATGGCTGCAGATCGCAAAAGGCGCAGTTGAACTGAACGGGAAGGCTTTAAGCCAAGGCGATGGTGCGGCTACGGATGAACGGACACTTGTGATCAAAGCTACGCAGGAATCTGAAATCCTGTTGTTCGATCTGGCTTAACCCGTGTGGCTCGGACACTCCTCTCCGAGCTTTATCCTCTGTTAGCATCGAAACTCTCATGGAACGGCCCGCGAGCGTGACGGCGATTGCAATCGCGTTCTTTCTCAGCGCCGCTTATCTATTTGGCTTAGGTATCGCTCGCCTGATTTCGCCCGAGAACGTACGGCTCTCGCTCGCAGCACCACTTCTTCACGGACTCGAGATTTCCGGGCCTTACATGTTGTTGCTGGCGGGGACGATTTTCTGCCTGGTGGGTTATGGTCTGCTTCGGCTCAAGAACCTTGCCCGTCGGGCGGCAATCGTGCTGGCTGTGGCGGGAGTCGTCCTGCTGATTCCGAAAGTTTCCGCCGACGCCGCAGAACTCTCGTTGCGACTACTGTTCGCCGGCTTCGCAGTTATGGTCCGGGTGGTAATCGTGTGGTACTTGTGGCAGAGCTCCACGGCGGAGCAGTTTCATAAACCTACTTCGCCGTAGAAGTCGTCTGCGGTTCGCCCACCCTCTTGCTTACGGAGAAGTGCATCTTGCCATCTTTTGCATCGGCTACCACATGGTCGCCATGAAGCACTTCGCCGTCGAGGATCTTCAGCGCCAGCGGATCTTGAATCAGCTTCTGGATGGCCCGCTTCAGCGGACGCGCGCCGAAGTTGGGATCAAAGCCTTCTGTGAAGACGAGGTCCTTGGCTGCATCCGTGAGTTCGATCGAGATCTTTCGCTCAGCCAGCAGGCGGCGCAGGTCTTCCAGCCGCAGATCGATGATCTTGACCAGTTGCTCGCGGCCCAGCGGGGCGAACGCGATGATGTCATCCACCCGGTTGAGGAACTCCGGCCTGAAGTGGCCCTGCAGGGCCTGCATGACTTGTTTCGACGCCTCAGCGAACCCGTGTTCGGAGCTCAGATCCTGAGCCTGCAAGAATGAAGCGCCGATGTTGGAGGTCATGATGATGATGGTGTTCTTGAAGTCCACCACGCGCCCCTGGCCATCGGTCAGGCGGCCGTCGTCCATGATCTGCAGCAGGATGTTGAATACGTCCTGGTGGGCCTTTTCGATCTCGTCGAACAGAATGACCGAGTACGGACGGCGGCGGACTTGCTCGGTCAGTTGTCCGCCTTCTTCATAGCCGACGTATCCGGGAGGCGCGCCGATCAGACGCGAGACTGCGTGTCGCTCCATGTATTCGGACATATCGATGCGCACCAGCGCATGCTCGTCGTCGAAGAGAAACTCGGCGAGCGCACGCGCCAGTTCGGTTTTGCCGACGCCGGTCGGGCCTAGGAAGATGAACGAACCGATCGGGCGCTTGGGATCGCTCAATCCCGCGCGCGAACGACGAATGGCATTCGAGACGCGCTCGAGAGCAGCATCCTGCCCGACCACTCGGTGGCGAAGGCGATCTTCCATGTTGACCAGCTTTTTGACTTCGCCTTCGAGCATCTTCGAGACGGGGATGCCAGTCCATTTGGAGACGATGCGGGCGATGTCTTCTTCGTCTACTTCTTCCTTCAGCATGCGCTGGCCGCCGCCCTTTTCAATCTGCGCGGTAAGCTTCGCCAGTTCCTGCTCCGCCTGGCGAATGAGGCTGTAACGGATTTCGGCTACACGCTGCAAGTCACCTTTTCGCTCGGCGGCGTGCTCTTCAACCTTGAGCTGCTCGATCCTCTCCTTCAGCTGGCGCGACTTGGCGATCAGGTCCTTCTCTTTCTGCCACTTCGCCTTGAGCGCGTTCGACTGCTCGCGAATTCCCGCCAACTCCTTGTCAATTCCCGCAAGCCGCTCTTTCGAGTTGGGGTCGCTTTCTTTCTTCAGCGCCTGCTTTTCGATTTCGAGTTGCGTGGCCCGGCGCTCGAGCTGATCGATTTCCGTAGGCATGGAGTCGATCTGTATGCGCAGCGATGCTGCGGCTTCGTCGATCAGGTCGATGGCTTTGTCGGGAAGAAAACGGTCAGATATGTAGCGATGCGAGAGCGTAGCTGCCGCAACGATGGCTGAGTCCTTGATGCGCACGCCATGGTGGACTTCATAGCGTTCTTTCAGGCCGCGAAGGATCGCAATCGTGTCTTCGACGTTCGGCTCTCCGACAAAGACGATCTGGAATCGCCGCTCGAGCGCAGCGTCTTTCTCGATATATTTGCGATATTCATTCAGCGTGGTAGCGCCGATGGCACGCAGTTCGCCGCGAGCCAGAGCCGGCTTGAGCATGTTGGAGGCGTCGATTGCGCCTTCAGCTGCGCCCGCGCCGACCAAGGTGTGCAGTTCGTCGATGAAGAGGACGATCTGACCTTGCGAGTCTTCGATTTCTTTGAGGACTGCTTTCAGGCGGTCTTCGAATTCGCCGCGATATTTTGCTCCAGCCAGCATCGATCCGAGGTCGAGCGCGACGACGCGCTTATTGCGCAGAACTTCCGGGACATCGCCGGACACAATTCTCTGCGCCAGGCCTTCGACGATTGCAGTCTTTCCTACACCCGGCTCGCCGATTAGAACTGGATTGTTCTTTGTGCGGCGTGAGAGGACCTGCACCACGCGACGAATTTCTTCATCACGGCCGATGACGGGATCGAGCTTTCCGCGGCGCGCGAGTTCGGTCAGGTCCTTTGCGTAGCGCTCAAGGGCCTGGTACTTCGCCTCGGGATTCTGGTCGGTAATGCGCTGCGATCCGCGGACGGCGGTCAGCGCCTTCAGAATTGCATCGTGTGTTGCGCCCGCGCGCGTGAGGATCTCCTGTGCGGGATCGCGTTTGAGCTCAGTTGCGGCGAGCAGCAGGTGCTCGGTGGAGACGTATTCGTCCTTGAAGGTGTCAGCTTCTTTGAAGGCGCGGTCGAGCAACTGATTCGCGGCCTGCGAGAGTGCCGCTTGCGATGATGCTCCGGAAACTTTTGGCAGCCGATTTAGTGCTTCGTAAATTTCGTTCAGCACGGCTTGCGGACCAACGCCAATCTTTTCCAGCACCGGCGGAACGATGCCTTCCTTGTCTTCGAGCAGTGCCGCGAGCAAGTGCAGCGGCAGGAGCTCAGGATTACCGTGCTCGGACGCGAGCTGGTTTGCGCGCTGTACCGCTTCTTGTGCTTTTACTGTGAATTTGTCCCAACGGATTGCCATGGACACCTCGATCTGGTGCTGTGTATCTTTTCTCTGTCGTTCTCTCTTTGCGATCTCTGCGGTCACAGTTTTCTTGCGGTGACGTAAAAGCTTTTAACCGCAGAGGTCGCAGAGAAAAACCGGGTCCGCAGAGATTACCCGATTACGAAATTACGAATCCAAAAACAAGGGGAGGCTGCTCACCTTACGCCGCCCCCCTTTCGATGCTCATTTTCGTGACCCGCAACTCTTAGGCTGCGCGGCCGGTGCTCTTTACTTCTTTCCCTTCGAGCGACTTTTCGCTGCCGACGTTCACCTTGATCTGCTTCGGCTTGGCTTCGGCCTTCTTGGCGAGTTGGATCTTCAGGATCCCTTTCTCGTAGCTGGCCTGCACCTTCTCCGGGTCGACAGTGTTCGGCAACGTAAACGAGCGGGTGAAGCTGCCATACTGACGCTCCACACGGCGGAAGTTCTCTTCTTTCTCTTCCTTCTCGAACTTGCGCTCGCCGTGCACGGTCAGCAGGTTGTTCTCGATCCGGACATCGATGTCCTTCTCATCGATCCCGGGTACTTCGATCTTCAGCGTGACGTTGTGCTCGTCCTCATAAACGTCGACAGGCGGGGCAAAGCTCGAAGTGGTCAGAGCCTCCTGGCCGTCGCCGTACGAGTCACGGAACAAACGGTTCATGCGGTCCTGCAAGGTGGTGAATTCGCGGAACGGATCCCAGCGAGTAAGAACGGTCATGATAGTTCCTCCTGTAGCAAAATCTTGGTGTTGAGTTATGGCGTAGCGCCGTAGTCGCTATCATTAGCGCAACTACAGCATAAAATATGAGTGTAGTATTGTCAACGACTATTTTGCTTTATTTCACATCAACTTACGTGTGCTACAAGGCACTTGAGGTACCCTGTTTCCGGTATCCCAATGACGTTGGGATGGTCTTTCGCCGCGCCCCGGTTTTCCAGGATTCGCAGGTTCCTGTGGGAATCGAGAGCTGCCGAATGGACGGTATCGAGGAAGTCCGCCGTGCTGACGTGATAGGAGCACGAGCAAGTGACCAGAATGCCATCGGGGCGGAGCATTTTTAACGCACGCAGATTCAGTTCCTTGTAGCCGCGGAGGGCGGTTCCCAGCTCCCGCTTGGATTTCGCGAACGCCGGCGGGTCGAGCACGATGCAGTCATATTTGTTTCCTGAGTCGGAGTAATCGCGCAGCAGGTCGAAAGCGTTGGCTTCGATCCACTCGAGGTCACGTCCGTTGAGGGCGGCGTTGCGCTCCGCCGACTCGAGCGCGGGACGCGAGCTGTCGACGCCTGTGACCTTCTCACACACTCGCGCCAGGTGCAGCGCGAACCCGCCCTGGTAGCAGAAGACATCGAGCGCCTCGCCACGCGCGTACTGAGCTGCAGCTGCGTAGTTTTCGCGCTGATCGAGGAAGGCGCCGGTTTTCTGACCGGCGAGAGCGTCGAAGAGGAAGCGGACGCCGTTCATCTGGAATTCAGTCGTTAATGGTGCTGTGCCCGCCGGTGCTTGCGTGGGGACAGCCGTCCTCGGCTGTCCGGGCGAGCCCTGCTCGCCAGCTCCTTCATTGGCGGAAGTTGCCGCCCAAATCGCTCTGCTCTGCCTATCCTCCAATTGCTCTAACTTCCTTACCCTTGCGTCCACCCGCTCCACAATGGCGCGCGGACATAATGCGGTCTTCAATTCCTCAAGCACTATCCCGCGCATCTCAGCCGGATCCATGGCCTGCGTGAGCACCTGAACAGTCAGAATGTCGTTGTACCGATCCACGATCAGTCCAGGAAGGAAATCGCCTTCGCTGAAAACGACTCGACAGGCGTTCGTGTCGCGGACGAAGCGCTCTCGATACGCGACGGCCGCACGAATCCGCTCCCGCACGAGTTCATAAATATCGTTGACCGGTCCGCGCGAAATCATCCGCAGCGCGATCTCGGATGCTGAGCTGTAGAAAGCCGTGCCGAGTGTGCGTGCTCGTGTGGCGCGGACACTCCTTTCCGCGCTTTTGGCGTCGTGAAACGTGGCTTCTTGAACTTGAACCAGCGAACTCGGCGCGACCGCTTCTGCCTGCACAACATCCGACCGATACACCCAAACGTGCCCGGCTCGAATGCGGTCAGCGCCGCGGCGGGAAATGGTTACGATCCGTCCCTCTGGTCTTTCTGCCATGGATGGAATCTTACGCTGAGATGAAAATGCGTAGATGCTGCGGTACTATCTTCGGCATGTCACTAAGCCGCCGTTCATTCGTCGCTCTCTCTGCCATGCTGCCTTCAGCGCTCAAGGCCAGCGCTGTGTCCAGTTCTGTTCCCATTGGTCTCGAACTCTACTCAATGCGCGAAGCGCTTAAGAAAGATCTCGAAGGCACCGTGCGGGCGGTCGCGCAACTGGGATATCAGTGCGTCGAATTCTATGCGCCATACTTCGAATGGAGCGAAGCGCAAGCCAAACAGATGCGGAAATTGCTCGACGAGCTCGGCATCCGCTGCTACTCAACTCACAATGACGAAGGATTCTTCAGCAAAGAAAATATCGGCAAAGCCAGTGAGCTGAACTCGATCCTGGGCGCGAAGTATGTGGTGATGGCGTATTCGGAGCCGAACAAAGGTCTCGAGGGATGGAAGAACGTGATCGATCAGTTGAATTCGGCTGCGGAGAAGCTTGCGCCTTCGGGGTTGAAGGTGGGATATCACAACCATGATGCAGAGTGGAAGCCACTGCAGGACAGGCCGAAAGATCGCCCCGTGCGCCCGATGGATGTCATTGCCAAGAACACAAGAACGTCAATCATGCTGCAGCTCGATGTCGGCACCTGCCTTGAAGCCGGCGCCGATCCGGTGGCATGGATCCGGGCGAACCCAGGGCGAATTCACTCTTTGCACCTGAAGGACTGGTCATCCGATCCGGCGAAAGGCTACCAGGTGCTCTTCGGCGAAGGTGATGCCAAGTGGAAGGACATTTTCGCGGCGGCGGAGAGCGTGGGTGGAGTCGAATATTACCTGCTGGAGCAGGAAGGGAGCCGTTTCGGTGAATTGGAAACGGCAAAGAGATGTTTGGCGACCTATCGAACTACCCACGGATAGACCCGATCGGCGCTCCAAACCAGAAATGGGCTACGGCTCGGCGACTGACGTATCGTCGTTGTGTGCTTCAGTGGTTCGATCGCCCCTGCGCTCTTCCAAAGCTGCCATGGTGCGAAGGCAGACCTGCTCGGGCTCTCCTGTGGCCGGGACGGAGTTGAGCAGACCTTTGGCGCGGTAATAATCAATCAACGGCGCCGTGCTGCGTTCGTAGGCTTGCAAGCGCACGGTAATCGCTTCGGCCCGGTCATCTTCCCGGTGATACAGGACTCCGCCACAATGATCGCAGGTGTCGGCAAATTGGGGCGGTTGCGAAGTGATATGAAAAACCGCTTTGCAATTGGCACAAGTGCGGCGGCCGCTCAAGCGCGCCACGATCTCTGATGCCGGTAGTTCGAAATTGATCACCGCGTCCAAGTGCAGCCCTTCGACTTCCATCAGGTGCTGCAATGCACCCGCCTGAGCCAGCGTGCGGGGAAAGCCGTCGAGAATAAAGCCTCCCGGACACTGAAAGCACCCTGAGCGTTCGCGCACCAACTGCCAAATGATGGTGTCCGGCACCAGTGCGCCGTGCTGCATGAAGTTCAGCGCGCTCGAGGTGGCGAGCGTCTGCTCGCGCGAACTCAGCGTTTTGGCCTCACGCAGCAGGTCGCCGGTTGAAAGGTGGCAGGCCCCGTACCTTTGCGACAGTAAAGCGGCTTGCGTTCCCTTGCCGACACCCGGAGCTCCCAGCAACACCACTCGCAGCGGCCGATCCAGCCTGCCAGGCAGATGTGCGCACTTTGCGATGCGTCCGCGAAGCCAGGCAGCGCGGTCGTTTTGCGATGGTGTATCCATGGGGGAATGCCTCTCTGCTCGCCCTATAGCAAGGCGTGAGTCAACTCTAGAGTGAGGAGGAGGGTGCGGCTGTGATGGCGATCACAGCCGTGTGTGCGTGAATTCCGGCCGGGCTTTATTCGCTGGGGTGCTGGCCCTGGAACTCCGAGCAGCAGGGTTTTTCTGCGGGCGTGAACTCCATCAGTTCGATTCTTGTCTGATCGGGATCGTACATGTTTAGTTGCCACTTGCCGTCTCGTCCCATCTGCGCGTGCTCGCGATCGTTGGCCTTCCAGCCTCGCGCTTCGAGCTTGGCCTGGGCGGCCTTGATGTCCTTCACGCCCAGCGAGACGTGGTTCATCACGCCGATCGTGCGCTGGTCGGCGTCCGGTTTGATGTTCAGCATGTATTCGACCCAGTCGGTTCCATCCGGCACCTGTATGGCGACCCAGTCGTCCCGGTCGTTCTGCATGCCACCGTGCCAGTAAGGGCGAAAACCAAGGATGTCTTTGTAGAAATGATCTTCCGCGGCGCGATCGCGCACGACGAAGCCAGCGTGGATAATGCGGCGGGAGATAGGATCCGGAGCAGCGCCCTGGAGGTGATCATGTTTCGATCGCTCCATGAACTCGATATCATGACCTTCTGGATCTTTAACTATGAAGCTGTGCCCGCCACCTTTCACAACGGAACACGAGTGCGGGACGCGCACTTTCTGGGCCGATAAATACTTGCGCATGGCTTCACAATCACTGGTCTGTAGCGCAATGTGGTTCAGGCGATTGACGGAAGCAGGATCGGGAGCTGGACCATACCCGATCCACTGCTGACCCGTGTTGATAAGAAAACGCTGCGTCTGTCCCGGTTCCGACGGTTCCGTTGAGGCGAGCCCGAGCACGCTCGTATAGAGCTTCCCGTTGGCTTCCGGTGAAGTCGTGTAGAAAACGACGTGATCAATGGCGGTTATCTTCGGCCGGGCCACCGCAGGGGTTTGCCCAGAAGCGCCAAGTGAAATCAGCAACAAGCATGAAATGCTGAGAGTCTGTTTCATGAGTTCCTTGAACCTCAACTGAGACGATTGCCGCTTGCCGGAAAATGGAAAGGGCGCCTTTCGGCGCCCCTTATCTTACTCCGGTTTCTATCTTACTCCGGTTTTTGTTCCGGCTTTGAGATGGCTATCGTCTCGCCGGCGTCTCCGACTTTGAATCGGGCGAAGCGGCGGACCGAAATATTCTCGCCAAGCTTGCCGATCTTGGTTGAGATCAGCTGAGCGACTGAGTGGGTCTGGTCCTTGATAAAGGGCTGCTCGTAGAGGCAGACCTCCTGGTAGAACTTTTCCATCCGGCCGGTCACCATCTTGTCGGCAATGTTCGCCGGCTTGCCGCTGGCGATTGCCTGCGCGCGATAAATTTCCTTCTCCCGCTCGAAGTCGGCGGCCGACACGTCTTCCTTCCGAATGTACTTCGGATCGCTGGCGGCGATGTGCATGGCGATATCGTGCACCAGTTCTTTGAAGTCGTCGGTGCGTGCGACGAAATCGCTCTCGCAGTTGACCTCGACGAGCACGCCGATTTTGCCTCCGGCATGGATGTAGTGAGCGACAGAGCCTTCGCTGGTTACGCGTGTGGCCTTCTTTGCGGCAACCGACACCCCCTTCTTGCGCAGGACGATCACCGCCTGCTCGAAGTCACCCTTGGCTTCGGTGAGGGCCTGCTTGCAATCCATCATTGGCGCTCCGGTCTTGTCGCGGAGCTCTTTTACTTGCGCTGCGGAAATATTCACGGTAGTTGTGCTCATAAGATCTCGTCGTTCGTCGTTGGTCGTACGTCGTTCGCCAAACCAACGCTGTATAAATTTGTGCCCGCGCCGTGTCTTCTCGCGCGGGCCTGATTCCCTCAGGGGCTAAAGCCCCGCTGTATTGGTAGCTCTTGTCGGCACGACTGTAAGTCGTGCCCTTCCCGGTCTTGCCGAAGCCAAATGCGTAACGCGTGAAGCCGCTCTTTTGTTTTGGCGAACGACGTACGACGAACGACCAACGACGGGTTTACGTCGTTTGATGCTCCACTTCGGGCGCTTCGTCGGCAGTATCGGCCGCGACGGCTTTCTTCCGTGTCCCCGGCCCCAGCACGTCTTCCATGCTGATGTCTTCCGGATTCTCTCCCGGGAACTCGGCGCGTTCGCTGCCATATTCGGGAGCGCCTTCGACCGGCTGCTCAACCGCGGCAGCTTCGGCCTGCTGGGCTTCACCAACTGCGCCCGCCAGATCAGCCGCCTGCTTGTCATTCAGCAACTGCGAACCTTCAATCACGGAATCGGCAATCTTGGTCGCGAACAGACGAATCGCACGTAGCGCATCGTCGTTGCCGGGGATCACATAATCCACTTCGGTGGGATCGCAATTCGTGTCAACCACCGCGACGACTGGAATGCCGAGCTTCCGCGCCTCGCGCACCGCAATCTGCTCTTTGTTCGAGTCGATCACGAAGACCGCGTCGGGCAGCTTCGCCAAATTCTTAATGCCGGCCAGGTTCGCCTGCAGGTGCTTGCGCTCGCGTTCCAGCTTGATAACTTCTTTCTTCGGCAGCAGCTCGTAGCGGCCATCCGTGGCCATCTCGTCGAGCTCTTTCAGCCGCTTCACGGACTTTTGCACGGTCACCCAATTGGTGAGCAGTCCGCCCAGCCATCGCTGGTTGATATAGAAGCTTCCGGCGCGCCCCGCCTCTTCGGCGATGGCATCCTGCGCCTGGCGCTTGGTGCCGACGAAGAGGATCGTCTTGCCCTCGGCGGTCAGGTCGGCAACAAACTTCGACGCCTCTTTGAACATCTTGAGCGTCTTCTGCAGATCAATGATGTAAATGCCGTTGCGCTCACCGAAGATGAATTCTTTCATCTTGGGGTTCCAGCGCTTCGTTTGATGCCCGAAGTGAACACCCGCTTCGAGCAACTCCTTCATGGTGATATTTGCCAAACAACCTCCTTTGTAGTCTGCATCCTTCGTTCAAAGATCGAACTCGGGATTGCTTTCCCGTCCCCGCACGTAACGAGAGCGGGAAGAATTGAAAAACAGCTTTGAGCTGTGAGCAATGAGCTGCGAGCATTCTCATGCTCGTAAGCTCGCCGCTCACAGCTCGAAGCTCACCGCTTCGAGAACTGGAACCGCTTTCTTGCGCCCTTCTGTCCGTACTTCTTGCGCTCTTTACCGCGGGCGTCGCGGCTGACCAATCCTTCGGATTTCAGCTTCTTGCGCAGATCGGCGTTGAACAGCATCAACGCGCGCGCGATACCGAGCTTTACGGCATCGGCCTGTCCGTTCACGCCGCCGCCGGAAACATTGGCGAGCACGTTGAACGTCGCCGCAGCTTCCGCGGAAATCAGCGGCTGCTTCGCGCTCGACCGCTGCGACTCGGTGACAAAGTATTCTTCGAACGCCCGGCCGTTGACCTTGAAGTCTCCGCTGCCTGGGCGCAAAAACACGCGGGCCACGGCCCGCTTGCGCCGTCCCGTTCCGTAGTATTGGACTGTTTCAGCCATTCTTAGCTTTGAGCGACGAGCTACGAGCAAACCCACCCATCCTCGCCTCTAACCTTTCCAGTATTCAATTCCTTCTTACTCACAGCTCGCCGCTCACGGCTCGCTGCTCTACGCGAGCTGCTTCACTTCCGGCTTCTGCGCCTGATGCGGGTGCTTGTCGCCCTTATAAACTTTCAGCTTGGTGAACATGTGATCGCCGAGCTTGGTCTTCGGCAGCATGCGTTTTACCGCGTCTTCAATGATCCACTGGGGCTTGCGCGCGGCGCGCTTCTTGTACTCTTCGGTGCGCAGACCGCCGGGATAGCCGGTGTAACGCTGATAAACCTTTTGCTCCGCCTTCATGCCGGTGATCTTTACTTTATCGGCATTGATGACGACCACGTGATCGCCGGTATCAAGGAACGGCGTGTACTTGGGATTCTCTTTTCCCATCAGAATGCGCGCGACCTGCGAAGCGACGCGGCCCAGAGCCTTGCCCTGTGCGTCCACGACAAACCATTTGCGCGCAATTTCCCCCGCTTTGGGGAAATACGTTGACATGCTTATCTCCCAAAAATATGAAGACTGAAAGAAGACCGCTGATTCCCAACTACTGCAAGCGCCGAAGGCGCAGGGGCCACCAGGCGGGCAACCGCAGAACTACCCAGATAAGATTAGCGAGGAAGTGCTTCGTTGTCAACGAGGAAGGTGGTGCTGTCGCGGCTCAGATTCGAAATCGTTGTTTGGTGCCAATCATTCGCGTCACTCATTTGGCATGTTACGAAGGAGGAAGTCCCCAAATAGTGGCACGGTAAAAGCCGTGTCCCCATAAGCTGGGCTGTAGATCATTCCCTTCTTGATTATGCTGGAGCGAATCGGGGCTATCGATTGTGGTCTTACGTGCAGGGCGGCCGCTATATCTCCTGACCGCTGATTGCCATCGCCGAGACCAGCAAGTGCGCGCATGTATTCCTTCTCCCGAGGCGTCAGTCGGTCAAACCGGACTCGGAAGAAGCTCTGGTCTAGATTCGCGATAGCCAACCTACTTGCTGTCTTGATGTCGTCCTCGGTGATGGGAGAAGTAATTGCGATATTCCATGCTTCGTGGCCCCACTGCTGCAAGAAGTACGGGTAGCCCTGAGTCTCGCTTAGAATTTCTGCGATGGCCGCGTCTGTGAACTCGACTTGATGAATCCGAACAGGGCTCTGCAGTGCGCTCGCCGAATCCGCTTCGTTTAGTTGGCCAACTGGAGGGAAGTCGAATAGGCGCTCTGCATACGATTTCGATTTGCCGGTGAGACCGACGATTTGCGGCAATCCAGCTCCCACTAGGATTAGTGGAAGATTGCGCTGATTGACGCGATGAATCGCCATGATTAGCGCACTGAGTTCCTTCTCTTCTAAATATTGCAATTCGTCTACACAAATCGCAACCGCAGTGTTTCTGTCCGATGCGGCCTCGCCAATCGCAACGAACAGTTCTCCGAGGTCAGCCTCAAGGTCGCCGCTGTCTGCTACCCCGGGTTCCGGATCAACTGAAACCTCGACGTCGTAGACCTTCACTTTCAGCCCCTTGATAAAGCTACTCAATACTCGAAAACCACGTTTTACCTTGTCGCTGACATTCTCCATTGCATCGAGTGAAAAGAGGATTTGTCGCAGCGGCGGAATGAGCAGTTCTGAAACGCGTTTTTCCTCGTGTGCTTCGATCAGCGCTGCCTTAAAACCGCCGTCTTTGGCTGCTTCCCATATCCTGTTCAGTAAGACCGTTTTCCCGACGCCGCGCAACCCGACCAAGATCATACTTTTCGCAGATCTACGATTCTTGATTCGCGCCAAGGCAATATTCGCCTGATTCAAGATATTGTCGCGACCGGCGAGTTCCGGAGGCTGAGAGCCGGCCCCCGGCGCGAAAGGATTAATCGTTGGATCCATGTTATAGGAAGTTTATCAGGTTTATCTTTGCCGAGGATAAACTATATAAACTGTCTATAACTGAGCCATATTACTTGGGAAGGCGCCGCACGAAGCTTTTCCCCCCGCGCCGTTCGGGGAGGTGGGAGGAAGCCACTCACACATTCAGACCCCGAAGTTCAAGTTCGCAGGCCACTTCTTCCAAAGTATGCACAAGCGGGGCATCCTGCCACCCCACGTTTTAGTTTTTATTTCTTCTCGGAGCTCTTCATGAGCAGCAAACCCCGTTCTCGCAGCCAATTAGCCAGTAGCGTCGGCCACACCCCCAGCACCGGATCCTCCAGATCAAGCCCCACGCCGTGCGGCCCTTTCTCGAAGACGTGCATCTCTGCGGGAACTCCCGCTTTCCGCAGCGCCATGTAGAACTCCACCGTGTTTTCCGGCAAAACCAACGTGTCCTCAGTTGTGCTCAGCAGAAATGTCGGTGGAGTTTCCGACGTTACGTTTAGCTCATTCGAAAGCTGCTTTCGGCGTTCGGCGCTCGCATTCTGGCCCAGTAAATTGGCAACGGAACCCTCGTGCGCATAGGGCGGCATCATCGTGATCACCGGATATCCGAGGACCAGAAAATCTGGCCGCGAGCTCCAGTGCTCGATTTTGTCGGAAGCATTCGGTTTGCCGTGATCAAAATGAGTCGCCGCCGTTGACGCCAGGTGCCCGCCTGCCGAGAATCCCATCAGCCCGACGCGGTCCGGTTTGAATCCGTACTGCTCGGCGTGCGCGCGCACCCAGCGGAGCGCCCGCTGGGCATCGCCCAACTCAATGGGATCGTGATAGCGCGGACCGAGCCTGTACTTCAGCACGAACGCGGTCACTTCCAGGGCGTTGAAGTACTCCGCAACCTGCCGGCCTTCGTGATTGCTGGCCAGCATGCCGTAAGAACCACCTGGCGCGATGACGACCGCAGTCCCGGTTCGAGTGGCTTCGAGCGGCTGATAGACGGTGATGGTCGGAACGTCCGCAGGATCGTTTCCCAATGCTCCGGGCGCGCCATGCTCCCAGAGCGGAAACGTCTGCGGCTCCGAGAAATAGTTGAGTTGATGTTCTGGCGCCTTCTGCGCTCGCGCGAAGCAGGCGAGGACCAGCAGGAATGGTGTAAGAAATTGGAATTTCATCGAGCCCCTTACGACGCGGAATGAAACGCCCAATCCACAACTAACGTTTTGAATGGCTGGATTACGATTTCTTTTCGGACGCCTTCGATCCGGTCTCGGCTTTGGGCTTGCTGTCTTTCTTAGTCGTCGAATCCTTGCTCGAGTCGCCCTTACCGTCCGAGGAGTCGGCTTTGGCAGAGGCGCCGCCAGACTTCTTGGCGTAATCGGTCACGTACCAGCCCGATCCCTTAAACTGCACGGCCGGCGCGGAAATCACCTGCTCGACCTTGCCTCCGCATTCGGGGCACTTTTTCACCAGCGGATCAGAAAACCGCTGTATGCGCTCAAACCGGTGACCGCATTTCTTGCACTCGTATTCGTAGATGGGCATGAAAGGCTTGTGTGGGGTCGGACACTCCTGTCCGACAGAAATCTCAATAAGTTTTGATTTTAGCAAAGGCGTGTGGCGCGGGCATTCTCGCGGGAATCTCAGGGCGGGATCTGTCCGTGTTGCTGCTGCGAATTCAAGAGCACAGAGCAATTTGATGGCAGCATCACCACAAGGTCTCTCCGCTCCGCAGCGCGCCAATCGCGCTGCTCCGGTCGAGATGACATAGTTTTAGCGTTGCACATAACCGGTTGAGTAGGCCTACGCGCAACGAACGCTGTCATCCCGAGCGAAGCATGCCTTCACCCAAACCTTGCACGATGCTCCTTCAAGATGCACAGGTCCATCGCGACAAACATGCCCGCGCGCCGCGCTTTCTCAGCGGCCGCATGGTTGATGACTCCCTCCTGCATCCATACTGCCGGGGCTTTGATCTGAATCGCCTGATCTACGATGCTTTCCACATATTCCGGCCGGCGGAAAATGTTCACGATATCCACCTGCTCGCGCACATCAAGCAGCGAGCGATAAGATTTCTCGCCCAGTGCCTCTGCGATGTTCGGATTGACCGGGATGATCTGGTACCCGTGCGACTGCATGTAAGCGGAAACGCCGTAGCTGGGGCGAAACGGATCGTCGGAGAGTCCCACGACCGCGATTGTTTTGGATCGTGAAAGAAGTTCGCGGATGGGATCGGCCTGCGGCGAAGAGTTCACCGCCGTATTCTAGCGCTACTTCTTGTTGTTGGCTTCGGCACGTTGCTTGAACATCCGCAGCGCCAGCTTGCGGATGGTTTCTGACACTTCCTTGTTCCCGGAGAGATGTTTCAGGT
Source organism: Acidobacteriota bacterium (assembly GCA_046735175.1). Lineage (GTDB taxonomy): Bacteria > Acidobacteriota > Terriglobia > Terriglobales > Acidobacteriaceae > Gp1-AA145. Next base: position 51,983 of record JBKPSP010000090.1, read on the forward strand.
CCTGGACCAACAAATTTTTCATCAGGCCGAGAGCCACATCAATCGGAGTGCGTGGATTGAAGGTCAGGTTGCGAACGACTGCATAATTCTTCGCAAACCGCCGTCTCATGGGAATACTGCGCAGCACGGCTTCGAGCACGTTCTTTTGCGATGCGAATTTCTCGACCTCGCCGTCGCTGATCTTGGGTGAATCGAGCACCGCGAGGGCCACGATCTTGGTGCCGTCGCGGACAAGGATCGCGCGTTCCTCTTTCGTGCCTTTCACCGCAAGCTGGATTCGGCCTTTCACATCCAAACGGTTGATCTTCTGCAATACGCTTCCCCGTTTTTCGTCTTCCGGATTGGTTAGCTTTTTCGGAACAATGTGCTTGGGTGCAGGTACGCCCGGCGACGGAGCAGTTCCCGGCGCCGCGCCGGCTGCTGCCGCAACCGCATGCGTTTCCGGTTCTGCATGAACTTCGTCATAGAATCCACCGATGGGCTGAAAGGGTTTGTTGCCCTCCGCGTTAATTTCGGCCGCGTGCTCCTTGAAGAACGCAACCAGGGCCTCGTCGGCTTCCGGATCGCTGGGTTCATTTTCCGGCTGTGAGGCTGGCTCCATCTGCGCTGGAGTGGAAACCGTTACTACTTCGGCTTGTTCAACGTTGACCTCAGGCGGCGGCTCTGATTGTGGGCTGTCATTCGAGACGGGGCTTTCAACCGGCCGTCCCGTGATCAATTCCTGAATTCTCGCAGTTTGAACTCCACTTAGCTCCTTGTTCGAGGCGAGATCGTTCTGCAGTTGCCGCGAGTTGCGCACCCGTGGGCTGGCGATCATGGCGTCAATCCATTCGCCTTTCAATGTGGTGGCGAGCTCGGCGACCTTGACAAGCGAGACGGATGGATTCTCAAGTAGCAGCGGGAAAAGGGTGGGCCGCAGGTTTTTCGGCTCGAGCCAATACTCGAGAACTTCCTTAGGAGTAGAGGGATCGGCGACGATGGTCTTGGCGGAGGCTTCGTCCCATGCCGCGAGCGTGAATCTTGCATGTCCGCCGAAGATTTTGTTGTGCTCGGCGATATAAACGAGAATCTCCACCATTTCGGCTGCAGGCACGTGGAGCGCGCCCTTCGACGCCGTCATCATCTGGTGCGATGACAGGGCGCTTGAGCGGATGAGGTCCAGCATTCGAGGCATAGCAGGATATGGTTCTGTACGTTACAGAATCTCGCAGGATGGAATGAGTTTCCAGGGTTTTGGGATGGGGGATGTTACGAAAGAGTGGCTAACGGCGGTTCACCACAGGGACACAGGGGCACAGGGAAAACCAAAACACAATTCAATGACTTTGGCGCTAGTTCACCTGCATTTGCTACGAATCAGTGATTCAATCGGTTTTCCCTGTGCCCCTGTGTCCCTGTGGTGAATCGAGTTTGGGCACCAGCTAGATTCCCGAGGCCCCGTCCCGCCGCATCCTTAAATACGCGCGGATAAAGGGCTGCAAGTCACCATCAATCACGCGGTCGACGTCGCCGACCTCGGTCTTCGTGCGGTGATCTTTGATCAGCCGATAAGGCTGCAGCACGTAGGATCGAATCTGCGAGCCAAAGTCGATGTCCAGTTTTGAGTCTTCAATCTTCTTTGTGGCTTCGCGCTTTTTCTCCATTTCGAACTCGTAGAGCTTTGATCGCAGCATGCTCATGGCGCGATCTTTGTTCTTGTGCTGCGAGCGTTCGTTCTGGCACGCGGCGACGAGGCCTGTGGGAATATGCGTGATGCGCACGGCGGAGTCGGTGGTGTTTACGTGCTGTCCACCTTTGCCACTGGAACGATAGGTGTCGATGCGCAAATCTTCCGGCTTGATCACAACTTCGATGGAGTCATCGATCTCCGGCGAAACAAACACGCTGGCGAAGGATGTGTGCCGCCGCTTCGCCTGGTCGAAGGGTGAGATGCGCACCAGGCGATGTACGCCGATTTCGCTGGTCAGAAGTCCGTACGCGTATTCGCCGTTTACGCCGAAGGTCGCCGACTTGATCCCCGCCTCTTCACCCGGCTGGTAGTCATAGAGCACAGTCTGGAACCCCTGCCGCTCGGCCCAGCGCAGATACATGCGCATGAGCATTTCGGCCCAGTCCTGCGACTCGGTTCCACCCGCGCCAGGATGGATTGTCACGATTGCGTCGCGCCCATCGTTCTCGCCCGAAAGCAGCGTTTCAGTTTCGAGCTGATCAACTTTGTTGCGGAGATCGTCGATCTCGCGGCGCAGGTCGGCTTCGACGTTCTCGCCTTCTTTGGCGAGATCGAAATAGGCCGAAATGTCTTCGGTGCGCCGCACCAGATCCGATTCGGTGGCGAGCATGCCCTCGAGGCGCTTTTTCTCTCGCATCACCTGCTGAGATTTTTGGGGATTCGACCACAGATTCGGGTCGGCGGCTTGCTTATCTACTTCAGTGAGTTGAGTGCGGAGTTTGCCCGCGTCAAAGGTACTCCCGGAGTTCGCGGACCTTCTCTTTTAATGCGGTGAATTCTCTTTCGAAATCTTCAATCATGGCCTGCATGGCTTTTTCCGGGAGTAAGTGAAGCGGGCATCAAAGAAAGAACGACCGCTCCAATTGTGATTATCGCACAGGCGTATGCCAGCCAGTCGCCATGGCGCGTGTAGAAGGTGGTGCCATTTTCAAGCGAATAATTCGCCACCAACGCTGTGCGGGTTTTTCGCGGGACCTGCTGCACCACTCGCCCATAGGGATCGATCGCAGCCGTCACTCCGGTGTTCGTATCGCGCAACAGCCACCGGGCGTTCTCCACGGCGCGCATTCGCGCCTGCTTCAGGTGCTGCGCATAGGCGCCGCTGTCGCCATACCATCCGTCGTTCGAGATGTTCACCAGCACCTGCGCTCCCCGATTTGCGAACTGGCGGATCTCGTCCGGGAAAATGGACTCATAACAGATAAAGATACCGAGCTTCTGATCGCCGGCTTGCAATGCATCTCGTGACATCCCTCTCGTAAAATCGCCGACCTCCTTCGTGAGCCCGCCGGCGAACCCTAGCCACTCTTTGAAAGGGACGTACTCACCGAAGGGAACCAGGTGAATTTTGTCGTACCGCCCATCCCACTCGCCGGTCGGGCGCACCAGACTTGCCGAGTTGAAAATGTTCGTCGGCTGGCGCTGTCCCATTTGCGCGTTGTCCACGCCGATGCTGCCCACCACCATCCAGGCTTGCGCCGTTGAGGCCATTTGCGAGATGGCATTCCGAAACAGGGGATCGCCGGTGTAGAACGGCGCCGGCGATTCCGGCCAGACGATCAACTTCGGATGCGCTTGCGCAGCCGTGCCCAGCGTGATGTGGGTCAGATCCACCAAAGTGTCGTCGAAATATTGCCGCGTCCAGTCCTGTCCTTCAAGCACCGGCACATTTTCTTGGACTAGGGCCGCGCGGTGGTCCGTGGAAAACGCGGGCGCAGGCACCCAGCGCGCCCCCTGCAGTAAACAGGCCGCCAGAAGCGAAACGATCAGTAGGGATCGCCGGCGGTTTCGGTGCACGATGAACGCTGCTGCGACCGCGGTGTTCACGATCACGATCTCGAATGAGATCCCATACACTCCCGTGTAGGTGGCAACTCGCGCCAGCGGGATGTTATCCACCTGGGTGGTGCCGAGCAGATCCCAGGGAAATCCGCTGATGCGGGTGCGCGCGAGTTCCATGGCAACCCAGGCGAATGGCGCACCGATCAATGCCAGACGCAGAGACTTTCTGGCGAGCAAACTGACAATCAAGCCGAATGCACCGTGGTAAAGGGCAAGGTACAAGCAGAACAGGATCAGCAGTGCGAACGCGCCCAGCGGCCCGATCCCGCCGTACTGCTTCATGGTGTTGAAGACCCAGTAACAGGTTCCGCCGTACCACAGGATTCCGCACGCATACCCGAGCAGAAAGCCTTGCATCGGATTTGCCGGAGCAAACTTCTCGACCCCTTGCAACTGCAGTGGCCCGGGTTGCCGCGCCTGAAAGATTGCGACCAGCAAGGGTGCCATGGCAACCCAGCCTAGAGCGTAAAGATTTTCGAGCGGGAAGATGACTACCTGCAAGATCGCGGAGAGAACCGCGAACAACCACGCGCGTCGAGAGATTCCCACCATTCTGGGAAGGATATCAGGCGGAATGATATGGGTCGGGCGTTCCTGTCCGACCGAGCGGTGAGAACTACTCTCGTCTGCTCAGCTTGGCCAAAGTCGCTAACTGCTTCAAATACTCCCTCACGGGCTTCGCCGGCGTTCCCCAAAACGCTACGCCTTTGCCCCGCAAAATTTTCTTCGGCAGCACGCCGGCTTGTCCGCCTAACATCACCCCTTCGCCAACATGAGCATGCTCGCCCATGCCCACTTGCCCGCCGATCACAACACTGTTCTCAATTGTGATACTCCCCGAGAATCCCGCCTGCGCCGCGATAATCACGTTCTCGCCAAACTGGCAGTTGTGTCCGATGTGAACGAGGTTGTCGATCTTCGTCCCGCGCCCAATGCGCGTAGTTTCAAGCGCGCCGCGATCGATGGTCGTATTCGCTCCGATTTCAACGTCGTCTTCGATCTCCAACCGCCCGATCTGCGGAAATTTCTCGTGACGCCCGCTCGCCCGATCGGTCACATACCCGAACCCATCGCTGCCCAGCACCGCACCCGCGTGCACGATCACGCGATCGCCGATCCGCGTTCCCGGATAAACCGTCACCCGGGGATAAATCTTGCAATCCGCTCCAATCAAAACGCCACTTCCGATTACACAACCCGCGCCAATCCAGCTCCGCTCGCCGACTCGAGCGTTCTCGCCGACGAATGCCCAGGGATCGATGATGACGGAATCAGCCACAGTTGCAGACGGAGCAACAACCGCGCTCGCATGAATCCCCGATGTGGGCTTCTCCGAGCTCTGCAACATCGCAGCCGCGCGCGCGAAAGCCAGCCGCGGATTCGCAGAAATCAGCAGGAGCTTATCTGTCTTAACTCTCTCCGCGAACTTTCCGGCAATTACACCCACGGCTTGCGAACCGAGCGCGGATTGCAGGTGCCTTTCGTCTTCCACGAAAACCAGATCACCAGCCTTAGCGCTTGTAATGCTCGCAACCCCACTGATCTCGACCTGATCATTGCCAACCACGCTCGCGCCAGTCGCTCTGCCAATTTCCCGTGCCGTTCGCTTCATGGCAGATGTTGTATACGTTTGCGCCGCGAAAAGAAAGCCAGGGCCACTCTGTGAACCTCTGTGTCCTCTGTGGTTACGCTTCTAGAACGACGGCGCCAGCTGAAGATCGGAGGCTTACAATCAACTCGTGGAGAAGAAGATCTTCTGGATCCTTTTCGTCGTCCTCGGTCTGGTCGCAGATTTCGTCCTGCCGTTCTGGTGGGGCGTCGTCGCAACCATCCCGATCGGGGTTGTCAGTTGGTGGGTCGCTTACCGCAGCGAATGGTTTTGATGGTCTGAGTCGCCACCCTGACAGACCGAAGGAGAAGGAGCAGAAAGGAGCAGAAAGGGTGTCCTCGCCCGCGTTTCCATGACGCCAGCAGATTTCCGCCGCATCGCCCGCAGGCTCGAAGGTGTGGAAGAGTACGACCACGCAGGATTCCCAGCTTTCCGCGTTGGCGGCAGAAAATTTGCTTCCCTCGCCTCGCAACCGCAGGGTTACGGAAACCTGATGCTCACGCTTGAGCAGCAGACGGCGTTCGTGGAGGAACTGCCGGAAGTCTTCTTACCGATTCCGGGCGGTTTTGGAAGAATGGGACACACCCATATTCGGCTCGCCGCGGCCAACGAAGATGTCTTGAGGGGTGCGCTGCAGAC